>CANDFO010000010.1 GCA_947384055.1 uncultured Flavonifractor sp.
TGAGGACGGCCGTACCCGCACTCTGGAGGAGGTGGGCAAGGAGTTCAACGTCACCCGGGAGCGTATCCGCCAGATTGAGGCCAAGGCCCTGCGGAAGCTCCGTCATCCTTCCCGCTCCAAAAAACTCAAGGATTTTCTGAACTGACTGCCGGAGGCAGCAAGAAAACCGCAGAGCACTGCTGTGCAGTGCTCTGCGGCTGTTTTTTGCGGACGGGAGTCGGGGTTCCTACGGCTTTTTGTGCTCAATATGGGCCCGAATGCAGGAGAAGGTCTCAGCACTCATATCATGCTCCATCCGGCAGGCGTCAGTCCGGGCCACTTCGGGCGCTACACCCAGAAGAATGAGCCAGTCGGTAAGCAGGCGGTGGCGCTCATAGATCCGTTCGGCAATGGCGCTGCCTGCGGGGGTGAGGTCCAGCCACCCCTCCTTGTCCATGGTGATATAGCCGTTTTCCCGCAGGCGGCTCATGGCCCGGCTGATGCTGGGCTTGGAGTAGTTCAGCAGGCGCACCACATCAATGGAACGCACCATGCCTTTTTCCTCCTTGAGCATCAAAATAGCCTCCAGGTAATCCTCTACCGACTCGTTGATGGTCATAATAGCGCCCTCCCTCTGAATCGCCTCAACAGAACCGCCGCCCGGCGCATTTATTGTACCATGAACTTGGCCCGCTTGCAATGCCCCCGCCGCGGCAATCTGCCGGTGGCGCGGCTTTGGGGAAAGATCAGAACAGGCGTTTGACATTTCATGCCGTCTTGGATATAATGAGGTCACAAAGATTCTGAAGGGGGGAGCGCCATGGACCGGACCATTCTGCATTGCGACTTAAACAGTTTTTATGCCTCGGTAGAGCTGCTGGACCATCCGGAGCTCTGCCGGCAGCCGGTGGCGGTCTGCGGGGACCCCCAGTCCCGCCATGGGGTGATTTTGGCCAAAAACGAGCCCGCCAAGCGCTTTGGAATCAAGACCGCCGAGACAGTCTGGCAGGCCAGGCGCAAGTGTCCCGGCCTCGTTCTGCTGGAGGCCCACCACTGGAAATACCAAAAATATTCCAAGCTGGTCAACGCCGTTTACGAGCGGTACACCGACCTGGTGGAGCCCTTTTCGGTGGACGAGAGCTGGCTGGACGTGACGGGCACCCTGCACCTGTTTCACTGCGGCGGCGGGGAGCTGGCCGACCAGATCCGCGCCGTGGTCCGCCGGGAGCTGGGGCTGACCATCTCAGTGGGGGTTTCCTTCAACAAGGTCTTTGCCAAGATGGGCAGCGACTATAAAAAACCCGATGCCACCACCGTAATCACCCGCGAAAATTACAGGGATCTGCTGTGGCCCCTGCCGGTGGGCGACCTGCTCTTTGTGGGCCGGGCCGCCCGGCAGACCCTGGCCGGATACGGCATCAGGACCATCGGAGACCTGGCCCGCTTTGACCGGAGGGCGCTGGGGGAGATTCTGGGCAGGCAGGGGTACACCCTCCACGACTATGCCTCCGGCGCAGAACACGCCCCCGTGGTCCCCGCCAGGGACATGCCCGGTCCCAAATCGGTGGGCAACGGCCTGACCTTTTCCCACGACCTGGTGGGCTGGGAACAGCTCAGCGCGGGAGTTTCCGCGCTGTCGGATGAGGTGGCCGCCCGCCTGCGCAGATGCGCCATGAAATGCACCGCCGTTCAGGTGACAATCCGAGACCCCAACTTTAAGGATATCTGCCGCCAGAAGCGGCTGGAGACACCTACTTATGTCTCACGGGACATTGCCGCCGCCGCCATGGAGCTGCTCCGCAGGACCTGGAACAGCCGCGCCCCGGTCCGGGCTCTGACCGTCACCGCTCAAAATCTGATTGAGGCGGCGCAGGCCGCGGAACAGCTGGACCTGTTTGCCGTCAGCGCGGCACCCCGCCGGGATAAGCTGGAAAGGCTGGAACAGACCATGGACGGCATCCGGGGTAAATACGGCAGGGCGGCGATCTCCTTCGCCTGCCATGTGCCCAAAGGGGACCGCTCCCCTCACGCATAATGTTTTTGCCCCGCGCACCCACGCTGAAGACCGGCGGAACCGGATGCCGGAGACCAGCCCACCGGCATCCTGCGCCTCGTCCTGTAAGGCTTTGTGCTCCGGGTCCCCGCCGGGAGCTGCACGGAGCGGTTCGCCAGGGAGCACGACATCCGATTTGCGGCCGTCGAGTAGCCGCCTGACAACAGTTTGACCCCCCGGCAAAGCCGGGGGGTCAAACTTCTGCATAAAGGGGCCCGTCCGGGTCAGGGCAGCAGGTCCACAACCACCAGCTCCGGGCGGTTGAAAATACGGGGGACCCGGGTGGTCTCCCGGGCCAGCCCCCGGGAGACAATGAAAATTGTGTGTTTTAGGTGATACAGCCCCCCGGCATATGGGGGAAACAGGCCCTGGTCCGGAGCATACAGGCCGTTGATGAGCCCGGGCAGCCGCCACTGCCCCCCGTGGGCGTGGCCCGCCAGAACCAGATCAAAGCCGTAGGGCAGGTAGGCGGCAATCCGTTCCGGCCGGTGGGTGAGCAGGAGGGAAAAGCCCTCCTGCCGGCCGTCGGCGGCCCGTTCCAGCTGGGCGGCCCAGCGCCGCTCTCCCGCTTTGGGGTCGTCGATACCGCACAGGGAGAGGAATTGGCCGCCGGCCCGGACCTGGACACAGTTTCCGGCCAGAACCGTCATACCCTGGCGCTCCATCCAGCCCTTGACCTCCTCCGCCCGCCCGGTCCACCATTCATGGTTCCCGGTGACATAATAGCAGGGCCACCGCTCCGCCAGCAGGGGAATCAGCTCCAGCGTATGGGCGCCGTTTCCGTGGTCGTCAAAGATGTCCCCGCCCAGCAGCACCAGGTCAGGAGCGGCCTCCGCCAGGGCGGAAAGCAGCACCTCCTGCCCCCGGCCGTAATTGCAGCCGTGAAAGTCGGTGAGGAGGGCCAGCCGCACCGGGGCGCTGAGTTTTTCCGATTGAACCGCATACCGGCGGACCGTCAGGCGGCTGTCCAGCGCCGGAACCGCGGCGCACACCACAAGCGCTGCCGCGGCGGCGGCATACAGTCCCCGCCGCTTGTTCATCGCCTGGATTCCAGGAGCTGCTGCTTGATGTCCCACAGCTTCTGCGACAGGTCCACATAGTAATTATGGGGATTCTCAAAGCGCTTGACCTCGTCCCACAGCAGGTCAATCTGCCCGGCGCAGTAGGCCCGCATCTCTCCGATGGAGGGGCTTCTATACACCCGTTTCCCACCCAGGAAGATGGGGACCAACAGCTCTTTGGCGGTAAAGCCGGTAAAGGTTTTCCGCTTCCAGGTGGCCTCCGGGTCGAAGAGCTCCAGGGGGCGGCTCTCGTTCACCGTCTCGTCATGGAGGGTGATCAGGTCCGCAAAGGCCTTCCCTGTCTCCCGCTCGAAGAGGCGGTATACCTTTTTGAAGTGGGGATTGGTGATTTTGGCGGCATTTTCGCTGATTTTAATCTTGGGGATGATCTGTCCCGCCTCATCCTCCACGGCAGCCAGCTTGTACACCCCACCGAAAACCGGCTCGGATTTGGAGGTGATCAGCCGCTCGCCCACGCCGAAGGAGTCAATTTTGGCTCCCTGGAGGAGCAGGTCCCGGATGATATACTCATCCAGCGAGTTGGAGGCCACAATTTTGCACTCGGTGAGCCCCGCCGCGTCCAGCATCTTCCGGGCCTTTCGGGACAGATAGGTCAGATCTCCCGAGTCCAGCCGAATGGCGCAGCTGGTGATGCCCTGGGGCAGCAGCACCTCCTTAAAAGCGCGGATAGCGTTGGGCACTCCGGACTGGAGCACGTTGTAAGTGTCCACCAGCAGGGTGGCGGAGCGGGGATAGAGCTGGCAGTAAGTCTTGAAGGCGGTGTACTCGTCCGGGAACATCTGGACCCAGGAGTGGGCCATGGTTCCGCCGGCGGGGGAACCATAGATCTCGTCGGCCAGGGTACAGGCAGTGCCGGCGCATCCGGCGATATAGGAGGCCCGGGCGCCCAGGATGGCGGCGTCCGGCCCCTGGGCCCTGCGGGAGCCGAACTCGCTGACCGGCCGTCCCTCCGCCGCCCGGACAATGCGGTTGGTCTTGGTGGCAATGAGGGATTGATGATTGAGGGTCAGCAGCAGGAAGGTCTCAATAAACTGGGCTTCCACCGCCGGAGCCCGAACAGTGAGGATGGGCTCGCCGGGGAAAATCGGCGTGCCCTCCGGCACCGCCCAGATGTCCCCGGTAAAGCGGAAGGTCTTGAGATAGTCCAAAAATTCCGGACAGAAGCAGTGCTTGCTTTGAAGGTAGGTGATGTCCTCCTCGTCAAAGCGGAGCTTTTCGATGTAGTCGATGACCTGCTCCAGCCCCGCGGCGATGGCAAAGCCGCCCCCGTCGGGAACATTGCGGAAAAATACGTCAAAATAGCAGATCTGACCGGCCATCCCGGTCTGGAAGTAGCCGTTGCCCATGGTGAGCTCGTAGAAATCGCAAAGTAGGGTGTAGTTCATGTGTTCCTTCATGGTCATTTAACCTCCTGGCCTGCCTGCTCACCATGGGACCCCACACAGTGGGGCGCCGCGATAAGCGGCGGAGGACAGCGGAATTCACTTCCGCTGTCCGCAATTTTAAATCAGACGGGGGCCCCCAATGAATGGATGCCATTCATTGGGGAGACAGCTCGTAGAAATCGCAAAGTAAGGTGTAGTTCATATGTTCCTTCATGGTCGTTTAACCTCCTGGCCTGCCTGCTCACCATGGGGCCGCAGTGGGGCGCCGTGATAAGCGGCGGAGGACAGCGGAATTTACTTCCACACTTATGCTCCTTTCAATAATTTGTTTTGCATCCAGAACTTCTCCCTTTGTCTTTGTGATTAAAAGGGAGGATAGCTGTCATGGCGTATTGCGCGTAGACAACAATCCAACTCATCCTCTCCGGGAAACGCCTGAATATCAGGGATAGTTCCCACTTGTTCATCAAATGTTCCGTCCGGGTTTAAACCAAGTGTAGCTGAAAAACGGAAACAAATCCCGGTATTTGGCAACGCGATAACCATAGGTGAAAATGATCTGCTCCCTCCCCCTGTTTCATTTCCAACGACTGTTGCAAATCCAGTTTCTTTACAAAATCTGGCAAAGAAATCTGATGCAGAATATACATTCCCATCCACCAGCAGCCATATACGGCCATTGAATAGAGGAGAATATGGATATGTATCAATATGGTCAACTATAGTCTCTGATATGGTGTAATGTTCAAATGTCTCTAAGTGCTGTTGAGATAAATCCGGAAATAAATCAATTGGAAATTCTGCGACTGGATAAATAACTCTGCCGGCTCCCTCTACATATGAGGCGGATAGCTCGCCTTTTAAGAGTGAATATGATCTGCAGGATAGCGGTCCGCTTTGGTTAGGTAATACAATATGTTCTATCCAATAGTAATCGTTTCCCCCGCCATTTCCACGTATATCAATGATACAGTTTTTGTAACCTTTACTATCAGCTTCTTCAAAAAAATCTTTTAATTTTATGGCGTCACTTTCATCTGCATCGGGGGCTAACATACTGGATATAGACACATACGCGGCTGAATAATCCGGAAAATATGAAAAATAAATATTTTGGTCATATGATTTGCCATCTTCCACACTCCAGACTCTATTAACAGTTTGGGCGAAAGATGTTTCATAGAAATTGCGCACGTTAGGCAAAGAATATTTTTCCAAAATATAGCTTCCGTACTTCGGCAGACTTTCCGTATTGAGAAGATTTTTCAAGAGATTAAATTGTGTATCATATTCTTCTTTACTTACAATAGACATATGTCCAATGTAATTAAATTCAGCAAGGAACGGCCGAATGATCTCCGAAAAAAATTCAATATCTGTTTCTATATTTGCTGCCTGTTGTCGATACCCGGTTTGGATGGTTTCAAAATCTTTATCAGTCATAATTCTGGCGATATCAAAATAAGGGTAATTGTTTACTATTGTGTCAACCATATAGTCATAATCACTTAGATATCTTTCTGTCTTGCCATTTAAGACTTGCGGCGAAGGAGCTGTTTCTGACAGATTTTTTGAACATCCTGCCAAAAAGAGAGACAGCATTACCAGCATGAAAATGTTCCTCTTGAACATATCGCAGGATTCCTTTCCGTAACATCAGGGGAGAACCTGCTGTACAACGGAAATCAGATTTTCCCCCACATCATACAAGTCAATCGTTTGGACAATATCCCATTTACATAAAATATAATTTCTCCCCAGCGTTTATCTGATATTGTCCAGGTTTATGTCCTTTTTCTTATCCTCACCCCTGGATATTATATCACTACTCCGATATTTTATGGATAACTCCAAATTTTCACGGCCTTCTTAACGGTTCATCACAGTCATTTGCAGGGCCTCCATCAGGTCCAGGGCTTTCTCATGGAGGTCCGGGTCCGGTCCGGCTGTACAGGAGGCGTCAACCAGAATCTCAGCCTCCGGCAGGGCGGCTTTGGCCACCACAGCGTTGGACAGGACGCACATATAGGACACCAGCCCCACCAGCTCCACCT
Source organism: uncultured Flavonifractor sp. (assembly GCA_947384055.1). Classification (GTDB taxonomy): domain Bacteria; phylum Bacillota; class Clostridia; order Oscillospirales; family Oscillospiraceae; genus CANAAV01. The sequence goes on from CANDFO010000010.1 coordinate 6,554, forward strand.
GGTCATACTCCTGGTTCTCCAGCCAGTTTCCCAGCTCCAGAGAGGGGAAGCCGCCCTTTCGGATGACCACATCCCCGGAAGCCTGGGCCTGACCTGTCCGGCCGTAGAGGGCCCAGCCCTCGGAATCTGTCAGACAGTGGGGCACCGGCAGCCTGCGTCCCTCCTGGGTGTTCAGGTAGTTGGAGCAGTGGGTGTCCATGGTAAAGGCCACGTCGTCTCCGGCGGAGCGATAAGCCGCGATTTTTTCCGCGATAGGTCCGTCCAGAGCCTCCGCGCCTGGAAAGCCCAGGGCTCCGTCCACAAAATCCTTTTGATAATCCACAACCAGCAAGAGCTTCTTCACTGGAAAACCGCCTTTCCTGTAAGGTGGCTCCATTATAAGCGGACAGCCGCCAAAAAGCAAGCAAAAGGTGTCAAGACACCCCGGCGGCCAGATTTTTTTCAAAGCAGGGATAGGTCAGCGGCCGCCCGTGCAGGTGAATTTCCCCCACCTGCATAAAGCCCTGGCTGCGGATAAGCGCCTGCATCCGGTGGTTGAGGCTGTAGGTGTCGATGCGCATGGCGGACAGTCCCCGCCGCCGGGCCTCCTCCTCCGCGAAGCGGAACAGGGCCCGGCCCACGCCGGTCCGCTGGAAGGCCGGGTCCACGGCCATCCGATGGATCACTACCGCCGGGGGCGCGGCGGTCCAGGGCACGGCGGTGTATTCCGGGGCCTCCGCGGTATTGACGCAGGCCGCTCCCGCCAAGGTTCCGTCCACGAAGGCGGCATAGAGCTCTCCCCGCCGGATGTCCTCCCGGTAGAAGTCCATAGTAGGATAGTCCGCCCCCCACTGGGGATTGCCCAGGGCGTTCATGTGGGCCACCGCCCGCCGCACCAGTGCCCAGACCTGCTCCAGGTCCTGGGGGCAGGCCATCCGGACTTCTGTCATCAGGCATCCTCCCCGGGCACGGGACCCATCGCGCTGTGGAGCTCCCGGGTGAGGGCTCCCTGGAAGATGCGCACGGCGTAGCGGTGCAGTTCCTCCAGCTTTCCGGGCAGGACATCGGCGGAGAGCTCCCCGGCGGCGGAGAAATCTCCATCCAACAGGAAGCGGACCTCCTTGTCGGGGGCCTTGGGGTTCCCCAGGCGACCGGGGCCCGCGTGGACCTTCATGCGGCAGCCTCCGGCCAGGGCGCACTCCACATCCACGGTGCACTTGCCCACATCCTCCTCCACCACGTCCGGCTCCCCCAGCACACCCAGCCAGTGGCCCTGAATCAGGTCGTCCCACAGGCGGTCCTCCAGCCCCAGGGCGGTTCGGGAGAAGGCGTTGACATACCGCAGGCCCACCCGCTCAAAAAAGGCGGGGCGATAGAGCTGAATAAACTGGGCCAGGGCTTTGTCCAGCCGAATGGCAAAGTCCTCCCATCGCTGATAGCGCAGGGTGGACAGGGAGATGAAGCTCTGCGTCAGGTTGAGCTTCCACACGTTGTCGGCGGAGATAAAATTGTAGTTGGTAACGGGCTTCTGCGGCTCCAGTGTGGGGGGATTGCCGGGCCTGAGCCGGGGAGGAAGCTGCTCCTGCCGGGCGGCATAGCGGGGATAGTCCTGGCGGACGGCCTCCTGAAAGGCGGCGGGCTCCTGGGTTCCAATGGTCAGAATGGTGGGAAACCGCAGCTGGCAGATGACCTCTATCAGCTGAGGGCGGGCGTAGCGGAAACGCTCATATTCGGCAAACAGCATAATCGGCACCGTTCCTTTCTTTTCCGGCGGTCCTTCACCGGGCAGGGATTTCAGGGGGTCAATGGCGCGCAGCCGCGCCGCTTGTCCTTCGGGACGGCAGCTCCCCCGTACCCGGCTTCCTTCCAGAATATCCTTATTGTATCCCCTTGCGGGGCGTCTGTCAAAACTTTCAGCGGACCAGGGACGTTCGGCGGCCAAACGGCCCCGGCCTCCCCCGCCGGGGAGAAACCGGGGCCGTTTGGCCGTGCGGGAAATGGTCAGCTCAGCTGGGCGATACCCTTCCGAATGCGCCGGAGGCTCTCCTCTTTCCCCAAAATACAGCAGAGCTCCACCGCTCCGCCGGGGGTCACGGCTTTGCCGGACAGGGCGGTGCGCACCGGCCACAGCACCCGGCCGTTTTTCAGCTCCAGCCGCTGGGCCAGACCCAGCAGGGCCTCGTGGAGACCGTCATAGGTCCATGGCTCCAGCCCCTCCAGCACCGGAAGCACCTGTTCCAGGGCTTCTCTGGAGTTTTCCTCGTTGGTTTTCATCTTCTTGTGGCAGTACAGCTCGTTGGAGTACGCGGGCAGAGCATCGAAAAAGTCCACTTGGGGAGCGATATCCAGCCAGGTATCACACCGGGGCTGAACCAGCGGCGCCACCAGGTTCAGGTCGATGGCGGGATTCCGGATAGCCTGCCGCAGGTAGGGCTCCGCTCCGGCACGGAAGGCCTCCGGGGAGAGGGCGCGGAGATAGGCGGCGTTGAAGTACTTCAGCTTGTCCAGGTCGAAGATGGCCGGAGATTTGGAGATGCCGCCGATATCAAAAATTTCCGCCAGCTCGGTAAGGGTAAAGAACTCCCGCTCGGCCTGCTCGCCCCGGGGGGACCAGCCCAGGAGTGTGACATAGTTGACCACCGCCTCGGACAGGAAGCCCTGGGCCAGCAGGTCCTCATAGGAGGGGTCCCCGCGGCGCTTGCTCATCTTGTTGTGCTGGTCCCGCATCACCGGCGAGCAGTGGATATAGGTGGGCACATCCCACCCGAAGGCCTCATAGAGCAGGTTGTACTTGGGGGAGGAGGACAGATACTCCGAGCCACGGACCACATGGGTAATGCCCATCAGATGGTCGTCAATGACGTTGGCAAAATTGTAGGTGGGCAGCCCGTCGGATTTGATGAGCACCTGGTCGTCCAGTGTGTCGTTGTCCACGGTGATGTCCCCGAACACCGCGTCGGAGAAGGTGGTCTGCCCTGTGGAGGGAATCCGCTGGCGGATTACATAGGGGACCCCTGCCGCCAGCTTTTCGTCAATCTCCGCCTGGGGCAGGTCCCGGCAGTGCCCGTCATATCCCCCGGGGCCGCCGGCCTCGTGGAGGGAGGCCAGGCGCTCCTTTCCGCAGAAGCAGCGGTAGGCATGGCCTTTTTCCATGAGCAGCTCCGCATATCTGCCGTAAAATTCCCGGCGCTCCGTCTGGATATAGGGGCCCACCGGACCGCCCACGTCCGGTCCCTCGTCCCAGTCCAGGCCGCACCTGCGCAGGGTGTCGTAAATCACCTGGGTGGCGCCCTCCACCAGGCGCTCCTGGTCGGTGTCCTCAATACGGAGGATAAACCTCCCGCCGCTGTGCCGGGCAATCAGCCAGGTATACAGAGCGGTGCGCAGGTTGCCTACGTGCATATATCCGGTGGGGGAGGGGGCAAACCGGGTGCGCACCCCGCCTTTGGGAATGCGGGCCTCCATCTCGTCAAACCATTTTCTATCCATAAAGAAAACTCCTTTTCCTTCCGTCTGTTCCCCTATTCTATTTTTTTAGGGAAGGATTGTCAAGGGGCTTTAAATATGATATGATATCAGACAATGCTCCAGCCCCGCCGGGGGAAAACAGGATATCAAACACATCCGAGGTGTTCATTGTATGGAAACGCAAAAGAAAGTCATGGTCTCCGGCATCCAGCCCAGCGGGGACCTGCACCTGGGCAACTATCTGGGGCCTCTGCGCCACTGGCCGGAGATGATTGAGGAATTCGACTGCTATTTCTTTATGGCGGACCTGCATACCATCACCGTGCGGCAGGACCCGGCGGCTCTGCGCCGGCGCACCCTCACCCAGATTGCCCAGTATATCGCCTGCGGGCTGGACCCGAAAAAATGCGTGCTTTTTATTCAGTCCCACGTGCCCGCCCATACCCAGCTGGGCTGGGTGCTGGACTGCTACACCATGTTCGGGGAGCTCTCCCGCATGACCCAGTTCAAGGATAAGTCCGCCAAAAATGCCGACAACATCAACGCCGGCCTGTTCACCTATCCCAGCCTTATGGCGGCAGACATTCTCCTCTACCAGCCGGACTTTGTCCCCGTGGGGGAGGACCAGAAGCAGCATGTAGAGATCTGCCGGGATATCGCCGAGCGTTTCAACGGCGTCTACGGCGAGGTATTCAAGGTTCCCCAGCCCTATATCGCCAGGGTGGGCGCCCGGATTATGGGCCTCAGCGCCCCGGAGTCCAAGATGAGCAAATCCGTGCCCGAGGGCTGCGTATTCCTGATGGAGAAGCCGGAGGACATCATGCGCAAATTCAAGCGGGCCGTTACCGACAGCGACACGGACAACCCCGTCCGGTATGACCCCAAGGCCAAGCCCGGCGTGTCCAACCTGATCCAGATTTACGCCGCCGCCACCGGAAAGACCTATGACGCGGTGGAAGCGGAGTTCGCCGGCAAGGGCTACGGGGCCTTCAAGCCCGTGGTAGGGGAGGCGGTTGTGGAGTGCCTGCGGCCCATCCGGGAGGAGACCGAGCGGCTGCTGGGCGACAAGGCCTATCTGGAGAGCGTCTGGCGGGACGGAGCGGAAAAAGCGGAGTACGCGGCCATGAAAACTCTGCGCAAGGTGTACAAAAAGGTGGGCTTCCTGCCCAGGTGACAAAAGGAGCTTTCCTCTGCTATGCAAATGAAAATTGAACCCACGCTGATTGGAATTGCGGCGGCGGCGCTGCTGGTGGCCCTGGTGGTGGCCCTGGTGTCCACGCCTGTGGTGAAAAGCCTGGCCGCCAGGGTGGGGGCGGTAGACGTGCCGCGGGACGGACGGCGGATGCACGACCACCCCATTCCCCGCATGGGCGGTCTGGCCATTTTCCTGGGCTTTCTGCTCAGCACACTTCTTTTCGCGGAGCTTACCCCCCAGCTGCGGGGGATGCTCCTGGGGGCCTCGGTCATTGTGGTCCTGGGTATTTTTGACGACATCTACGCCCTGAGCGCCCTGCCCAAGCTCTTTGTGCAGATTGCGGCGGCCCTGATTGCGGTATTCTCCGGCAATGTCATTGAAACCCTGTCCAACCCCAACATTTTCTCCGCTGACCCCTACTGGAACCTGGGCGTGCTGTCCATTCCTGCCACCGTGCTGTGGATTGTGGCCATTACCAACGCCGTCAACCTCATCGACGGGCTGGACGGCCTGGCCTGCGGTGTGTCCACCATCAGCTCCATGACCCTGCTGGTCATCTCTCTGGTGGTGTCCGACGGCCCCGCTGCCGTGCTGATGGCGGCCCTGGCGGGGAGCTGCATCGGCTTTCTGCCCTATAATCTGAACCCGGCCAAAATCTTTATGGGAGACACCGGCGCCACCTTCCTGGGCTATGTGCTGGCGGTGGTGTCCATCCAAGGTCTTTTCAAGTTTTATACCATAATCTCCTTTGCCGTGCCCTTCCTTATGCTGGGCCTGCCCATCTTTGACACCTGCTTTGCCTTTGTCCGGCGCATTGCCCATGGGCAGAGCCCCATGCACGCTGACCGCAGCCATGTGCACCACCGGCTGATCGATATGGGCTTCTCCCAAAAGCAGGCGGTGGCGGTATTGTATATTATCAGCGCGATTCTGGGTCTATCCGCCGTGGTGCTGACCACCGCGGGGGCGGAAAAGGCCATGCTTCTGCTGCTGGCCCTGTGTGCGGCGGGGGCGGTGGCCGGGCGCATTTTTATCGCCAACAATGAAAAGCGGGGACAGGAGGAGCCCAAGCCCAAGGAGGAGGAACCCAAGTGAAGCCTGTACGCGTCATGACGATTTTCGGCACCCGGCCCGAGGCGGTGAAAATGGCCCCCCTGGTGGCCGAGCTCCAGCGCCGGGAGACGGTGGAGGTCCTCTGCTGCGTCACCGCCCAGCACCGGGAGATGCTGGACTCTGTGCTGCATATTTTCCGGCTCAGGCCGGACTATGACCTGGACATCATGGAGCCCCGCCAGACGCTGTCTGCCATCACTACAAAATGTCTGCTGGGCATGGAGCGGGTGCTGGAGGAGGCCCGGCCCGACCTGGTGCTGGTCCACGGGGATACCTCTACCACTTTTGCCGGCGCCCTGGCCGCCTTTTATCATCAGACGCCGGTAGGTCATGTGGAGGCAGGACTGCGGACCTATGACAAGTACTCCCCCTTCCCGGAGGAGATGAACCGGAGGCTGGTGGGGAGCATCGCCGGGCTGCATTTCTGTCCCACTGCCCGGAACCGGGACAACCTGGCCCGGGAAAATATCACCGAGGGAGTATTCGTCACCGGAAATACAGTAATTGACGCCATGGCCTCTACGGTCAAGGAGAGCTACCGCTTCTCCACCCCACCGCTCAATGAGCTGGACTATCAGAACCGGCGGGTGATTCTGGTGACTTGCCACCGCCGGGAAAACTACGGCGAGCCCATGTCCCGGATTATGACCGCCCTGCGGCGGCTGGCTGACGCCTTTCCAGACGTGGAACTGGTCTACCCGGTGCATCTGTCTCCGGCGGTGCGGGAGGCGGCGCAGCGGCACCTCTCCGGGCACCGGCGCATTCACCTCATCGCCCCCCTGGACGTGGAGGAAATGCACAATCTTATGGCACGGTCCTATCTGGTGATGACCGACTCCGGGGGACTCCAGGAGGAGGCCCCCGCCCTGGGCCGCCCGGTACTGGTGCTCCGCCGGGAGACCGAGCGCCCCGAGGCGATAGAGGCGGGTACGGTCCGTCTGGCGGGCACCCGGGAGGAGGACGTTTTTCATCTGGCGGCGGAGCTGCTGGAATCCCGGGACAGCTATGAACGCATGGCCTGCGCGGTAAACCCCTATGGGGACGGCCGGGCCTGCCGGCGGATCGCCGACGCCATTGAGTGGCACTTCGGCCTGCGGGAAACCCCGCCGGAGGAATTCGGCGGACAGTGAGCGGCGGGCCGCACCCGGCAGAATGGCGTATGGAAGTTCTTTTTGGTTCTTTTACTAGGGTTTGTCTGAAAATTGTCAACACACCCAGACGACGGGCCTTTTCCGCCATACCGCGTTAAAAATTTTGGGGACTCCGTAACCGGGCTACAGGTAAGGGGATTCCGCCCGGCGGGACGGCGTATGGAAGTTCTTTTTGGTTCTTTTTCTTTCAAGAAAAAGAACCCCGGGGGTGGAGAGTTGGAGGGACAGAAGCGGAATATTCTGGTGGTGCTGATCGCCGCGGTCATCGCCGTGGCGGTGCTGTCCAGCTTCGGGCTGGGCTTTCTGTCCCCGGATACAGCCAAGATTGTCCTGCCCGCCCCCACTGCCGCGGGCCCGGAGGACACCCCGGGCGGCGGAGACGCCTCTGTCCGGGTGTCGGTCACACCGCAGACGGTGCAGAATGTTATCCGCACGCTGGCCCGGCCGGAGAGCTATTACCGGGAGGTGCTGGTGGAGGATTTCTGGGGCGAGGCTCCGGAGGACCGGGGCGAGACCAGGGCCGAAGTATGGGTGGACGGCGGCTGGACAATGACCCGGGCCCTGTGGCCCGGAGGCGCGGTGCGCTGCTCCATCGTGGGGAACGGAACCTTTTGGCTGTGGTATGAGAACAGCCGGGCGGTGCGCACCGGCCCGGCGGACGAATACTCCGCCGACCTGGAAGGCCAGCGCATTCCCACGTATGAGGACGTGCTGGCCCTGGAGACCGCTTCCATTGCGGACACGGGCTATACGGAGCAGGGGGAACTGCCGTGCATCTATGTGGAGACCGCTCCGGACGGCCTGGGCCGCCGGGAGCGGTACTGGGTGTCCGTAGACAGCGGCCTTTTGGTGTGCGCCGAGACGGTAGAGGAAGAGCAGGTGGTGTACCGCATGTCCTCCTACGCCGTGGAGCGCCCTGTGCCCGAAAACAGCAGCTTTGCCCTCCCGGACGGGACGGTGCTCCACACACCGGGGGATACGGAAAACGGCTGAGCCCGCTATTCCAGACCCAGTACCAGCAGCAGCCCCAGGGCAATCAGCAGCTCCGTGTCGTCCCCTTCCAGAAAAAGAAACAGCAGAATGCAGAGCAGCAGGAGATCCCCAATATCCAGACTGTCCAGCTTGAGCCCTTTCAGCAGGCTGGACAGCCCCGAAAGCCCGGCGGCCTGCTTGGGCGGCGGGGCGGCCGGGGGAGGCGGCTCCGGTGGGGGAGCCTCCGCCTGAACCGTTTTTTCCGGCGGAGGACCTTCCGGCGGCTCCTCCGGTCCGCCGGGGAACTCCGGCGGAAACCGCCCATAGGATGGCGGCGGGGTCAGGGGGGGACCGTCGTCCTCCGTGACCCGGGTGTAAGTCCCGCCGCTGGGGATATAGCGGTTATACATCCTGTCCGCCCTCCTCTCGGTTGGACTGGAACATCTGGAACGCCACCCGTATCACCCGGGAGAGCCGGGCCAGCTGGATGGCCTTATCCACCTTGGCCTGCCGCTCCGGTTTCAGGAAGGGCTTCAGGGCGGTCAGCAGCGCCACCTTTTGGCTGTCGCCGGCGGAGTACTCAGAGAAAAGCGTGACGGCCGTCTGGATCAGTTTGGGGTCCAGATTTCCCAGGGACGCCAGGGGGCTGTCCCCGGCGGCTCCGCCCCCCAGCATGCCCAGAAGGGCGGACCAGTCCGGCTGGCCCGCGGCCGGGCCGGAGGACGCCGCCGGAGCGGTCGGCTCCTCCGGCGGCGGAACCGTCTCCCGGGGAGGAGCGCCCTCTTCCGTCGTCCCGGGAGTTTCCCCTTCTCCGGTGAGGGCTTTGGCAATGGAGACAATCTGTCCCATGGCCTCCGGGTCCCCGAGAATGGCGTTAAGTCTGTCCTCAAACTCGGCCATGAGACAATCTCCCCCCTTTCTGCCGCCGGTACTCTGTTAAGTCAAAACATGTAAACTGGATTTGAAACAGGATTTTCGCAGATTGAGGCGGAGGACGCCGGCGGACCGGCGCCCGCCAAGGCCGGCAACAAAGTGATTCAGGACTCCCGCCCAAAGGCAACCGCAGTGTTCCGGTCTGGCGGTGTGCCGGACAGCTATTTTGAGGTGCCGCCGCTCTGGGGAACCGCCTGGTTGATACGCTCTACCAGCTGGGCCCCTTCCTTGCTCTGCATCACCTGCTGGAGCATCCCGGTCAGCTGTCCGGTGTCCCCCTTGGCGGCCGCGGCCGCGGCGCTCTTCAGGCCGTCTCCGGCGTTCTGGCTGAGCATCTGCATCAGCCGCTGGGTGTCCGGCGACTGTATCAGGCGTTTGAGCAGGTCCTTCTGCTTGAGCAGCCCGGCGGCCTTGGGGTCGCGCATCAGCTGCTCCAGATTGCTTTTAGGCTCCGGCATTTCCATCAACTCCATCTCATTGATATTTATGATAAGGTCAGCCGCTCCATTCTATGTTTCAAACGCCGGGAGGTGCACCTGATGAAATTGCTGGTTTTTTCTGATTCTCACGGAAACACGGCCAAAATGACCGATGTAGTCCGCCGGGAGGAGCCGGACCAGCTGCTCCACCTGGGAGACGTTGCCCGGGATACCCGGGTACTGACGGAACAGTTTCCCCACCTGCCGCTGGCCCGCGTCTGCGGCAACTGCGACGGGCGCAGCAACCTGCCCGCGGAGCGTCTGCTCACCTTTGCGGAAAAAAAGGTCCTCATGTGCCATGGACACACCTACGGGGTCAAATGCGGCATAGGCGGCGCGGTGGCGGCGGCCCGGCAGATGGGGGCGGATGTACTCCTGTTCGGGCATACTCACGAGGCTTTCTGCGACCTGCTGGGAGAGCTGTGGGTGATGAATCCCGGTAGCATCGGCAGTCTGTTTGAGCCCACCTACGGGATTATCCGCATAACTGAGGCGGGCATGGTCTGCTATACCGAGCGATACTGACACAGCCGCCTCGCACTTAATAGTCCTATTTTTCAGACAAGGTCTAAAGAAAAGTTTCATTTTTTTGTTTCATGATGGCGGAAGGGGCAGAGGAAACATGCTGCTAGTTATTGACGTGGGCAATACCAACATGGTGTTCGGCATCTTTCACGGGGACAGGCTGGAGGGGAGCTTCCGCATGATCACCGACGAAAACCGCACCTCTGACGAGATTGGGCTGCATATCTGCGCCTACTTCTCCCGGTTCGGGCTGAACCTGGCTGAGGTGGAGGATGTGGTGATCGGCTCAGTGGCTCCTCAGGTGATGTACACCCTCTCCAGCGCCGTGGTCAAATACCTGGGAAAAACGCCCCTGGTGCTGGACGACGGACTGGACCCCCGTCTGCCCTATGTGCCCTGCGCCAGTGAAGAGCGCCTGGGCCCCGACCGGGCGGCCGCCGATATAGCGGCGCTGGTCAAATACGGGGCGCCCCTGGTGGTGCTGGACTTTGGCACCGCTACTACTCTGGACGCCCTCAGCGGCGAGGGGGTCTATCTGGGCGGGTGCATCACCGCCGGGGTGCGGGTGTCCATCGACGGCCTGTTTCAGAAGACCGCCCTGCTGCCCAAAGTGGAGCTGGTAAAGCCGGACAAGGTGCTGGGCACTACCGCCGTAGGCCAGATTCAGGCCGGCGCGGTGATGGGATACATCGGCGCTATGGAGTACCTGATCCGCCGGGCCAAAGAGGAGATGGGCGGCGGGGACATCAAAGTAATCGCCACCGGCGGGCTGGCCCGGATGGTGGCGGACAATACGGATTTGATTGACATTGTGGACCCCCGGCTGGTGCTGGACGGCCTGCGTATTATTTACGAGCGGGAGCGGGGCGGAGCGTGACCGTTCCCCTGCGGGAAAGGAATGGCCATCGACGATGAACCAATTGACAGAGCGGGGCCGCGGGGCCATTGACATGACCTGCGGCTCCCCTACAAGACTGATGGTGTCCTTCTCCCTGCCCCTGTTGGCGGGGAATGTGCTCCAGCAGCTCTATAATATGGTGGATTCCATTGTAGTGGGCAATTATGTGGGCTCTTCCGCGCTGACCGCCGTGGGCACCGGTTTCCCGGTAATTTTTTTGATGGCTTCCCTGTTCATCGGTTTCGCCATGGGCGCCACTGTTATGATCGCCCAGTACGTTGGGGCCGGGGACCAGGACAGCGCCGCCCGGACTGTGGATACCCTTTACAGCACCCTGCTGCTGCTGATCCTCCCCCTGAGCCTGCTGGGAGTGGTCCTCACAGACCCTCTGCTCACCCTGATCCGGGTGCCGCCGGAGGCCTTTGCCCAGGCGAAGGTCTACTGCATTGTTGTCTTTGCCGGAGGTGTGGGCTCCCTGGGATATAACGTCAACGCCGGAATTATGCAGGGCCTGGGGGACAGCCGGACCCCGCTGCTCTTTCTGGCGGTGGCGTGCGTCATGAACATTATTTTGGACCTGGTCTTTGTGCTGGCCTTCCATCTGGATGTATTCGGGGTGGCTCTGGCCACGGTGGTCGCCCAGATTTGTTCCTGGCTGTTTGGCATCTTTTATATCAATCGAAAATATCCCTTCCTCCATATCCGCTTTTTTCAGATGAAGCTGGACCGGACCCTGCTGCGCCAGGTCGTCCGTCTGGGCGTCCCTTCGGCGATTCAGCAGTGCCAGTTTTCCGTGGCAATCCTCATCATGCAGGCCCTGATCAACGGCTTCGGCAACGATTTTGCCGCCGGCTTCAGTGCCGCCAATAAAATCGACTCCTTTGCCTTCATGCCCATTCAGTCCTTCAGCACTGCCGCCACCACCTATGTGGGGCAGAATATGGGAGCCGGAAGACTGGACCGGGTAAAGCAGGGCACCCGAAGCGCCCTGCTGCTCAGCACTGTGGTATGTCTGGCCATCACCGCCGTGGTGATTCCGCTCCGCCGTCCCCTGCTGATGCTCTTCAACCGGGAACCCGCCGTGGTTGCCGCCGGAGAGGCCTACCTGCTCCGGGTGCTTACACCCATGTTTGTATTGGCGGCCATGTTCATTCTCAGCAGCGTGCTCCGGGGCGCCGGGGCCACCATGGTGGCCATGGCGGCGTCGATTGTCTCCCAGTGGGGAGCCAGAGTGCCCGCCGCCTACCTGCTGGCCTACTTTTTGGGGCCGGAGGAGCTCTACTGGTCCTATCTTATCGGCTGGCTGCTGGGCCTTGCGATCTGTGTGCCGGCCTATGTCCGGGGACGGTGGAAGGACAAGTGTGTCGTCACGCGGACAGAGACGGCGTGATTTCTCAAACACCGTCGGTCATAATCAAATAAACGGGCAAATCCCGCATGAAAAGCAGCTGCGCTGTTTTTCAGGTTCTAACTATGTCACCGGCACTTGCGGCTTGCTTTCACAGGCAAAGCGGTCAAGTGCCGGTGTGTCGTTTCGTCCTGAGTCAGATGTCCCAAACTTTTTTTGCCTTCCCGTTTTTCGGATGCTCAGGGGAGAACAGCGGCTTGAAAATCATCTCCAGGTCCTCTTCGCTGGTGGGGAGAACCTCCAAAACGCTGTGGCCGATGGCCTCCAGCATGGTCTGTTCCTTTTTCTGCAGCCGCTGATATACCGCCCGCTCCATAGACCAGGGGCCCTTCTCCGTCTGGTACTCCACCTGGAGGTAGGTATACTGGGTATACTGGCCCTCGGGCAGGCCCAGCCGGTGGATACGGTCCTTGGACTGGAGCAGATGAACCAGATTATAGCTGTACTCGTAGTAGACCGCATCGTGGCATATGCTGTGCAGGGAGACGGATTCCGCCAGGACGTGGGGATTGGTCAGCAGCACCTGGAACCTGCCCGCCTTGAATGCCTCCAAAATCTCCTGCCGCTCCTCCAGCGGCACCGCGCCGTAGATACACCGGGTTTTGATGCCCCGCTCCTCCAGCGCTGCCGACAGGCCCCGGATGGAGTCCACAAAGACACACCAGACAATCACCGGCTTTCCCCCATGCACCAGCTCCTCCGCCAGCCGGACACAGCGCCGGAGCTTAACAGAGGGCGGACAGGCCCCGATAATCCGCCGAAGCTCCTGTCCGAATATGGCCGGGTCGCTTTCCGGCTCCGGAGTGCCGTCGTCCAGCAGGTCCCGGAAATCCTCCAGGTCCAGCCGGTTGAGCAGCATGCGGGGATTACTCTCCATCTGGAGAATGCGCAGAAAAAGGGCCAGCTTATTGCCGCGGTACTTTGCCTGAAGCAGCTCCAACAGGCGGTTTTCCTCCCGGCTGGCCGGACAGGTGAGGAGTATATCCGGCTGGGCAGGCGGGACCTCCAGCTGGTCCTTGGTAGTCCGGCAGAAAAAGGGCTGGAGCTTGCGGTTGATGGCTGCCGCCTCCTCCGGCGACGGGTTCTGGAGCATCGAAAGAGAGAAGCCGAACTGCTCCTGATATTCCTCCGGAGACAGAATGTGCAGCAGGTTGTAGAGGTCCAGGTAGGAGTTAGGGATGGGCGTTCCGGTCATAGCCACCGTATAAGTGGACTGGGCGGCCAGGGCCAGGGCCGCTCCCGCGTACTCTCCGCCCACCCGCTTGACCTTGTGGACCTCGTCAAAAACCAGCAGGGTCTGCTCCCGCACCAGGGGGATCAGCTCCTCCAGCACACCGCCGGCCGCTTCATAGTTGACGAGTATCAGGTTGGCATTCCCTGAATCGTACCGCAGCGCCGACCGACGGGCCGCCGCCGAGGTCCACCGGGGGTCCTGAAGGTTCAGCGCCCGCAGCTCCTCCCGCTGGCCAAAGCACAGGGAAAACTCGTCCATCCAGGAGCCAAAGGCATTTTTGGGGCAGACTACTGCCAGCCGCCGCACCTGTCCGCTCTCCTTCAAGTAGGCGTACATACCCAGAACGGAGGCGGTTTTGCCGGAGCCAGGCACTGAAAAATTGGCCGAACGGCCCATCATGCACATAAAAAAGGAGTCCCACAGCTGCCGTTCCCGCAGGGGACGGGCCATAGCCCGTCCCAGTGCAGTCCGGTAGGCCTGAAAACGGCTGTTCAGCCCTTTCTCCCGGTTTTTGAGCTCCAGGCCCAGCCGGGCCCGGCTCTCCAGCCTGTATTCCCGCTGGGTGATGTGTGCCTCCAGCGCCTGGGACACCGTCAGCTCCGCACCCCGCTTCCGGCACTCTTTGCCGCACAGCTCCTCAAGTCGCTTCAGCTCCGGATAGGTCAGGGTGGATTTCCCGATGAAAAGCGCCCCCTCCCGGCGCTCGATGTACCGGCGCAGGGAGAGCTTGTAAAAGCTGCTGTAGGGGAGCGCGGCGCTCTCCTCCGGCGGCAGAGCCAGTGTGAAGGCCGTCCCATTATAGTCCAGAATCCATTGAGTGGTCACGCTGAATACCTCCTGAACAGGCGGCGGCTGTGCCGCCGGTTGAAAACGCGCAGCGGGCGCTTTTAAGAACCTGCATTCACAACCGTTGAACGCCGACTGAGCGGTCTTTTTCCCGCCATACCGGGTCGCTTTCCCTTGCCATCCGTCAGGATGGCTGCGGAACATCTTCTTGTCTGGCGGGAAAAATCCTCGCCCATCCAGCATGCCCCGGTTATAGTCAAAGGGGTTCAAAAGGAGCAAATCGCTCCTTTTGAACCCTACGGCGAAAATCGCCGCAGGGTCCGCTCATGCGGCCCTGCTTTGTACTTCATAGACGCCGCTGGCGTGCATTGCACACTCCAGTGGGCCATTGGCCCACTGGAGGAAAAAGCGCATGTTGCGCTTTTTCAACTGCGGCGACTATATGAATACAGGTTCTAAGTTCGTTGCCTATATCATACAGGAATGTCCGGCAGAGTGCAACACCGGAGAGTCCGCGCGGAGGCGCTCCGGCGGCCGCTGTCGTCAGACAATTTGAACAAAGCGAAAAAGAAATTTCGACAGATTATTGACAATCACGTGACCATATGTTATAATCAAGTTACCCTAAAGAAAGGAGGCAGAACTCCATGGAGGCTTACCTGCCCGGCACAACTGTTCAGGCGGACCCGGGCCGTCTGGACGGACCCGAGGCCCTGCTCTCCCCTCTCTTTCTGGCGGGCGGCCTGACCCTCTCCCAGGTGGCACGGCTGACGGGGCTGGAGCCCCATATGATCCAGAACTGGGTACGGCGGGGGTTCGTCTCCCCGCCCCAGCAGAAGCGTTACTCCCGGCGGCAGTTTTCCCGCATCCTGATGATTTCCATGCTCCGGGGGTGTATGCAGCTGGATAAGGTCTGTTCGCTGCTCTCCTATGTCAATGGGCACCTGGACGATGAGAGCGACGACCTGATTGACGACTGGCAGCTCTACTGTTACTCCGTCCGGCTGATTGCCCAGGCCCAGGGCCAGCCGCTGGCGGGGAAGGAGGTCTGGGACAGCTGGTGCGCCGCAGTCCTGGCGGATTACAGCGCGCCGGTCCCCGGCGCCCGGGAGCGGGTAGAGCGCTGCCTGCGCATTATCCTGACGGCTTATTTGGCCGGGCGGCTCAAGCAGGAGGCGGATACGCTGCTGAGCCAGCTGGAGGAGTGAACGGTATCCGCGGCCCCGGACCGCTGGAGCGGCCCGCGTACCTCTCACAAAAGACGCCTTGGAAAGGAGGCACTTTATGTCGGCCTGGTGGCAAACTCTCACGGCTCTGGAGCACGTTCTGCTCTATATAGCCGTTCCCGCCACCCTGCTGCTGCTGATTCAGACCCTTCTGCTGCTGGCCGGCGGCAGTCTGGACGACGGCGGCGGGGACCTGGACGCCGGAGACGGGGTGGAGGTGGACCTGGATGGGGACGGTATTCCCGACCTGGTTCTCCCCGACCCGGACGGCTGCGGAGACCCGCTGTCCCACGGGGAGGGCGGCCTCCCGGACAGCGAGCCGGACAGCGCTTCACCGGGGCAGGGCCTGCACCTGCTCACCCTGCGGGGGGCGGTGGCCTTCCTGACTCTCTTCGGCTGGGGTGGACTGTGGCTGTGCCAGCTGGGACTGCCCCAGTGGTTGGCGGTGTTTCTGGCCGTGCCCATCGGTTTGGCGGGCATGGTGGGGGTGGCCGTCATTCTCCAGCAGGCCCTGCGCCTGCAATATGACGGCACTCTGGACCCGCGCAACGCGGTGGGGCTGTGCGGCGCCGTATACCTGACCGTCCCCGGCCGCAGGGCCGGCGCGGGCAAGGTGAACGTCACCGTCCAGGAACAGCTGCGGGAATTTGAGGCCCTGACCGACGGCGGCCCCATTTCCACCGGACGCCCTGTCCGGGTGGTAGGTCTTTTGGAGGGCGGCGCCCTCCTGGTGGAAGAAGTGGAAGATTAACCATACGATAAGGAGGCTTTTATGTTCGACAATATTTTCGGCGTTATTCTAACCTGCGTTATTGTCCTGATCGTCTTTTCTCTGCTGATTTTCCTGATCAAGCGCTATAAAAAGTGCCCCTCCGACAAGGTCATGGTTATCTACGGCAAGGTGGGCAGCAACAAGGACGGCTCCAGCCGGTCGGCCAAGTGCATCCACGGCGGCGCGGCCTTCATCTGGCCGGTAATCCAGTCCTATGAGTTCCTGGACCTGACTCCCCTGTCCATTCCGGTGGATCTGGAGAACGCCCTGTCCCGCCAGAACATCCGCATCAACGTCCCCAGCCGCTTCACCGTGGGCATCTCCACCGAGCCGGGCGTCATGCAGAACGCCGCCGAGCGTCTGCTGGGCCTGCGGCTCCAGGAGATTCAGGAGCTGGCAAAGGATATCATCTTCGGCCAGCTGCGTCTGGTCATCGCCACCATGGACATTGAGGAGATCAACACCGACCGGGATAAATTCCTGGAGGCGGTCTCCCGCAACGTGGAGGGCGAGCTGAAGAAAATCGGCCTGCGGCTGATCAATGTCAATGTCACCGACATCTCCGACGAGAGCGGTTATATCGACGCCCTGGGCAAGGAGGCCGCGGCCAAGGCCATCAACGACGCAAAGAAGAACGTGGCTGAAAAAGACCGCGACGGCTCCATCGGCGAGGCCAATGCCCGCAAGGACCAGCGCGTCCAGGTGGCCCAGGCGGACGCCACAGCCATTCAGGGCGAAAACGCCGCCAAGGTAGACGTGGCTATGTCCAACGCCCAGCGCCGGGAGAAGGAGGCTGAGGCCACCCGCATCGCCACCGCCGCCGAGAAGATCGCCGCGGCCCAGGCTCTGGAGGAGGCTTACGCCGCCGAGCAGAAGGCCGAAGCCGCCCGTGCCGCCCGCGAAAAAGCCACCCAGGAGGCGGACATCATCGTCAAAACCGAGATCGACAAGCGCCGCCGGGAGCTGGAGGCCGAGGCTGAGGCCGAGCAGATCCGCCGCAAGGCCCGGGGCGAGGCCGACGCCATTCTCTCCAAGATGCAGGCCGAAGCCGCAGGCGCCCAGGCGATTCTGGTCAAGCAGGCCGAGGGCCTGCGGGAAGTGGTCTCCGCCGCCGGCGGAGACGCCGAGAGCGCCGTACGCCTGATGCTGGCCGACAAGATGGAAGAGCTTATGCGCATCCAGGTAGAAGCGGTGAAGGGCGTCAAAATCGACAAAGTCACCGTCTGGGATTCCGGCGAGGGGAAGGACGGCAAAACCGCCACGGCGGGCTTTGTCTCCGGGCTGATGAAGTCCATCCCGCCCATGAACGAGATGTTCCAGATGGCCGGCATGGAGCTGCCCGCCTTCCTGGGAAAGGAAAAGGCGGCGGAGACGCCGGAGCCCTCCGCGCCTCCCGCCGAGGAGACGCCGGAGGCATAGCGGGAGATATTGCTTCCGAACCTAAATCAGGGAGCGGACTGTCTGCGCAGCCCGCTCCCTGACGTTTTTGCGGGTTTCTTCCAATTCGATTTGCCTCTTGACTTTGCCACAGTGTCAAGGTGTATGCTGTATGTGAAAAGGCCTTTTCACCCTGACCCAAAAAGGAGAACTGTCATGTATACCATCGGCGCATTTTCAAAGCTCTGCCGGATCTCCCCCCGAATGCTCCGGCACTATGACGCGCTGGGGCTGCTGCACCCCGCCCTGGTAGACCCGGAGACCGGCTACCGCTACTACGACACCGCTCAGCTGGAGCGGGTGGAGCGTATCCGGCGCCTGAGCGCCTACGGCTTTCCGCTGGCCCAGGTACCGGAGCTGCTGGCTCTGGACGCCGACACGCTGGCGCTGCACATCCGGGAGCGGCGGCGGGCCGTCTGCAGGGAACTGGCGGAGCTGCAGCTTCAGGTGCGCCGGATGGAAGAAGAATTGAGACAAATGGAGGATATGGATATGATTTCGGAACGATATCATGTAATTATGCTCAGAGAACCGCCCCGACGGGTGCTGGCCCTGCGGCGCACCGCAGACATCCGCCAGATTCACGATTTGATCCAGGATCTGCACAGCCGGATCAAAGAACTGGGTCTCCGCCGAACGGGGCCGGTGCAGCTGGCCCACCTGGGTCAGGATTTTGACCCCGAACGCATGGAGCTGGAGGCCCAGGCAGAGGTGGATGGCGACGCGCCTCAGGTCAAAACTCTGCCCGGCGGACTGTACGCCGCCGTTACCCACACAGGGCCCTATACCGCCATCCGCGACGCTTACGGTGCGCTTTGCTCCTGGGTGGGAGCGCATCCGGAATATCAGGTGTGCGGTCCCGCTCTGGAGCGGTATCTGAAGGATGAGACCTGCGGCCTTACGCCGGAAAACTTTGAAACGGGGGTAATGCTTCCGGTGGTAAAGTGCTGAATAAACAGGCGGAGGGTACCTTGCCGATGGGGTATCCTCCGCCCTGCCGCACCCGTCTCTCCCCGTTTCCTTTTCGTGCTTTCTCGGCCGCATGGACCATACGAGGAAAAATGCCGTAAATCCACAAAAATTTTTGCGAAGAACGGGGAGAAATTCTATGCAATTTGTGGTAGAATGGGGGAAAGACTTCGCCCGCAGAGGGTATGAGGAGGGATCCCCATGGCAGGACAGCGTGTCCGCATCATCGACATTGCCCAGGAGCTGGGGGTGAGTACCGCCACAGTCTCCAACGTGATCCACGGCAAGACGCAGAAACTCTCCGGCCAGACCGTGCGCCGGGTGCAGGAGGCGCTGGAGCGGCGCCAATACATCCCCAGCATGGCGGGCATCCTGCTGGCGCAGAACAGCTCCCGCATCGTGGGCGTGGCAGTCAATCCCCACGAGAAGTACCAGGGGCGCCCTCTGGAGGACGGCTTCATCTCCTCCGCTGTAAGCCATCTGTCCGCCGCCCTGGAGGGGGCCGGTTATTTTCTGATGGTAAAGGTCACGCAGGATTGGAACGAGATCGCCCGCTTTGCCTCCATGTGGAATATGGAGGGGCTGATTGCCCTGGGTTTCTGCCGGCAGGATTGTCCGCCCCTCCGGAGACAGCTCCACATCCCCCTGGTGGTCCTTGACGGGGCCCTCTCCGTCCCCGGCCAGGTATGCAGCATGATTGCCGACGACTATGACGGAGGGGTTCAGATGGGAACCCATTTCCGGGAGCAGGGATATACCCGGGCGCTGTGTGTGGCGGACGGCCGCACCGCCATGGAGAGCGGGCGCGTTCAGGGTTTCTGCTCTGCGCTGGGGGGCAGGACGGTAGAGGTGCTGGAGGTTCCCACAGAGAGCCAGGCCCGCAGACGGTTCTATGAAAGCCATCTGGACCAGCTGTGCTCCTGTCGGGCCATTTTTGCGGTCTCGGACATCTACGCCGCCGAGCTGATGGTGTTTTTGCAGGAGAAGGGCCTGCGCATTCCGGAGGACCTGGCGGTGGCCGGATTTGACGACAGTCCTCTGTGCCGGCAGGTGTACCCGCCCCTGACCAGCGTACGCCTGGACCAGGAGGAGCGGGCCCGGCGCGCGGTAGAGCTCCTCCAGCGGCTCAAGGCGGGCGCGGAGGAGGCAGAGACCATCACCCTCCCCGTCGCCTTAGTAAAACGGCGGAGCACGGTCGGGCGGATACAGCAGAGGAGAGGCCGTCTGTATCCCTGAGCTTAGGATGAAGCTGCGGCTGAGTTCTGCTGAAAAAAGTCAGCCGGCGGGACGGGCCCACGAAAGACAGGGGGCGCATCTGTGGACCTTTGGGAGAGACTGTGTTTGGACCCCCGGCGCCATCGGGTGGTTACGCTGGTAGGCGGCGGAGGCAAAACCACCCTGATGTACGCGCTGGCCCGGGAGGTCTGGGAGGCCGGAGGGCGGGCCGCCGTGACCACCTCCACCCATATTCTGCCCCATCCCCGCCTGGCGGCTGTGGACGGTCTCCGGGTAGAGGAGCTCCGCGCTGTTCTGGACCGGCGCGGGGTCGTCTGCGTGGGCAGTCCCGGTCCGGAGGGGAAGCTCCGTGGCACACCGGGGCTGGAGGTGGAGCAGATTCCGGCAGACGTAGTGCTGGTGGAAGGAGACGGCGCCCACCACCGCCCGCTGAAGGCGCCAGGGGACCATGAGCCGGTGATTCCGCCCGGGAGCCGCGCGGTAGTGGCGGCGGCGGGGCTGGACTGCCTGGGAAAACCGGTTCAGGCGGTCTGCCACCGTCCGGAGCGGGTATGCGGCCTGCTGAAAAAGCGCCCGGATGCCCTGGTGGAGCCGGGAGACGTAGTCCTGCTCCTGTCCAGTCCGCTGGGGGGGCGGAAGGGCGTGGCGCCCCATATGGCCTTCCGGTGTGCGCTCAACAAGGCGGACCTGGCCCCCAAGGGCGCGGAGGAGATCCGGAGAGGGCTGGAGAGCATGGGCATTCCAACTGCGGTGACATCATTTCAGGAAAAGGAGCGCGGCGGACAATGCTGGTTTTAATTAAGGGCGCGGGGGACCTGGCCACGGGGACAGCCTGCCGCCTGTACCGGGCGGGGATGCGGGTGGTCATGACAGAGCTTCCCCGGCCCACGGCGGTGCGGCGAACAGTGTCCTTCTGCCAGTGCATGTACGACGGGTATACTCAGGTGGAGGGAATCACCGCCCGCCGTGCGGAAAACCCGTCAGAGGCGGCGGACTGCCTGCGCCGGGGAGAAATCCCCGTATTGCCCGACCCGGAGGCCGGAGTCAGGAAGGCTCTGCCCTTTGACGGGGTAGTGGACGCCATTTTAGCCAAAAGGAATTTGGGTACGCGTATAACTGACGCCCCCGTTGTCTTGGCGCTGGGGCCGGGATTTACTGCGGGCCGGGACTGCCATGGGGTGGTTGAAACCCAGCGGGGGCACGACCTGGGGCGGCTGCTCTGCCAGGGCTCCGCCGCGCCGAATACGGGCGTCCCCGGCGACATCGGCGGGTATACCGTCCAGCGGCTGATCCGGGCCGGGGCAGAGGGCGTGTTTCATCCCGCGGTCTCCATCGGGGACCAGGTGCGGGAGGGCGATGTGGTGGCCTGGGTAGACCGTGTGCCGGTCCGCGCCGGAATGTCCGGCACAGTGCGGGGAATGCTCCCCGAGGGGTGCGCCGTGACAAAAGGCATGAAGGCCGGGGATATCGATCCCCGGTGCCAGCCGCGGCACTGCTTTACCGTGTCAGATAAGGCCCGCGCCGTAGGCGGCGGTGTGCTGGAGGGCCTGCTGTACTTTTCCGCCCGGCACCCCGGCAGCACGAAGGCGGAAGAGGAGGGCCCGCTGTGGAACGGCTGATTTTGTGCGGCGGCGGGCACGTGTCCCTGGAGGTGGCGCATGTGGCCCCCCGCCTGAACTTTGCGCTGACCGTGGTGGACGATCGGGCGGAATTCGCCAGCCGGAAGCGATTCCCCCAGGCCAGCCGGGTGCTGGCAATGCCCTTTGAGGAGGCTCTGACTCTGCTGGGCAGCGGGCCGTCGGACTACTTTGTCATTCTCACCCGGGGTCACGCCTATGATACCCTCTGTCTGGAGCACATACTCCGGGGAGCGTACGCCTATGTGGGAATGATCGGCAGCCGGAACAAGGTGGCCGCCGCCATGCATTATCTGACCGGGAAAGGATTTTCCCGGGAGCAGCTGGCGGGCGTCCACAGCCCTGTGGGGCTGTCCATCGGGGCCCAGACCCCGGCGGAAATCGCGGTGTCCATTCTGGCTGAGCTGATTCAGGTGCGGGCGGCCCTGGGTGCGGAGCTCCCGCCGCCGCCGGAGGAGGAGGGCGTTCTGGCGGTCATTGTAAAAAAAACAGGCTCTGCCCCCAGAGGGGCGGGGGCCTGGATGCTGCTCCGGCCCGACGGCTCCCAGCTGGGGAGCATCGGCGGCGGCGCGGTGGAATATCAGGCCAGGCAGGATGCGCTGGCGCTGTGGCGTGACGGCGGGGACCGCCTGACCCGGATATATGACCTGTCTCAAGATGCAGCCGAGCTGGGGATGGTCTGCGGAGGGACGCTGGAGGTTCAATTTCAGGTCCGCCGCAGACGCTGAAAAATTTCGTCCCCTCGGGGCACATTTCATAAGCAGGTGTGCCCCGAGGCGGCGGCCATAAGTGAACATCATTCCGTTAAGACGGTGCAGCGGTTGCTGCGCCGTCTTTTTCCTGCGCTTTTGCATGGAATTATGGCAGGCCAGACAGCCTCGTTCCAATTCCTACGGGTCAGGCGCTAACCACAAACCACAATCCCTGTTTCAAAGAATTGCTTCAGGCGGGCTCAGAAAGAAGTCAGCTGAAATGTACAGGAAAGGAAAACTTCTGCGGCGGATGTGGGACTGTGCTTTGCAAAGTATTGACTTCCTTGGGGGAGCTGGGTAAGATATAGCTGTATCGCGGGCCGGAGAGTCGGTCCTCCGGATATTCCTGCCGGTTCCGGGCCCGCAGACAGAAAAGACGAGGGGGATATCACTATGCCGGTCTCCGCCGTAAATAAAAATAAGCGTTCCGCCAAGACTTCCACGCGGATGTCCAAACGGGACCCGCTGACCCGGGATGAGCTGAAAAAGCTGGACGGCTGGTGGCGGGCCGCCAACTATCTGGCGGCGGGGCAGCTCTATCTGCTGGACAATCCCCTTCTGAAGGAACCGCTGCGGCCGGAGCACCTGAAAAAACATTTGGTGGGACATTGGGGAACCGTACCGGGGCAGACCTTTATTTATACGCACCTGAACCGGGTCATAGTAAAAAACGACCTGAGCATGATCTATGTCTGCGGACCCGGCCACGGGGGGAGCGCTGTGGTGGCCCAGACCTATCTGGAGGGGACTTACAGCGAGGTCTATCCCAACGCCAGCCAGGACGAAGAGGGAATGCGGCGGCTGTTCCGGCAGTTCTCCTTCCCCGGCGGCCTGGGAAGCCACTGCAATCCCGCCACCCCCGGTTCCATCAACGAGGGGGGCGAGCTGGGCTACTCTCTGGCCCACGCCTTCGGCGCGGTGATGGACAATCCGGAGCTTATCGCCGCCTGCGTGGTGGGGGACGGGGAGGCGGAGACCGGGCCGCTGTCTGCCGCATGGCACTCCAACAAATTTCTGGATCCGGCCACCGACGGGGCGGTGCTCCCCATTCTTCATTTAAACGGCTATAAGATCTCCAGCCCCGCGCTCTTTGCACGGATCTCCCGGGACGAGGTGGAGGACTTTTTTAAAGGGTGTGGCTGGACCCCCCGTTTTGTGGAGGGGGACGGGCCGGAGCAGATGCACCAGAAAATGGCTGCCGCCCTGGACTGGGCAGTGCGGGAAATCCAGCGCATTCAATCCGGCGCGCGGGAGCTGGGGGAGACCGGCCGTCCCCGCTGGCCCATGCTGGTACTGCGCTCCCCTAAGGGCTGGACAGGCCCCAGACAGGTGGGCGGGAAACCGACAGAGGGCTCCTTCCGCTCCCACCAGCTCCCGCTGGTTCCCCGGCGGGACTGTCCAGAGGACATCCGGGTACTGGAGGACTGGCTGCGCAGCTACCATCCCGAGGAACTCTTTGATGAAAACGGGGCGTTGGCCCCCTGGCTGCGCAGCTGCTGTCCTCAGGGGGAGCGGCGTATGGGTTCCAACCCCCACGCCAACGGGGGACTGCTCCTGCGGGACCTGCGCACCCCGGACTTTACACAGTATGCGCTGGATGTTCCCGCCCCAGGCGCCGTGGAAGCGGAGGATATGGTTCAGTTGGGCAGCTATGTGCGGGACCTGCTGCGGCTCAACCGGCAGGCCCGGAATTTTCGGATTTTTTCCCCGGACGAGGCCCTGAGCAACCGCCTGGAGGCGGCGTTCCAGGCCAGCCCCCGCCGCTGGGGAGCCGCCCGGGAGGAGGGAGACGAGTACCTGGCCCCCGATGGGCGGATTATGGACGCCATGCTCTCGGAGCACATGTGCCAGGGCTGGCTGGAGGGCTATCTGCTCACCGGACGGCACGGGTTCTTCAACAGCTATGAGGGGTTTATCCGCATTGTGGATTCCATGGCCGCCCAGTTCGCCAAGTGGCTGAAGGTGGCCGGCCAGCTCCCCTGGCGTCACGACATCGCTTCGCTGAACTATGTACTCTCTTCCAATGTATGGCAGCAGGACCACAACGGCTTTACCCACCAGGACCCGGGATTTCTGGACCATGTGGCCAACAAAAAGGCCGATGTGGTACGGCTCTATCTGCCTCCCGACGGCAACTGCCTCCTGTCGGTCTTTGACCACTGCATCAAAAGCCGGAACTATATCAACGTCATGGTGACGTCCAAGCACATGCGTCCCCAGTGGCTGACCATGGACGAGGCTATCAAGCACTGCACCCACGGCATCGGTATCTGGCAGTGGGCCTCCAATGACCAGGGGGCGGAGCCCGATGTGGTGCTGGCCTGCTGTGGGGAGACGCCCACGCTGGAGACTCTCGCCGCCGTGACCATCCTGCGCCGCTGCCTGCCGGAGGTCAAGGTGCGGGTGGTAAACGTGGTGGACCTGATGAAGCTGCAGCCCCATACGGAGCATCCCCACGGTCTCACCGACGAGGACTACGATGTGCTGTTTACCACCGACAAGCCCATTATTTTTGCCTTTCACGGCTACCCTACCCTGGTTCATGAGCTCACCTATCGCCGGCACAACAAAAACCTTCACGTGCGGGGCTACAAAGAGGAAGGGGCTGTCACCACCCCCTTTGACATGCGGGTACAGAACAATATTGACCGTTTTGACCTGGTGATTGACACGGTCAAGCGCCTGCCCCAGCTTGGCAACCGGGGAGCGTTCCTGATTCAGCTGATGAAAGACAAGCTGGTGGAGCACCGCCAGTACATCACGGTTTACGGAGAGGACATGCCGGAGATTCTGGCCTGGCAGTGGAATGACGGCAAAGGCAACCCATAAGGCGCCTGCTCTGGAGCGCGGGAAGGGAATGTCCCGCTGGAACGGTTTATATCATTTCCCCGCGTGCCACACCCGTCTCATAAAAAGGTGTTATAGTCAAAGCGGTTCAAAAGGAGCAAATCGCTCCTTTTGAACCCTGCGGCGACTATATAATGGGAGGGGTGATGAGAATAGAAGAAATCCGGGCAAGGATATCAGAAATAGAAGCTCAGCGGCATCAGCAGGGAATCCCCACAGTACCTTACAGATGCTCAATGCGTATGTGATGGAAAAAGGAATTATCTGTTTGGACTGAAGGAAAATCAGCCGTCTTTACAGGGGGACTTCCGTCTGTTTTTTGAGCATGCGGATGAAAAGGAACTGGACAGCCTTCAGACTGCGGAGAAGAACGCAGGGCGTGTTGAAACGAAGAGCTGCTGCAAACTCCGGTTGACAGTCCGGCAATCGCAGTTGTTATCCACTACAAGCGCCGCTGCAAACTCTGGTTGGCAGACTGACAATCACAGTTGTTATCCCCTATGGCCGCTGCTGCAAACTCTGGTTGGCAGTCCGACAATCGCAGTTGCTATCCCCTACGGCCGCTGCTGCAAACTCTGGTTGGCGGACTGACAATCACAGTTGCCTTCCCTACAACTCCAGCGGGCGGGGCTCCAACGAAAAGCAAAACGGCACGACCAGCCACCCGATAAGGAACGGACTTTAAAAAAGTCTCCCGGAAAAACTCCAGGAGACCATAGACTGGATTAATAACTATCTTCGGAAAATGTTCGGATTCCGCACTGCGGCGGGGCGTTTTTCTGCCGCTCTTCCTGGCCTCCCCCACGCTCCGCTAAACAGGTTTAGGAAAATTTTTGTATTTCTTTTCACAAACTACACTAAAATCTGGGTGGCAGGTTTTCAAACAAGCCCTAATTTCTTAAATTTTCATCCATGGCACCACTCAGATATCGCGCCAGCGCATCCCGCCAAACTGGAAGTCTTGAAAATCCCGCATCTGTCAGGCTTTGCTTGCTCAGTCTGGAATTCAGCGGCCGGACCGCCCCGGCCGCTTTGTATTCCCCTGTGGCAATCCGCTCAACAGCGACAGATTTTCCGGCTTCCTGAAAAATGGCCTCCGCAAATTCCGCCCAGGAGCACTCCCCCTCATTGGCGGCATGGTATACGCCATAACGCTCTGTTTGGACCATATCGCACAGAAGCGGCGCCAGGTCCACCGTGTAGGTCGGTGATCCCACTTGATCGTCAACCACCTGGACACCGCTTTTTGTCTCGGCGAGCCGCAGCATCGTCTTGACAAAATTTCTGCCGTGCTCACCAAATACCCACGATATCCGTACGATGAAATATTGTTCCAATATTTCCTGTACGGCCCGCTCTCCGGCAAGTTTGCTCCTGCCATACACATTCTGCGGCTCGGGAGCGTCAGTCGTCTCGTATGGCTTCGTCCCTGTCCCCGGAAACACATAATCTGTGGAAATGTAGAGCAGCTTCGCGTCAATCTTTTTACTCGCCTCCGCGATATGCCGCGTCCCCACCTCATTGACCGCAAAGGCCCGCTCCGGCTCTTCCTCCGCCCGGTCCACCGCTGTGTAGGCCGCGCAGTGGATGATTACATCCGGACAGTACGTCTGGATCTGTTTCAGCACAATATCCCGGTCGGTGATATCCATTGTGTCCGAATTTCTCCCCACATATGGGATTTTCCGCCGTTCCAGCTCCCGGCAGACATCGCGGCCCAGCTGTCCGCTGCTGCCTGTCACAAGAACGCTGACCGCCTTATCTTCCCTCATACATCCGCTCATAATAGGCCTGATACTCCCCATTTATAATGTTATCCAGCCAGGGACGGTGGTTCAAATACCATGCAACAGTCTTTTGAATGCCTGCCTCAAAACTGGTGGCAGGCACCCAGCCCAATTCCCTGCGGATGTGAGCCGGGTCAATGGCGTACCGCAGGTCATGGCCTTTGCGGTCTGTTACATAGGTAATCAGGCTCTCTGGCTTTCCCAAAATTGACAGTATTTTTTTTACGATATCTATGTTCCGCATCTCATTGCATCCGCCGATGTTATAGACCTGCCCTATCCTGCCCTTGCGCAGGATCAGGTCAATAGCCGCACAGTGATCCTCCACGTACAGCCAGTCCCGGATATTCAACCCCCTTCCATAGACGGGAAGCGGCCGGTCCGCCAGGGCGTTGGTAATCATCAGCGGAATCAGCTTTTCCGGGAACTGATAGGGGCCGTAATTGTTGGAGCACCGGCTGATAGTCACGGGCAGGCCGTAAGTCCGCTGATAAGCGCCGCACAGCAGGTCGGCCGCGGCCTTGGATGCAGAATAGGGGCTGGAGGCATGCAGCGGCGTTTGCTCGGTAAACAGCAGATCCGGCCGGTCCAAAGGCAGGTCCCCATATACCTCATCGGTGGAAACCTGGTGAAATCGGACATTTCCGTACTTCCGGCAGGCATCCAGCAGCACCTGGGTGCCCATCACGTTTGTCTCCAAAAATACGGCGGGGTCTTCGATTGAACGGTCCACATGGCTCTCCGCCGCGAAATTCACCACCGCATCCGGCCGCTCCTCCTCAAAAATGCGGTAAATTACGGAGCGGTCTGCGATGTCGGCCCGGAAAAATTGGAATCCATCCTGCCCCATCACAGGGGCCAGCGTACTCAAATTTCCCGCATAGGTCAGTTTGTCCACACAGATCAGTTCATCCTTCGGGTGCTTTTCCCGCATGTAGAAAATAAAGTTGCCGCCGATAAATCCGGCGCCGCCCGTGATCAATACCTTCATACTGGGCCCCCTAAAAGTTTGTCTCCGCGTCCCGCAGCCAGGGCAGCTTTCTGTCTTTTTCGGACAAAATCGGGTCTGCTATTCCCCAGTCCACCGCCAACTCCGGGTCGTTCCAGCGGATGCCGCAGTCCGCTTCCGGCGCGTAGAAATTATCCGCTTTATAAAAAAATTCCACATCGCCGGTCAGCGTCAAAAAGCCATGCCCAAATCCCCGCGGAATTAAAAGCTGCCGTTTATTTTCAGCAGAGAGCTCCACAGATATCCATTTTCTATAAGTATTGCTCTCAGGCCGCAGGTCCACCGCCACATCCAGCACCGCGCCTCGGATACAGCGCACCAGCTTTGCCTGGGACTTGTCTCCCCTTTGAAAATGAATGCCTCGAAGGGTTCCCTTTGCCGAAGATGCCGAATGGTTGTCCTGCACAAAGTCATAGAACAGCCCGGCTTTCTCAAAGACCTGTTTCGACCAGCTCTCCATAAAAAAGCCGCGGTGGTCGGTAAACACGGTCGGCTCCACAAGATAGACGTCTGCAATTGATGTCTGTATCAGTTCCATAGCACACCTCAATAGATATATTTGCCCTGCGCCACGTTGCGAAGATGTACGCCATAGCGTGACGCCCCATATCGGTCCGCCGCGGCTTCCAACGCCCGACGGGTAGTCCAACCGTTGCGGTATGCAATTTCCTCCGGCGCGGCAATTTGAATTCCCTCCCGAGATTCGATCACCCGGACAAACTCCGCCGCTTCGGCCAGGGCGTCAATGGTCCCGGTATCCATCCAGGCATAGCCCCGGCCCAGCGTCACCACATTCAGCGAACCCTCTTCCAGGTACATCCGATTCAGATCCGTGATCTCCAGTTCCCCGCGGGGGGACGGCTTCAATTCTTTTGCCTTCCTGCAAACTGTCTCATCGTAAAAATAAAGTCCCGTGACCGCATAGTTGGACTTTGGAACTGCCGGCTTCTCCTCAATAGAGACCGCACGCCCGGTTGGGTCAAATTCTACCACACCGAAGCGCTCCGGGTCCTCCACATAGTAGCCGAACACAGTGGCCCCGCGCTCCTGCCGGGCAGCCCTGCGCAGATGGGCGCCCAATCCGGCGCCATAAAAAATGTTGTCGCCCAAGATCATGGCACAGCGGTCGCTGCCCACAAATTCCTCACCCAGAATAAATGCCTGCGCCAAACCATCCGGGGAGGGCTGCGCTTGATAGGCCAGGCGCAGCCCGTAGCGGCTTCCGTCTCCCAGCAATCGCTCAAAATTCGGGAGGTCCTGGGGTGTGGAGATAATCAGAATATCCCGGATCCCGGCCAGCATCAGCGTGGACAAGGGGTAAAAGACCATGGGCTTGTCGTAGACCGGCAGAAGCTGCTTGGACGTGGCCATGGTCAGCGGATACAGCCTTGTCCCGCTTCCCCCCGCCAGGATAATGCCTTTCATTTCCGTTCCCTCCACTTACGCCATGCCTATGTAAGCATCAGACGTCCGGTATGATAGATCTTCAAATCTTTCCGGTGAAACATAAAGTACAGCGTCATCAGGTTCTCGCCCAGATACCCAATGTACCGGTCCGCCCGCTGCCAGCCCCTCGGCCTGCTCAATGCCTCCGTCCGCTCCAATATGGGGAACAGCCAGGCGCAGTAGTCCGCCAGCACCTGTTTCTTCGCCAGAATCAGGTTGTAATTGTAGAGGTAGGGCCGGGCGAATATCTCGGGCAGCGCCTGCGCGTAGCCGGGGTGCAGTTCCGCCAGCGCCTCCAGCACAGCGCTCCAGTCCGTCTCCTGAATATACCTGCTGTGGTGCTCCAGACAGTCCGGCTCATGCAGGGTCGGAAAGGGTAATACTGCATCCACATCGTTGGCCTTTAAGCGGTACAGGTCCTCCTCCGTAATGTCCAATATTCGGCGGTAGTGGTACAGGCCATAGTATTCCGCTCCTTGCCGCGCCAGCGCCAGTTTGTTTTTCCACATCCAGTAGAGGGCGGTCAGCTCACAATAATTCACATTTTTGGCGGAGATGTTCTCACCGGTATCGTCCGTATCCGCCGCAATCCGCACCTCCGTGAGCGCTGCGCCCACCTGCAGCGGATGGATCCACGCTGGAGGGACAAAAGGTTTTTTCAGGCCTCGGTCTTTGCAAAACCGCGCCATATAGACACACAGCCCCGCCTTTTCGCCGCCCGGTTTCAAGTCATGAATCGTCAGAAAATTTCCCCGCTGCTTGAAGTACCGCTCCATCAATTTCGCTTCTTTCACGGAATCCAGACAGGTATATCTCGTATATCCATAGGCGGTCAATGCATCCACAATGCTGGAATGGAGATCCTCCGGCGTGGCAACCAGAACATGGTAATCATCCTTGTCCGTGGCGCATATGTTTTCTGTGAAATCTCTGAGCTCCCAAACAGGAAGTCCTGCTAAAACACCCTGGTTGCCAGCCATCGAAGTTACCAGAAAACCTTTTATGTAACATGCCGGATAAAGGAGCCTCAGTGTCTCGCAGGCTCCCAGTGCCAGTGACCGGGCACCGTATATGAGGAACTGCATTTGGAAAGAACCTCCTCCCAACGGACTTCAAAAGCCCGCTCCGCATCGCCACAACAGCCGGTAGCTCGTTTTCTCAGATGCCTCCGTATTGGATGCAAAAATAATTTTGGAATCCCCGTTTCTTCAGTTGTTCCAACACTTGCGCCTGATTTGCCTTGAATAGGCATAATACAATCCCGCAGTCATCTGACAAGTTGATCTCCGAAAGATACTTCACAGGGGTCCCGTACAACTCTTCCAGCCTCACCTGTCCGTCCGAAATAATAAATGCGTCAATCTCCGGGAACAAATCACGATATCGCCGTGCCATAAGGCCGGTGCCGTAGATATATATCCGTCCATATTTCTTGCAGAAGTCCCGCAAAGCCGGTTCCAGTATTTTCTTCTGCATCTCAAAAAAATACTCAAATGTTCCGTACTGATTCCGGACTCCGGCAGCAATCTGGTCGAGATAATATTTTAGATTTACTTCATTCATGGACGCATAGTCCGTGCTCTCCACAACGCCGGAATAACACCCCGCATCCTGCGCAAGATAACTCCAGAGGTACGGAAGATATTGGAGTTCGCCTTCCGCCATATCCTTCAGCCGAGACAGGATACGGCCTCTTATCCAAACATTATTGGTCACTCGGTAGGGCGCCTTATTTTCTGAAATCTGGCAGTTGAGTCCCAGCCTTTCTGCCGTACGGCGGACCCCCTCATACATCCCGTTCCATCCTTTTCCGGCCTCCGCAAAATACTCCGCAAAATTCAATTGAGGCGACGCCAAAAGGCCAAGCCGGGACTCTTTGGCAAAACATTCCTCAATCCCGGATATATGCCCTTCATTTTTGAGCAGGTTTTCCCATACCCCGTAAAACGCCGATTTTCCCGTGCAGCTGCGCCGGTTTTGTGAAGTCAAATCCATGTCATGCAGCACACAGACATAATCATAGGTACAGAATTCCGCCAGATAACCATTCATGCGCTGGGGCGCAATTGTTTGACAGCAAAACCCTGCTTCCTGATATGGCTCCAGCAGCTCCTTACGATGAGCGGCTACCTGGACGACACACTCCTCCGGCAGCACCCGCAGATATTCCAAAACATATTCTGCCGAGTCCCCATGAGAAATAAATACAATGGCCGCCGTACTGCCATTGAGTCCCGCACTGGATGAAGAAATGATATACTGAAAGTGAAGCGTCCTCTGCAAGTCCGCCACATTGAGCGTACGGATTACATTATCCCAAATCAAATCGATATCGTAGTCCGTATGACGGTCAATGTAGTCAATAGACTGCCGCATATTCTCCTGCGTCTGTTGCTCCAGCAGCTCAAACTCATCCGTCAGCGGCTTCTTCTTAAAAAAAGGGAAATGGCGCTTCTTTATCAGCTCATAAGATATCTGGGCATATTGACAATAATTATTTTCCAGTTTTTTAGAATTATTTGCTTCAATATTCGCTAAAACATCGTATGTATAGCCCAGGTTTGCAAAATGAGGCGTAAAACGAAGTTCATATTCCCGAATTGTCTGGTTAAAAGACTGAAAATAGCCCATGCCTTCCCAATAATCCCTGAAATGGCCGCTGTGCAGCATTCTGGAACCAACGGCGATAAAAAAGCTCTGAATATGCTCCGGAAAAGCGTCAATTCCCTGCTTTTCATAAGGCCCGTTTTTTGTCAGCCCCCAAAAATCTACTCCCCGCCTTCCCATTTCATCAAAAATATCCCGCATTGGACAAAACGGCCCAAACATCGAGTCATTTGCCAAAACCAATTCGTCATACCTCAGCACCGTTTCCCAGCCGGCCAGATTGCAAAGCGCGTCCTTGAAGCCGCCTGCGTCAAAACCGAGGTTCTCACGGAAGTATATTTGATCCGCATATTCTTCTAAAATTTCGCGGCCCTGAGCAATAAACGGCATATTGCAGACCACAAGCAAGGTGGACACACAAGTTTTCAGCTCCTTCAGAAAATAGCCAATATACCGATCTATAATGTTTTGCCTGTCATACACCAGATAAATACCCAACCGTCCCATTTTTACACGCCTTTACTCAATTCTACATACGACCTGTTCATAATACTCGGCGCTGTCAGGCTCACTGTAATCAAAGCCCACCTCAGCCACCATTTTATCCGGAATCGCAATCCGGTCCTGTGCTCCTCGCAAATACCAATCATATTCATTATCCAGCTGACCAATATCCAGGACCTGAAATTGGGCGGACAAATCATACGCGATTACTGTAGCGGTCGGACCTAAAGAAACAAGGATCAAATCATCTGGATTCGCATACTTTTGTATCTTGCTCTTTATTTCATCAACCCTATCCCATGAATTTGAGGCCGGACATATGATTCGCTTTACAGAAACGGCCGCAGAAAACAAATCATTCCCCACACCCATTTTCGCATACTTTCCTTCCACTAAAAGTATACTTCTGCCTTTCCAAATCTCATGAAACAGCTGAAATATCAGTCGTGTATTTTCACCGTTCCTATACATGATATACGGCCTGCTCACATAGGCGTCATAGTATTCCCGGCCTAGGTCGAGAAACCGCATAATCTCCTGACGGACATTGTTTGAAAGATAATCACGGATATCATCTGCGTTTTGTTCTTTATACTTACTCAAATCGCCAAAATCATCCGCTATAGCAATCACAATTTTCTCAGTGTCTTTTTGGGTTATTATTTCCCGCAACCTATACCCCAATTGTTCATCGACTTTCTGAAACCAAGGCCGATTACGCCCCAGCATTAGTTCAAATTCCCCATCACCAAATCTGCTCAAGGAACATTTTGTGCGTAAAATGTGCTTCAACAGCTCAACTCCCGATTTGATTTTAGGTGTTGGCTCCAGCCCGTGCTCGTACCGGAAATTTTCCAACTGCAGCTCCAGACTTCGGTGCTTGCGCTCCAGCTCAGCCACATATAGAGAGCGGTTTCCAAATATCTCCCCAGGGCCCGTATCCTCCCAATAGACCAGCGCTTTTTCCGCAGGAAGACCCATTCCCAAATATTGCGCTAAAATGCCGTCATATTTCTGCGGAGTGATCACGACATAATCAAATGAGTTGGACAACAGAGCCTCCGGGCTGTCAATGCGCAAGCCGTGGTTCCACTCCTTCTTTTGCTTTTCACCGTCTCCGTCCACGATTCCCTTCAGCTCGCAGAGCCGCATGTCTATCTTCTGATATATGGACTCCGCCCAAAATCCGGCGCCCCACAGATAAATTTCTTTCATCCGGACCTCCCAAAAGCAGTCGCGCTGCCTCCTGAGTTTCAGAAAATAAGAACCTGTATTCATAAGAGAAAATGCTGAATAGCTAAGGAATTACTCCGCTATTAAAGGCAAATTTTCTCAGGAATACTGGATGTATTTCAAAAAAATTTAATGCGGTATGGCAGAGAAAGTCCCGGCCAGGCAGCGTTGAGGTTATCAATACAGGTTCTAAGGTTTGCCATGAATTCCGCTCGCTTCAATACAACGGCTTTGCGAACACAGCCGTTGTAGCGCGTTCACTATCCATGCTGGTGTATCCGCATTTCTCCTCTTTACAGAAATCAAGAATTGCTTTCCGAACTCCCGGTATCAGCTTGTCTGCCAAATCATGTACGAATATATATCCTCCCGGAGCCATACGTGGCCAGAAAAACTTTAATCCCGCATAAATCGGCTTGTATAAATCAGTATCCAGGCTTACAAAGGCAAATTTTTCGTCTTCCAGTCCTTGAGCCGTATCAGGAAAATATCCTTTTTTCACTTTTGCGTGAACTAAATGTGGTATATTCTTTAATGCTATGTTTACAGATGCATCGCTATGGGGTAAGACACTCCGGAAACGTTCTGACCATTCATTCTCTTGATTATCCACGTCTCTGTCATCAAATCCTTGAAATGTATCAAATAAATAAAGTGTCCTGTCTGGAAACATCCTGCTGATTAAATGGGAAAACCAGCCCTGATACACGCCCACTTCTGCTACCGCACCTGAAACTTTATTCATATATACTTCTCTTGCCGCTTTTTCCAAAGCAACTGCCCTGGGGTATTGACCACGTCCCCTAGAACTGTATGGCCGGTCAAAATAGCAGTCCTCGTCAAAATACATTGATGGTGAAAAAACATCTATGACATTTTCAAATTTAACAATGTCATAGACTTCCTGCCTTAGCTCACAATAAATATCCTCTCTAAGGGAGCACAATAAAAGCGTAACATTTGTCTGGTCCACGTCCGCGATATTTTTTAGTGGATAGACGCCTTGTTTTTCTGTAAAATTTTGGTTGTCAAATCTATATTTTACAGAAATGCCCCCCCCCCCCATTTCTAGCAATATCTGCTCGACCATCTGTCCTAATTTACCATAGGGAAATATCGCGAAATTCGTCTTTTTTAATGCCACCTTTGCCAAAACTCTGCTGGCTTTCAAATAATTTTTATAGCTGCTAAGGAATTCGTCTTCCTCTATGTACAATTCCTTTTCAATGAACTTTCCGAATTTTTTAAACAGAGCATAATCAAATTCCATTTCTGCTTGACCTCCTCCTTAATGCTAGACAAAGAAAATAAAGATCAGCTCTCCTTATCACCGCTTTAGTGGAATCCGAATACATTTTCGTAAGCATTTGGGCGGTTATTTATGTCGTAGCTGCTCAAGGCTCACTCGTACACGCGTTCTTTGGGCACCGCATACAATACGAGTTCTCCAGTTCTTCTTATATTTTCAGTATTTGTTTCGTACTTCCGCAAAATAAAACAATATTCCTCTACAATTTTGTCGATATATTGTGTAAGCTCTGCCAAATCAGAGGCTTTATGATATGCGCATAAGGCCAATACCGGCCTGCAAGAAACGATGACATCTTTCATGCTTTTTAGCAAATTTAGTTCTCCGCCTTCAATATCCGCATTTATTAATGTGACCTTCTGCTTATTCAAAATCTCCCACCCAGTAGTCTCATCAATAAATTCATTCACCGGAAGTACTTTGCTTCTGAATTTTTCCGGCAAATACTCTAAGTTTTTCTTTAGTCTTATATATGCTTCCGTATTAGCCTCATACGCATAGATCGCTTTGGCTTCCAACCCATTGGCAAAATACCAGAAAATATTGTCTCCAATATGCGCTCCTGCGTTAATCCAGACTTCCTCATCTAAATGTTTATATATCTCTTCTTTTGACATATCACCGTTTTGACCATAAAAATATTTTAGATTACCGTTGCATTGCTCTAATCTATAGGTGTCAAGTTCCATATATGTCCTGATAAATTCCAACATAATTTCTCTTGACTTTTGGTCATATAGTCTCTCGTAGGTCATTTGTAAGCTCTCAAAATTGTCATAGTAGTATCCAATTCTATTAACGTCCGTCCATATATGTGTGTCAGCTTTAAGCTCATTCTTTTCGTAGTCTGTCATATTGTAAAACTTTTTGATGTTTAAACTGGAAAGCAGCTCTATTATCTCAAATTGTTCAATTTCCTTAAAATATCGTGTATTAATAATGGCAATTGTCTTTTCGGAATCAAAGGATTCCACTATCTTATAAGGATTTATAACGGGAACTTCGCCCAATATCACAGTTCCGTTTTTAGCAGGGTCGCAGTCCAATATACCTTTTACACGAATTCCCAAATTTAAGAAGTACAATACAATGGCATGTATATCCGGTCCTCCTCCATAAATCACTACATCCCATTTGTTCATCTGTATCAGCGGGCAAATAATGCCGCCGAGCGTCATTCCTTCCGTCAGGATTCTTCTGCGCTTTTTTCCAAATATAACATCTTTTAGATCCACAGTTCAGCCCCCATATACTTTCTTACCTCTGCTTAACAAGAACTTCACGCTATCACTCACATACGTATATATAATTCTTAATTCCTCTATCATTCAAGCCGTTTACAATCTCCTGGTAGAATTGCTCGCGCACGGCAATGAGTACCAAAGCGTCTTTATCTTCTATACAATCGGCTTCTATAATTTTATGTCCATAAAATGTGTACTTTTTCTCCAGTTCTGTAACAACAATTCCATGTATCTTCACATCTGCCATATCCAAAATCTTAATACACTCTTCTGCGTATTTTCCCGCCCCATACAAATATAACTTTGAAGCGCCTTTTATTTCTTTAAGCCTTGAACATATCAACGACTTACTTACTTTTTTTAACCATGACCCGGAATAATGATGAATTGCACAGGTATTTGTGGTAATATGGATCATGCCGTTAGTCCAGTCCTTGGGGCAAAAATAATCCTTCGGATATAGCGTTAAACCGGCTACTCTTTGTTTTGTGTTATTTCGAACCAACCCATGTTTAACACATGAATCCGTTATTGCGGCGACATTTGTGGTCATATCCAGCTTGCCGTCCGGTTGAACAAAATGTCTATCTCTATACGCATCTAACAATTCTTCAAAAAGCCGGAAACCTCTTTCAGCACCCATAATGCCTGTTGGAACATCGGTAAAACTTTCAAATCCGGAAAAAGCCTTTTCACAGAGGAACTCATCAATCGGCTTTATCAATTCAACGTCTGTGTCCATATAAACGCCGCCATGTTGGACAAGTGCATAAAGTCTTACGAAATCGCTTACAAACGCATATTTCTTATTTTCATACGCTTCTTTTACATAATCGCAGATATTAATATCAAAATTTTCTTCACTCCATCTGATGATTTTATAATCAGGGCAATTCTTTTTCCAACTTTCCAAACACTTTATCGCTAATTCCGGCAACTCCTTTGGCCCAAACCATGCATAATGAATTGTTTTTGGAATCATATAGCCTCCCCACCCATCTTATTATATTGTGGTCAGCAGCACGGCCAACCCCAGCAGTTACCTACGAAATCCATAAAGCTGCATGGCAAGTCCCGCTTTTCCAGGCAGACGTTTCCTTGCAAGCATACCCAATCCTTTCCATTTATGACAAAATTGAAAATCCTAACGCTTTGCTGTCTTGTTCAAACATTTGGACTGTTTCCAGTGAAAACACATCCAAATTTTTACCCAGATTTTTCAATTTTGCCAGCAAATCATTCGTGACTGTGATAATATCCACTCCGCAACGGTCCGCCTGCACGATATTAAAAACCTCCCGGCAGCTTGCCCAAAGGCTTTTAGTGCCGGGCTTCCGCCCGCAAAGCTCCGCGGTTTTCTGCATAATGGGTTCCGGGTCAATCCCCGCGTCCGCGATTCTTCCCGCAAATACAGAGACGATATTTTCCGTGCCGTCCGCAAAGGCACTCAGCACATTCTCAACCTGTTCGATTGTAAAAACAGCGGTCACATTCAACCTGACGCCTTCTTTTGAAAGCGTGGAGATAAGCGGGACACTCGACTCTCCTTTCGCGTTCGTCACCGGGATTTTAACAAAAATCTGTTTCCCATATCGGGCCAGCGACAGCGCTTCTGCTTTCATAGTCTCAAAGTCGTCTGCAAATACCTCAAAAGAAATCGGCCTGTCTGGAATTGTGCTGACAGCTTCTTTAACAAATTCCGTATAGCTTTTCACGCCCGCCTTCTTCATCAGCGTAGGATTGGTCGTAAACCCTTTTACAAATCCCTTTCGATACATCTCAAGCATCCCTTGCAGGTCGGCTCCGTCCGCGTAGATCGCGACGTTCATATCTTCCAGCTTCATCACACCGCTCCTCCTCTCCGCCTTTATTTTGCGCCGTCAATGGCGTTGACCAGCAGATGCCAGACCACACCCTGCCAGCCCTCCGCGTGAGGAGTGATTCTCTTCTCAGACACGACAGGGACCAAAACACATACGTCAGATACTTCCTTTGCGTACCCGCCGTTGCGGGATACAACAGAAATGATTTTTGCTTTCCGCTCCCTTGCCAGCTTCAGTGCGTTTACAATGTTGGCCGAGGTGTGCTCGCTGCCCCCGCCTACGGACAGAACCATCACGACGTCCCGCTCTGACAGCCTGGAGGTTTTCAGCCACTCTGCAAAAGTGGTTTCCCACCCCTCGTCATTGGTTCTGGCGCTCAATTCTGAAACATTGTCCGTAGGAGCATATGCTTCAATTCCCACAATTTTGCGGAAGTCGTTTACTGCATGGGAGGCATTGGCCGCGCTGCCGCCAACACCTAAAATGAACAGCCGCCCGCCTGTCCGCCGAAGCTCTCGTATAACCTGAACGCAGCTTTCGAGCCGTTCGACGGAAATTGTTTCCGCAATTTTTACTGTTTCTTCCAAATAGTTTTTGATATATTCCCGGTCCATAAAAATTCCTCTATTCTATGATTTGCGTCAGCTCGGCAATATCCTGAATGACTGCGTCCGGCCGATTTCCCTTCAGCGCCTGACAGATATCGCATTTCCAGTTCCCCAGCAAAACCGTTTTCAGCCCCGCCCCTTTCCCCGCCATGACGTCTGTATAGGAATCCCCCACCATGTAGGATCGGGTCAGATCAATGTTATAAACCTGAAGCAGGTCCGTAATCATGCCTGGCTTTGGTTTGCGACAGCGACAGCTTTGAATCAGAAAGGGCGCCGCCTTGTTTTCGGCCGCTCCACCGGGGTGGTGCGGGCACAGGGCGGAAAATTCAATAGAAATCCCTTTTTCTTTCAAATTCCGAACCATCCAGGTGTTTAACTCGTACAGCTTCACCAGCGTTGTCTTTCCTTTCGCTGCGGCCGGCTGGTTTGTGACAATGAACAGGTAAAATCCCCGCTGCTGAAGCAGACGCAGCGTTTCAATCACGTTGGACTTGTAGTGAAAATCCTCCCGCCGGAACGGGGAATCCAGCTGCTCGGTCTCCTCATGGAATACCAGCTCGTTGATCACGCCGTCCCGGTCAAAGAAAACTGCCGGTCGCTTCTCCCCGAATCGTTTTGCCGCATAATTGCAGAACTCCTGTAAGGAAGCTGGATTCCCAATCTCATAAAACCGTTTGTTCACAATTTGTGCCGCAAGTCTGCCCTGCCTAGACAACGACGTCAGGAGTTCTGCCAAATCAAACGCCCGGTCCTCTCTGCCTGATAAACTCTCTTTTGAAAGCATTGAGACTCCGTAGTCAATATACTGCATCTCTTCCCGGTGGCACGTTTTATCATAGAGCAGGAGTTCTCCGTCCCGGCAGACAACATTGCTTTTATCAAACTGGTTCCTGTTTTCGAGCACCGTCATAAGACCAAGCTTTCCGGCCCCTTTCGCCAGGCAATACCGGTATACGGTCTCCTGATAATCAATGTCCATAAAAGAATCGCCGTACAGCAGGAGAAAATCATCTTCCAGCTTTTCTTCCGCGCGCTTCAGCGCACCTCCTGTCCCCCGTGCGGTTGGACCGTCGTAGGAATATTGGATATCCATTTGCCACTGGGAGCCGTCGCCGTAATACGCTTCAATTTGCTTGGCCTGATACCCCACCAGGAACAAGATCTTACGAAATTTCCACCGCCGCAAGAGTCTTAACTGATAGTCAAAAAACGGGACCCCATTGACATCCGCCATGGCTTTGGGGCGGTCTTTTAAGCCCAAGCGGGTCCCCAGGCCGCCCATCAGTACCACGACCTGCGTATCTGCCACTATATCGCCCATCGCTCTTTCCACCGTTACAGCAGCTTTGTCCCGCCGGGTTCAAACCGGAAGCGGACCTCTTCCAGTCCCAGGCCGTTCATGGCTTTCCGCAGACTCGACCTGTCCTGCGCGTAAAACATGAGGAAACCTCCTCCACCTGCTCCGATCAGTTTTCCCCCCAGCGCCCCGTTTTTCAACGCGCACTCATACCACACGTCGATCTGCGGGTTGCTCATGCCCTTCGCCCGTTTTTTCTTATAGTCCCAATGGACATTCATCAGTTCCGCAAACCGGCGCAGGTCGCCGCTTTCCAGAGCGGCCCGGCTCTCCAAACCCAGTTGTTTCACAAAATCCAGGTTTTTGAGCATCTCGCCGTCGTTTTCCCTGCTTTTTTTATCCTGCTCCCCAAGAATATCCCCAGCGGAGTGGGAATAGCCTGTAAAAAACAGCATAAGATTGTCCTCTAAATCGTACAGCGTACCCTGGGCGAGCTTAAGAGGCTCCACCTGCACAAAACCATCCTTCTGAATATTCATGCAGGTAATGCCGCCATAAGCCGAGATATATTGGTCCTGCTTGCCGATGGAGCCGCCCAGCCGGTCAATCTCAATTTTGCAGGCCTCTTCCGCCAGCTGTCGTTTCCCTACGATATCGCCCTTGTATCCGTGGAGCGCGCAGAGCAACGCCGTTGTAAAGGTGCTGGAGGAACCCAGGCCTGTTCCGGCAGGGATGTCCGCCATGGAGCAAATCTCCAGCGGCTCCTGAGCAAGGGCCATCATTTCCAGCGCCTCCCGTACAATGGGATGGCACAGCTCGGATGCTTCCCTCACCCGCTCCAGCTTGGAATATTTCAGCACCAGGGAACGGTCAAAGGTCCTGTTGATCAATATGTATACGTATTTGTCAATGGCGGCTGAGATCAAAAATCCCTCCCGCTTTTCGTAGTACGACGCCAGATCTGTCCCCCCGCCACCCAGTGTGATCCGCAGAGGGCTCCTTGCGATAACCATCGGTCTTAACCACCTTTTTTCACAAATGCCACGCTCAGGGTATCCCCAATCGGTATAAAACCCACATGGTTCTTTTCTGCGAATTCCTCAATGGCTTTTTTTGCCCCCGCATAGGAGAACGAAAAGTAATCATGTACGAACAGATATCCATTCTCGGCCAGCCTGGGCCAAAAATATTCCAGCCCAGCCAGAATTGGCTTGTACAGGTCCACGTCAATATTGACAAAGGCGTACCGCTCATCTTCCAATCCGGCAGCCGTGTCCGGGAAATAACCCTGGCGGATCACACAGGCCTCTGGATGGGGCATCCGGCTCAAAACATAGTCCGCAGATGTGTTCGCCAGCTTGCCTACCTTGTTTATCAGAAGGTCATTCTCGGTTTCATAGCTCATATCTTGTTCCGGAAACCCTTCAAAGGTGTCAAACAGATACAGCCTTCGGTCTGGAAATATTTCATTGATAATTTTTGCAAAATCCCCGCGGTATACCCCAAGCTCCGCTACAGCGCCTGACACATGCTTTTCCTTTAATAGAATGGCTATCTTTTCCAGGCATTCACGCCTCGCCCGCGAATTCAAATCGACATACTGACAGATAATCCGTTCTTCCGGAAAATCATGCGCAAGCAAATATTGAATGGCGTCTTCATAGCCTGTCAATATCCCCATAATCACAATATCCGGGCGTTCTGACAAAATCGTTTCCGGCTTTTTTACCTCTAAAGCCCCAATTCTTGTCCCGATAATCTCTGGATTGCCATCCACGTAATATTTTACGTCATATTTTCCTTTAACTTCTTCATATACGCGCTTTCCTGTGGTTGTAGCCCCATAAATTACGGCTGATTTCATTTGTTTTTCTTCCCCTTCTCATACATCTTCCGCACCGACATTTGAATTGCCTGCTCTGATGTGTACCGGTTGGCCCAGCCCAAACTTCTGATTTTTCGGGAATCCAGCCGGACAATAGGCACGTCGCCCTTCCAGCCTCTGTCGCCGCCGGTATAATGGTATTCCACGTTTTCCAGCCCCATGATCCCCACCACAGCGTCCGCAATTTCGTTCACCGTCATATGGTCCAAGGTGGCGACATTATAGTAGTTGTATCCGCACAGCGCTTTTTTCTCCACCGTTCTCAGCGCGTCAACGATGTCGTCAATGTAAATATAGGATTTGCTCTGAGTCCCATTACCGAGGATGGTTAGCTGCCCTGGCGCTTCCATCAGCCTCTTGATAAAGTCATATCCCACACCGTGGGTCTGGTCGGGTCCCACCACATTGGCAAAGCGGAAAGCGGCGGCGTTCATGTCAAACATCCTGCTGTAGGCGCAGATCAGCGCCTCGCACGCCAGCTTGCTGGCCCCATAGGTGGAGGACGGCAGCATAGGGGAAAAGTCCTCATTTGTCACAGTCTCGCCCACATCGCCATATACCCCG
Source organism: uncultured Flavonifractor sp. (assembly GCA_947384055.1). Classification (GTDB taxonomy): domain Bacteria; phylum Bacillota; class Clostridia; order Oscillospirales; family Oscillospiraceae; genus CANAAV01. Next base: position 48,890 of record CANDFO010000010.1, read on the forward strand.
CTGCCGGAGGCGTACAATAGGTTTTTTACACCGTTCCTGCGCATTGCCTCCACCAAATTATTGATTAAATAGGTTCCCTCCCAAAAGTCAATATCCGGCTGGGAGATCGCTTTGGCGATATCGGGATTGGAGGCCAGACTATAGACGATGTCCACACCTGACATGGCTTTTACAAGCCGCTCCTGATCCTTCATGTCGCCTCGAATAATGTGAAGTCTATCCTTACCCAGGATATTTCCCAAATGTTCTTCTTTTCCGGAAGAATAGTTGTCATAAATTATAATCTGTGCATCCTCTTCTTCCTCAAAAAGTCGTTTGACTACATGGCTTCCAATAAAGCCAATTCCGCCGGCAACTAAATATTTCACCTGTCTTCTCCTTTTATCGTTCTGCAAGCTTTGAAGATTTCGTACCCCACGCTTGTATACGCCGCTTGATTCATGTACTGAGGCTCTATCCCATAATCAGTCAAATGGTCGGTAAACTGTAGCTTGGGGGGGACTTTTAACAATAGCGCACTGTTACATAACCCGCAAAAATAGCGTTCCATTGCCCCAATAGACGCATTGATGTTATCAATTTCACTGTCAGGATAACATTCCCGCTTTGACAAGGTCCCAAATTGATTTGAAAGCCTGTTCTGTAGCACAATAATCTTTACAATATAAGGGCTGTTGTTCAGTAAATCCACAAGCTCCACGCATTTCGCTTTCCAGAGCAAATCATATTCATCGCTGGTCATATCTATTTTGCGGCCCCTCAGGTTTGTTTCGGATTGATAAAACGCCTCGCTTGCCGCAGCATATTGTTCATTCCCTAAATCCACCGCGCCCCAGCGCTCTTCCACAAAATCTATAAAAAAGTACACCGGCTCCTTGAGCGTCAGGATGCGTTTTTTCAACAGGCTGAGCACATCTCTCTCCACCTGATCTTTCCGAAACGCCTGCTTGTGCTGTATTTGGGTATTCTCCGCCGGAGCGGACATGGCGGAAACCAAACCTGAAAAACAAAAATGCTCAATCTGTCCACAGAACAAATTTGAAAACTGAACTTCCCATCTGGCCGAAAATCCACCAAAAACAATGGCGCTTTTTACATTATCTCTGGGATCAAGTTTGAGCCGCTGGATCAGAATTCGTTCTTGATATTCGCTGAATTTGCGGCGAACCCCTTCTTCTCCGCAATCCGATTCCCCCATTCGGAAGTAATACTCCCGCAAACAGAATAATCTGAGCAGATCTATGTTGCCCCACAGCTGGCCTTTTTGCTCCAGCTTATCTAAAAAGAACTGCGAAACAGTTATATAATCCTCAATGACCTTTACATCTTTTGTGGTGCTGCCCAAACTATGGCGGCTGAGCCTGTAATGGACGCCCGGTTTTTCCACCAGTGACATATTCAAAGTGTTCAAAATAAAAGTCGGCTTATATCCCCAATCCTCATATGAGAATGTTTCGGGCTGGAATAATTCATTTTCCAGGAGCCAGGTGCGGCGGATCAATTTTTTCCAGACACTGGGATAATCGCAGAGCAGAAGAATCTTCCTTAACTCCTCCGTGTCATAAATCCCCGCTGGCAGCACATGCAGCCGCTCCTGCCCGCCTTCATCTTCATAAAACATGTAAATAGAGGTGCTCGACACACAGTCGAAAGGGCCTTTTTTCATTTCACGGTACAGCGTGTCAATATAATCCCGGTCCAGCCAATCATCCGCATCGGCATAAACAATGTAATCTCCGCGGGCCAGCACAAGGCCTTGATTACGGGCCGCGCCCAACCCTTTTCGTACTGTGTTTTCAACGATTCGGATTCTCCCGTCCTCTACCGCCCAATTTTTTGCGATTTTCAATGTCTGGTCGGATGAAATATCATAAATAAGTATAATTTCCAAATTCCGAAACGTCTGACCACATATGCTCTCCAGGCACTGATCCAAATAATTTTCCGAATTGTATATTGGAATAATAACGCTGATCAGGTTGCTTTCGTGCATATTTCCCGGCGCCTCCTTGTCTCACAATAGAGCGCTACTTATAAAAGCAAAATCTTTTCCGGTGACCAGCCGCGCCCCTTATCGTACCTTTCCCCTCCCGTCAACCTTTTCTCACTTCAGGGTCTGACGTTTTATTTGCGGAACTCTACAATTATTTTGGCACATAGCTGCGTCTTGTCTTGCATCAGGCCAAGACCCTTTGCCAGTTCATTTTTCTTTAATAGGCCGGCAATGACAGGGCCTGTTTGTAACCTCCGCTTTGCCATCATTTGTAGACCCTCTGTCCAGTCACTTTTTTGCCCGCCAAAGGAGGAATTCCAGGAGCCAGTCAGGGTCAGC
>CANDFO010000011.1 GCA_947384055.1 uncultured Flavonifractor sp.
CTGAAGATCATTCAAGAAATCATGGGTCACGCCAATATTTCTACTACGATGGATGTATACAACGAAGCCACTATGGAGCAGAAGAAAAAGTGTTTTGCCAACCTTGAAGGCAAGATTAAGATTGGTTGAATCTACACCAAAACCTACACCATTTCAACCTAATTTCTCAGGACGATGTAGGACATGGTAGGAGAATAAAATGTTTCTTCAACCAAAATCACAAAAATGCCTACAAAATAGGGCTGTTTAGAAACTTATCGGCAGTTATAGAACGACAAAGAATATCTTCTTAAATCCATGAAATACAACAACAGCGGCTAAAAGTCAAAGTTTTTATCTGGAAGCGGGTGAATCGGTTAAACTTAATTGTGTTTACTCCCCGGCCTCTGCCAATGTTGATTTTGGCTTGATCGCTCCTGATGGCGCTTTTTATTACATCCGGGCTGTAGATGGAAATTTCAAGGAATCCATTAAAGTGGATGAGCGCGGCCATTACACTTTAACAATCAGAAACAATTCTGCTGATACCGTTACTGTAATGGGCTATGTAAACTACTAATGTTACCTGTTTGACAGGGGAATGTCCGGGATTCTCTCTGTCAAATGTTGATATGGCCCGCCAAAAGCGGCGATAGTCTGGAGGTGATTCCAATGGGCTTATAGTTGCGGCTGACATTGAGTTATTTTGTAAAAGGAGGTTCGTATGAAAATCCGAAAAACATTAAGCGTAATCGCTTGCTTAGCGATACTCTGTTCTTTGTGTATTCCGGCTTTCGCTGTTGTAATTCCTGATGAGGAGATCTATAACCCGGCTGATCACCCGGTGGTTACGGAAGTGGAGGGTGAGGAATACGCACCCGGCGGTATCCAGCCCCGCACAGAGCGGTGCGCGTGTGGCGGAATTTTGGTTACAAGGTTTGACAGCGAAACGAAATTCGTTAAAACAAGCATCTCTGCTGTATGTGAGCATGGCATGAACGGCTTGATCTATAAAAAGGTCATCACATATGTAACGACCTGCCAATCTTGTGGTACTGGAGTTCCCTTCACCCGGACAGTACAGGAAGTCAGATGTAATCATTAAAATTCTTCAATGGTCCGGATGAGGCCCGCGCCGGTTGGCGCGGGCCTCACCCGGGCGTAACGAAATAAAAATTCCCTTTCCCCGGTTGTGATATTGAAAGTCACTGCTCAACTGTAGTATAATATCATTAATCTGCTGAAAAGGAAGAGATTTTAATGACTGATGAACACAAAAACCTCATTAAAGTGCTTGGCATTGTGGGACTTCTGCTCATATTTGCGGCCCCATATATCCCAAGTCTGTTTTTTGCATTACTGTCAAATATATATGACTATCGGTACACTGATATCCGTATGAATGAAATCATTCCATCTATCCGCATGTGCGGCATTATTTTATCAGTGTGGGCAATGGTGCTTTTTGTAAAACTACATAAAAAGTAGGTCTTCAACAGGTTTTAGCAGAGCCGCACACCGTAAATGCGCAGACAGACGGCTGCTTCTGTGCGAAAGGAGATTGTTTATGAAAGCGCTCCGCAATTTGCGTAAAGGCCAAAAGATTTTGCTGGCGGCGGTTTCCGCCTGCGTATTATGCGGCCTGCTCTATTTTCTGTCGAACAGGGACACCGGCTTTTTTATTTGGATGGACGGCTATATAACCTGCCCTGTAGATACGGAGTATGAAGTGGCTTTCACATATTACTATCAAAGCCGGAAGGGGTTCCCTGTTCCTGAACATATAGCGGAGATACAGATTCCGGGATACGAGGATGTTCAGTGCAGTCTAGAATCTTATAATTACTGGGGAAACGGCCTTGTGGAATATCGGCACTGTGGGTACACGATCGCGTTTCAATTTCCGGAAGCCGGGGAATATACCTTTCACACTTTGAAATTCATTGATAAAAACGGAAATGAATTGATTCACGACGTCGGCAATTGGACGTTTGTTGCGATAAAAACTGTACCGGGATACGAGACAATGTACAGCGGTACTGGCGGAACTTCAAACAATGAGGAATACCCCTATGAATTTAATCTGCCGGAGGGCGCGGAACTCGTCAGCATCAATTACGGGCCGGGCCAGACCCTTGAAACATCGGAAAATGGGGGCAGGATAGCGCTGGATGCTTCAGGCGCTCCGGTTAACGTAATCAGGCCAAAACTTACAATAAAAATCGGGGAGCGATATATAGAAACCTGCGGCAGTATCTGTTACTGCGGGGCAGTGGGTGTCTCAAAAGAAGACGTTGAATTGTCAAGAGCGCGCGCCTTAGGAGAAAGCCCGGAATAGGCGGCGTTTCGCCATACAAAACAGTTGGGATTACAAGAATATAGCTTTCTTTTATAGTCGATGCGGTTGAGAAGTGGTAAAAAGGAGGCGAGGAAAAACGGGGTGTGGCAAGGCGGAGGACGCGGGCGGGCTGACGCCCGCCAAGGACGGCAACACCGTCCACGCCCCGCTTTCCCCGCCGGACTTTACCGTTTCTCAGCCGCTTCGACATATGTGTAGCGTAACAATATGGGGCCCGCGCCGGTTGGCGTGGGCCCCATACAAGAATTTCATTTCCCCGGTTGTGTAATCCCTCTACTGCTAAGAGTGACAACTTTGAAACAAAAGATTTCCGTTTTAATGCTAGTACTATTGTTAGCGGCAGGATGTTCGTCTGGTCCGGATGTCAGCACGCCTTCTGAAACGATGTTGATTCCGGATATTTCCAGAATCCTGGAGACCCGGCTATATGATAATGTGTACCTGGAAGGGACACAGACTTTAGATATCCTTGATGTAAACGGAGAATGGGCGTTGTGTGCCGTTAAAGACTGGTATTTGGACGCCGCCGGGGAAACGCGGGAACAGGGGTTTCAGTATCTCACAAAAGCGCTGCTGATTATTTCCTGTGAAAGCGGCAGGATTGCGGAGCAGTTCCACTGGACGGGAAACTATTATTGCGCAGGTGGCGTTTTGCTTCAAAATCATACGGTGATTTACGCGGCGGTGGACGTGGATGGCGGGTCTCCGGCGCCCTATCAGCTGATGCTCCAGACAGAGGATCATACCCCCGAACCGATGTCCCTTTCCGGTACGTGTACGGCATGGGACAGACTGGAGCTGGCGCGGCTCAACGACCGGGAACTGGTGTGCAGCTATTGGGACCGGGCGGGCGGTACTTATGGTCTTAGCAAAGTAAATATAGACGGTACAATTGATTCCGTTCTTGTCAACCCCATTACAGATTCGGATGCCTTTACTACCACAAAACTCTCCCACAACGGAGAAAATTATCTGTATTGGATAAGCTCCGGCACAGAAACAGTTTTCGTTCTGGGGAATGTGGAGGGAATGCAGGCACAATTCAAGCTGCCGGAAAATGAACAAATTTTTGATTGCTGTCTGTGTGAGGACGGCATTCTCTCTTCGTCCGCTATAACAGACCAGGAAGGGCATACCAGCACATACCTCATTTGGCGAAGTTTGGCCGGTGAGGAATTGGAGCGTTCCTTTAAGGAACCCTTTCAACAAATGCAGGCGGTTGGTAATTGTGCTTTTGCCCTTGGTTCATCACATAAGATATACGCTATCGCAACTGCTCCAGATAAGATCCAATCTTTTTTTGATACTGTGGGAATCAACGTAACAAACATATCTTATGCCAGCTTCTATGATACGGGAGACGGAAAAGCGCTGTTGCATATAGACGCCGCCATACCTAAGGCTTATTCGTGCAGCTTTATAGAACAATCAGAGTTATTGGAAAACGGTCTGCCAGTTACCGCCAGTATTAAGACAGGTGATTTTCTCATCAGGGCTTCTCTTCAGCAGTATGCCTATCAAGCGGATAAGCTGAACAGCGAAATGCCGTTTCAGCTTGAGGTCCGCTTAGAGTACATTGGCCCAGAGGAACAGGCAGAAATATGGCACGGTCATTTTATGTATAACGTAGTGATGTTTGACGCATCAAGGGTGCCTATTGTTGTAAACGGAAATCCAAATGAATTGGGGTCTACTATTTTGGAAAAAGGGAAGCCGTACTTGGATACCTGGACCGGACGCGGAGAATACAAAATCGTGGGTGGCTTTGCCCCGGGGTCCTATACTTTGATGGTGGAATTTGATTTTTATACGTATACGGCCGATGGAGAAAAAGCGCCTAATCTATGCCTCCTTGAAATCCCATTAGTCATTACAGAATAACATATTCAGCGGCAGAATACTCCCTGACATCATGATAAGGCCCGCGCCGCTTGGCGCGGGCCTTAAACAAAAATTTCATTTCTCCGGTTGCAGCATTGGAAGTCAGTGCTTAACTACAAAACATCATCACTCTGCTGAAAAGGATGAGATTTTAATGATGAATGAACATAAAAGCCTCATAACAGTACTTAGTATTGTGGGAATTTTGCTCGTAGTAATCAGTCCCTTTATTCCAAATTTTGTGTTTGATGCGATATTAAGAAGTTTATATGAATATCGCTATCACGAACTCCGGTTGCAGCAGATTATTCCGTCAATCCAGATATGCGGAATCATCTTAACCGTGTGGGCAATGGTGCTTTTTGCAAAATCACATAAAAAGTAGGCCTTCAACAGGTTTTGGCAGGGCCGCACACCGTAAATGTGCAGACAGACGGCTGCTTCTGTGCGAAAGGAGATTGTTTATGAAAGCACTCCGCAATTTACATAAAGGCCAAACGATTTTGCTGGCGGCGGTTTGCGGCGAACCTGAGTCACATCAGTCGGCGGGCGGCAGCACCACTTTGGCGTAATCGTCCACGAATTTCCGGCTGGCTTTCAATACATCCTCTCCTTTTTTCAGGCGCAGAGACAGATAGGGCTTCTCGCCGGCGGAAAACAGAAGCCGTCCCTGGTACTGCCCGCACAGGGCGCTGACCTGCCGGAGCTCAAACTGCGCCAGGTAAAAATTCAGCGACAGGCCCTTTTGGGAAATCTCTCCAATGCCGCACCGGGCGGCCTCGGCGCGCATGAGGGAAATCGTGATCAAATTGTTCACTGAACGGGGCGGGTCCCCATAGCGGTCGATCAGCTCGTCGGTGAGGTCGTCGGCGTCCTCCTCGCTGCGGATGGCCGCCAGACGGCGGTACAGGTCCATCCGCTGTTCCGGGGAGGGCACATATTTGTCCGGGATGGAGGCGGACACGCTCAGGTCGGCGGAGCACTCGGTCTGCACCGGAAGGGGCTCTCCCCGCTCCTCCAGCACCGCCTCTTCCAGCAGCTTCAGGTACATATCATACCCGACGCTGAGCAGGAAACCGCTCTGCTCAGGGCCCAGCACATTGCCCGCTCCGCGGATTTCCAGGTCCCGCATGGCGATTTTGAAGCCGGAGCCGAATTCCGCAAACTCCCGGACAGCCCCCAGGCGCTTGGAGGCCACCTCGCTGAGGACCTTACCCCGGCGGAACGTCAGATAGGCGTAGGCCCGGCGGTTGGAGCGGCCCACCCGCCCGCGGATTTGGTGGAGCTGCGCCAGCCCCATCCTGTCCGCGTCCTCGATGACCAGGGTGTTGACGTTGGAGATGTCAATACCCGTCTCAATAATGGTGGTGCACACCAGCACGTCCACCTCGCCCTCGCTCATGCGGCCCATGACCTCGTTGAGCTCCTCCTGGCTCATCTTGCCGTGGGCAACGGCCACCGAAGCCTCCTCCCCCAGCAGCTGCTGGATGCGGCCCGCCGTCTGGGTGATGGTCTCCACCCGGTTGTGCAGGTAATAGGCCTGCCCGCCCCGCTCCAGCTCCCGCCGCAGGGCGTCCGCCAAAACGCCCCAGTCATGCTCCAGCACATAGGTCTGCACCGGCTGGCGGTCCAGGGGGGGCTCCTCCAGGGTGGACATGTCCCGGATACCCGAAAGGGCCATGTTCAGGGTCCGGGGGATGGGGGTGGCCGAGAGGGTGAGCACGTCCACCTGCCGGGAGAACTCCTTCAGCTTCTCCTTGTGGGTGACGCCGAAGCGCTGTTCCTCGTCCACCACCAGCAGGCCCAGGTCCTTGAATTTTACATCCTTTTGCAGCAGGCGGTGGGTGCCGATGAGCAGGTCCACCTGCCCGTCCCCCACCCGGCGGAGAGTCTCCTTCATCTGAGCGCTGGTGCGGAAGCGGGAGACCACGTCAATTTCCACCGGGTATTTGGCAAAACGCTGCTTGGCGGTGAGGTAGTGCTGCCGGGCCAGCACGGTGGTGGGCACCAGAATCGCCGCCTGTTTGCCGTCCAGGACGCATTTCATCACCGCCCGGAACGCCACCTCCGTCTTGCCGTAGCCCACATCCCCGCACAAAAGCCGGTCCATGGGCCGGGCCTGCTCCATGTCCCGTTTGATTTCCGCAATACACCGGAGCTGGTCGTCGGTCTCCGCGTACTGGAACTCGTCCTCAAATTCCTTCATCCAGGGGGAGTCGGGGGAAAACGCGTAACCTGGCTGCCGCTGCCGCTGGGCATAGAGCTGAATCAGCCCCTTCGCCAGGTCCTTTACCGCCTTGCGTGCCCGGCTTTTGGCTTTCTCCCAGTCTGTTCCGCCCAGTTTGGAGAGCTTTTTGGTCTCCTGGGCGTCTTCTCCGGCCCCGATGTATTTGCTCACCAGGTCCAGCTGAGTGGCGGGCACATAGAGCACATCCGCCCCCGCATAGGCGATTTTGACATAATCCTTCTGGATACCGTCCACGGTCATTTTGGTCATTTCTACAAACCGCCCTACCCCGTGGTGCACATGGACCACCAGGTCCCCGGGGGACAGGTCCGCATAGGATTTGAGCTTTTCCCGGTTGGTAACGGCCTTTATCCGCTTCTTTTTGCCAAAGGCTCCCTGGCCCTCGGTAAGAATTGCCAGGTGCGCCGCCGGGTATTCCAGTCCGGCGGTGAGCCCTCCTACGGCGATCACCGCTTTCCCGTAGTCCGGCAGCTGGTGGAGCTGAAAGTCCACGGCGGTCTTCATATGCTGCTCCCGCAGGAGAGACTGGAGGTTCAAGGCCCGCTGCTCGCTGCTCACCAGCACCACCGTGCGGAAGCCGTCCCCCGTATAGTGGGCCAGGTCGGACACAGCGGTCTCCAGGCTGGCCCCATAGGAGGGGAGCTGCTTGGCCAGCAAATTCAGCAGAGCCTTCGGCCGCCGGGGATACCGGGAGGAGGCAAAGGAATCCAGGAAGCACACCGGCCAGTTCTCCAGCACGCCGCAGAGCTGGTCAAAATCCCGGGTGAACTCCGCCACCTCCCCGGCGACGGTGCCGCTCTCCATCAGGGTCTGGCAGTCCTGGTCCATCTGCCAGCCGTAATGCTCCGCCCGCTCCGCCACCCGGGGGCTCTCGCTGAAGCAGACCACCGCGTCCTCCGGCAGGTAATCCGCCGCGGTGGACATGCGGGGATAGATGAGGGCCAGGTAGCGGTCCAGAGCCGGAAAACTCCCGCCGGAGCACAGGCGCTCCCGGTCCTCCTCCAGGGTAGACAGCAGAGCGGCATTATCCCCCCGCCGCTTCCGGACCCGTGCAATCAGGCCGTCCATGGCCTCCAGCAGACCGGGTATGCCCCCCGGCGCAAGCTGGGGCAGCACCTCGGCGGCGGGGAGGAGCTCCGCCTCCCCCAGCGCCTCGGTACGCCGTTGGGTGCCGATGTCAAAAAGCCCCAGGGAGTCGATCTCGTCCCCCCAAAACTCCGCCCGGACCGGTTTTTCGTGAGCGGGGGAGAAAAAATCCAAAATTCCGCCCCGCAGGGCGAACTGACCCACACCCTCCACCTGCTCCGCCCGGACATAGCCGGCGGCGGCCAGGGTTTCGGCCAGCTCAGCCAGGTCGTGCCGCTCCCCCACCCGCAGGATCTGGGACGTCTGCGCCAGCAGCGTCCGGGGCAGCGTCCGCTGCAAAAGGCTCTCCACCGTACACACCAGCACGGGACATGTGCCCGCCGCCAGCGCCCGCAGCACAGACAGCCGCTTATGCTCCCACTGGCGGGACACCACCGCGGCGTTGTGGAAGGTAAACTCCCGGGCAGACAGCGTGCGGATGGGCTCCCCGGACAGCGCCGCCAGGTCCCGCGCCATGCGTTCGGCCTCGCCCTCGTCGGCACAGATTACGGCCACCGGCCGGGACAGCCCCCGGCGGATGCCCGCGGCAAAATGGGCGCGGTGAACCGCCGACAGCCCCGCCACTGCCGCAGGGCAGGCGCCACCGTCGATGGCGGTCAGCAGGGAGCGGTATTCCGGTATGTCATTTAGCGCGGAGAGAAGTTCTTTCATATGACACCTCGCTGGCCGGGCGCTTTTACAGCGTTCAAATATAGTCGATGCGGTTGAGCAGTGGTAAAAAAGGGAAAACGGGGCGCGGCAAGGCGGAGGACGCGGGCAGGCTGACGCCCGCCAAGGGCGACAACGCCGTCCACGCCCCGCTTTCCCCGCCGAACTTTACCGATTCTCATCCGCTTCGACTATAAAGCCTAAATCAGTTGAATTTTCCCATTGCCCTGTCCGGTCCGTCCTTTAAGAAACACTCCACGGCGTCGGCGGCCCGCCGGACTGTCTCGTCCATGACCTGCTTGTCCTCCCCCGTAAACCTGGAGAGGACCCAGTCGGCCATGTCGTAGTCCGGGTGGGGCTTCCCGCCGACGCCGATTTTCAGGCGGGGGAAAGCCTCGGTTCCCAGATGCTGAATGATACTCTTCAGCCCGTTGTGTCCGCCGGCGGAGCCGCTTTTGCGGATGCGCAGCTTTCCCAGCGGCAGGGACACATCGTCGGAAATCACCAGTACCCGTTCCGGCGGGATTTTATAAAACCGCGCGGCCTCCCCTACGGCCTCGCCGGAGAGGTTCATATAGGTCACAGGCTTCATGAGCAAAACCTTGACGCCCGCAAGCTCTACCGTATTGGTAAGCGCCCGGTGCTTCAGCCGCTGCACCGGAATCTGCTTCCGCTCGGCCAGCTCATCGATGGTCAAAAATCCCGCGTTGTGCCGGGTGTACACATACTGTTCCCCGGGATTGCCCAGACCCACAACCAGCCATTCCGCCCCGGAACTGTTTTTTTTGCTAAAAAACACGATTTTTCCCACTTTCTCCCCACAGCGCAACGGGGGCGGAGCTCAGCTCCGCCCCTGTGGACGCTTTCTCGGAACAGTTAATATTATATAAACAGCTTGGATACGGAGATCTCCTCGTAAATACGCTCAATGGCTTCCGCGAAGAGATGCGCCACCGACAGGTATTTGATCTTGGAGCAGTTCACGCCGGGCCGGGGCGGTACGGTATCCAGGAAAATCACCTCTTCAATCACGCTCTTCTCAATCCGCTCCACCGCCGGGCCGGAGAGAACGCCGTGGCTGGCACAGGCATACACCTTAGTGGCTCCGCCCAGCTCCACCAGGGCCTGAGCCGCGCCGCACAGGGACCCGCCGGTGTCCACCATGTCGTCAAACAAAATTACCCGCTTGCCTTTTACCTCGCCGATGATGTTCATAACCTCGGAGGAATTGGCCTTCTGGCGGCGCTTGTCCACAATGGCCAGGGACATGCCCAGCTTCTGGGCAAAGGCCCGGGCCCGGGCCACGCTGCCCACGTCGGGGGAGACGACCATGACGTCGTCCTGGTCGGCGAAACGGGCGTGGAAATACTCGGTAAAGATGGGGTTGCCCAGCAGATTGTCCACGGGGATATCAAAGAAGCCCTGAATCTGGGAGGCGTGCAGATCCATGGTCAGCACCCGGTCGGCGCCCGCGCGGGTGATGAGATTGGCCACCAGCTTGGCGGAGATGGGGTCCCGGGGCTTGGTTTTCCGGTCCTGACGGGCGTAGCCGAAATAGGGGACCACGGCGGTAATCCGTCCGGCAGAGGCCCGCTTCAGCGCGTCGATGATGATAAGCATCTCCATCAGGTTGTCGTTGACAGGGGAACAGGTGGACTGAACCACAAATACGTCGGAGCCCCGAACGGTCTCATAAATGGAGACGAAATTTTCGCCGTCGGAGAAAGCCCCCACCTCCGCGTTGCCCAGAACCGTACCCAGCTCCCTGCAGATGGCATCCGCCAGGGGACGGTTGGAATTGCCGGAAAAGATTTTGATATCCTTGCCGTGTGCGATCATAGTTTTGACATCCTCTCCTTATATTTACCCGCTTCGCCGCGGGTATTTCCCGGGGGTCGCCTATTTCAGCCGCCTGCCCCGCCGCCGCTTGGCGGCCCACTGCTTTTTGACAATCTGCATGCTCCGGGCGATGGCCAGAGAATCGGCGGGGACCTCGTCGGTAATGGTGCTCCCCGCGGCGGTATAGGCCCCGTCGCCCACCTTTACCGGGGCCACCAGGTTGGTGTTGCAGCCGATAAAGGCATTGTCCCCAATGGTGGTGCGGAATTTGGTGGCCCCGTCATAATTGACCGTTACCGTGCCGCAGCCGAAATTGACCTTCTGCCCCACGTCGGAATCCCCCACATAGGTCAGGTGGGAAATTTTTGTCTCCGCGCCGATGACAGAGTTTTTCAGCTCCACAAAGTCTCCCACCTTGACGCCGGCCCCCACATGGCAGTCCGGCCGTATGTAGGCAAAGGGTCCGATTTTGGCCCCGGCCTCCACGGTGCTCTCATTGAGCTGAGATTGATTCACCGTCACATGGTCCCCGATGATGCAGTCCCGGATCATGGTGTGCGGGCCAATTTCGCAGTCCCTGCCCAGGAAGCACTCCCCCCGCAGAATGACGCCGGGGAGAAGCACCGTGCCCGCCCCCGCCTTGACCCTGGGTCCCGCGTAGCAGGTAGCGGCGTCCATCAGCCGCACCCCCTGCTCCATCAGGCGCTGGGCGCCATACTGCCGGACCGTCTGCTCCGCCTCCAGCCGGCCCCGAGGTCCGGCCCGGACGGGGCTGAAGCTCTGTTCCCAGGCGCTCCGGCCGCTGATTCTGTCGGCTTTTTCCCGCAGGGCGTCCTCCAGCCCGGCTCCCTCAGACAGGGCCCGGGCCAGTGCCGCGGCCTCTGCCCGGTATATGCCGCAGTCCTGGCTGCCCGCAAGTCCGGCATCGCCGCCCTCCGTCAGCTGCCGGGCGCCCTCCCAGGACAGGAGCACCGGCCGGGTAATGACCACGGTCTTTCCCTCCAGCTCCTGCAAAAATCCGGTAAGCTGCTCAACCGCGTCGGCGCTGCCGTTGGTGACGAACCGCGTCCCCTCCGGAAAGCAGGGCTCCGCCTTCTCCTGGTCCTCCCCGTGGCATACCACAAAAAACCGGTCTGTTCCCGCGTCCTCCAGCGCCTGAGCCAGCCACAGGGCGGCGGGATCGAACAAAAGCTCCTCCAGCATCCGGCTGGTCTGTCCCTCCTCCCGGGGAAGGAAAATGACCGCGCCTGTCTGTGCCATTTGACAGACTCCTCTCCCGGAGAGGACGCTGCCGCTTTCCGCCTGCCGCAGGCGGGCGACGTCGGTCCTCTCCCCAGTGTGTTCTTTGGTTCTGATTCATTATATCAAAGGACCTGTAAAAATGCACCGGAAATTTCAAAAAAACAGCCAACTTTCTTTGGTTTATATAGTATGTATAATTTCTCTTGAGATATCCCGCTCGCTTTGTGCAAAACCGAGAAAATAGACCGCAAGCTAAAAAAGGAAGCACGGCATGACCGTGCTTCCCCAGCCTGTCGAAACACTTCCCCCACGGGAAGGCCTCGCAGAGTTTTGCCGCCCGAAGGCGGCAAAACAAAGTCGAAATTGGTCATTTTCGGGGACATGTGCCTCGAAAATGACACTTCTCGGCCTGCAAGTGTACCCAAAGGGTGCGCGCAGCAGGCCGTATCCCCTTTGTCGAAAAAGGCCAGAGACCTTTTTCGACAAGCTCAGGAAGCACGGCATAGCCGTGCTTCCTGAGCTTGTCGAAACACTTCCCCCACGGGAAAGCCTCGCAAAGTTTTGCCGCCCGAAAGCGGCAAAATAAAGTCGAAATTGGTCATTTTCGGGGACATGTGCCTCGAAAATGACACTGCTCGGCCTGCAAGTGTGCCCAAAGGGTGCGCGCGGCAGGCCGTATCCCTTTTGTCGAAAAAGGCCAGAGACCTTTTTCGACAAGCTCAGGAAGCACGGCATAACCGTGCTTCCTTTCTGCGTTACGTCAAGCGGCTGATGTCGCCGGCTTGAATCGTGCTCCAATTGGCGGCAATGCGCTCCACCGGCCAGTTCCACCACTGTAATGCCAGCAGCCCGGCAATTACAGGCTCGCTAAAGCGTTTACGGATGGGCTTTGCCGGGACACCGCCCACAATGGTGTACGGCGGCACATCCTTTGTTACAACGGCTCGCGTGCCAATGACCGCTCCGTCGCCGATGGTCACGCCCGCCATGACGACCGCCTCATAGCCAATCCAGACATCGTTTCCGATTACGATATCCCCCTTGTTGTCCCATGCCCGGGGAATCTCTTCCACGCCGATGCCCCACTCCTCAAAGAAAACGGGAAAGGGATAGGTGGACAGGCTGCCCAGCGCGTGGTTGGCGCTGTTAAACAGGAATTTCGCGCCGCAGGCGATGGAGCAGAAGTTGCCGATGGACAGCCGCTCGTGGTTGACGGGATAGTGATAGAGGACATTGTTTTTCTGAAAGTCCCTGGGGTCGTGGACGAAATCATCATAGGTTGTGTACTCACCGACGGTTATGGCGGGGTCCGTCACCACGTTTTGCAGATAGACGGTGCTGTGCCCCTGAGAGCGCGGATAAATTTTCCACTGCGGGATCATCTGAAAACCTCCTGAATCGTGTTTTACTGTGTGACGATCCCGCCGGAGGCAATGCAGAGCTTCACGCATACCACCTCGCATAAACATAATGTCAGCCGGTATTTCCGCCCCCCGGGGCGGGTCAGCCCAGCACGACGCGGCACATCCTCAGACGGCGCCAAATCCGCAGCACCTCGGCAATGGCGCAGATCTTGTCGGCCAGACAGACTGCGAAGGCCTCTCCGCTGCGGGGCCTCCGCACGGCGATGGGCCACATGTGGGCGAGAATAATGTTCTCCTCTTTGGCGGACAGCCCGCCGCACAGAGCCGCGGCGTTTCTGGCCGCCGCCACCGGGTGAGCAAAACACTGGCGGTAAGAGCGGAGAGTATGCGGATCATAGAGATATAAATCGTGCAGCAGACCGCCTCTGGCGGCGGCGCGGCAGTCCATGCCCCACCGCCGCGCCAGGCGGAAGGCCATATAGGATACAAATACCGAGTGCTCATAGCAGGAGACCCCCGGATGGTGGCGGATCGTCCGCATGGAGCGCACCTCGTCGGAATGAAGCAGGTCGTCCACACATGCGCAGTAACTGCGCCAATTGGTTTCGTTCCAGAATATCACAGGAGCCGCCCCCTTTTTCGCTGCCCATTATACGCCCCTTCCTGCCGCTTGTCACGGGAAAAAATATGGAACTTAGAAAAACATCATAAATTCTTAAAAACTTCCCCGGCCGGTCTGTGTATACTAAGCGTACTAAGGCACGTAATACACCCAGGGCCGCCCCCCGCCCCTTAAAACGCGGGGCCGGGGCGCGGCCGCTTGCCTGTGGACAGCCATTCCAGTACTCCACAAGGAGGAATTGCCGATGATTTCGCTCAACTACCGGGATGCCCGCCCCATCTATGAGCAGGTGAAGGACGGCCTGCGCCATCTGGTCGTTACCGGCGGACTTCAGGCGGGGGATAAGCTCCCGTCGGTGCGCGCCCTGGCCACGGCGCTGGCCATCAACCCCAACACGATTCAGCGGGCCTATGAGTCCCTGGAATCGGAGGGGTATCTGTACACGGTGGCGGGGAAGGGCTCCTTCGCCTCTCCCCAGGACGGGGTAGACCCGGCCCGGCGGGAGGCCCTGCTGGTGCAGTTCGACACCTCCGCGGCGGAGCTGCTGTTTCTGGGCATGACCGCGGAAGAGCTGGCCCGGCGCCTGCGCCGGGCGGAACGGCCCCAGGGCGGCGGAGAGGAGGATGTCCCGTGATAGATGTAAGAGATGTTGTGAAAACCTTTGAGGGCTTCCGGGCGCTGGACGGCCTGTCCATGCGTGTGCCCAAAGGCGCCATTTACGGCCTTGTGGGTCCCAACGGCGCGGGCAAGTCCACCATTCTGCGCCATATCACGGGGGTATACCGCCCGGACGCCGGAGAGATTCTGGTGGGCGGCATGCCGGTCTATGAGAATCCCGCCGCCAAGGTGCGCATTGCCGGAATCCCCGACGAGCTGTACTATTTCCTCTCTGACTCCACCCAGGATATGATGCGCTTTTACCGGGGCATCTACCCCCGGTTTGACCCGGTCCGGTATCAGGCACTGAAGGATGTTTTTACCACAGTGAACGAAAAGCAGAGCATCCGCCGCCTGTCCAAGGGGATGCAGAAGCAGAGCGCCTTCTGGCTGGCCCTGTGCTGCCGGCCGGAGCTGCTGGTTCTGGACGAGCCGGTGGACGGTCTGGACCCGGTGATGCGGCGGCAGGTGTGGAGCCTGCTGATGGGAGACGTGGCGGAGCACGGCACCACGGTGCTGGTGTCCTCCCACAATCTGCGGGAGCTGGAGGATGTCTGCGACCATGTGGGCATCCTCTCCAGGGGAAAGGTCTTGGTGGAGCGGAGCCTGTCCGACCTCCAGGAGAACGTGGTCAAGATGCAGGTGGTCTTTCAGGAGCGGGAGCTGCCCAGGCTCCCGGCCGATATGGAGGTGCTGAACGTCTCCCAGGTAGGGCGCATTCACACCCTGATTGTCCGTGGAAACGCCGTGGACGTGACCAACCGCCTGGCGGTGTATGCGCCCATTCTGATGGAGGCCCTGCCCCTGACCCTGGAGGAGATTTTTATCTACGAGCTGGGAGGTGAAGACTATGCAGTCCGTGAAATCGTGCTTTAACCGGACCCTCTTTTTAAAAAATATGACCCGGTTCTGGCCCATCTGGGCCCTGTACGGGGCGATATGGGTGCTGCTGTTCCCCACAACCGTCTTCAGCTGTGACCAGTGGACCCGGGACCTGGCCCAGGAGCTCCCCCTGGAGCTGCTCTCCTTCGGCAGCCTGGCTATGGCGGCGGGCTTTGGGGTGCTGTGCGCCATGGCGGTGTTCTCCTATCTGTACAACACCCGCGCGGTGGGAATGCTCCACGCCCTTCCCCTGCGGCGGACAGACCTGTTCTGCACCAATTTTCTCTCCGGACTGGCCTTTATGGTGCTGCCCAATCTGGCGGTATTCCTGCTCTCCCTTCTGGCAGAGCTGCTGTGCGGCGCGGTGGATATCGGGAGTCTGTGCATGTGGCTGGTGGTTCAGTGCCTGCTGTGCTTCTTTTTCTACGCCTTTGCGGTGTTCTGCGCCATGTTCACCGGACATATTCTGGCCCTGCCCGCCTTTTACGGCATCCTCAATATTCTGGCCAGCGGCCTGATGCTTCTGTTTCAGGAGCTGGCCCGGGAATTTATCTTCGGCTTTGTGGGTCTCAACCGCCTGGAGGAGACAGCGCTCCTGTTTACCCCCTTTTTAAAGCTGGCCTCTACCATGCGGGTGCGCTACCTGGAGGACCGGGGCGCCGCCTTTTACGGCCTGCACCTGGTCCTGCTGTACGCCCTTGTGGGGGTGATTTTCACCATTCTGGCCCTGGTGGTCTATGAGAAGCGCCACCTGGAGACCGCCGGCGAAATCGTCACCGTCCCCTGGGTGAAGCCTGTGTTTAAATACGGCGTGGCCTTCTGCGCCGCCATTGCCTTCGGGACCTTCCTGTACCGCATCAGCGCCCTGCCCCAGGGCCCCTGGACGCTGCTGGTCCTGCTGCTGCTGTGCGGCTGCGCGGGATACTTCGCAGCGGAGATGCTGCTGAAAAAGAGCTTCCGGGTCATCCGGAACAGCTGGAAGGGCTGCGCTACGGTGGTCCTCTGCCTGATAGCGGCGGTATGCGCCATGGAATTCGACCTGGCGGGCTTTGAGCGCCGGGTCCCCGAGCCCGCCCGGGTGGTGTCTGCCACGTTCTACTGTCCCACCATGCCATATGACGGCATTTCAAGCTGCGAAGTACGGCTCACTCAGCCGGAGGAGCTCGCCCTGCTGACCCGGGTTCACCAGGCCGCGGTGGACAGCAAAGACGTCCCCTACAGTTACCGGCATGCCGAAGTGGACGGCGTATCTGTCTCCACCCACTCCACCGCGGAGCTGTCCATTACCTATGAGCTGGAGGACGGCTCCATTCTCCGGCGGAGCTATGAGACACTTCCGGTAAACACGGCGGAGCTCAGCGACCCTGGTTCCTTGACCGCTCTCCTGACGGCGCTGGTCAACCAGCCGGAGGTGATAGAGCGCAGCTACTTCCTCCCGCGGATTTTTGAGAACGCCCGGCTGGTAGACGCGGAAGTGACCCGGCTGTATGAGGAGGGCGAAAACGGCGGCAGCCGGGAGGATTATAACGGAGCGGTGGTCCCCTCCGCCGCCCTGCCGGAGCTGATGGAGGCTATCCGTTCCGACATTGCCGCCGGACGGCTGGGACGGCGCTACCTGATGGACAGCCAGGACCGCATGGATAACTGCTATCTCAGCGACCTGCGGCTGAGCTTCCGGTTCTACCTGACAGAGGCGGAGGGCGACGAGCCCCGTTCCAGCAGCACCAGCGTGGAGGTCGGCCTGGAGGCCAGCGCCGCGGACACCCTGTCCGTTCTGGAGAAATACGGGGTGATCACCGACTCTGTCTATCCCATCACCCACGCGGAAAAGGAGCGGCTGGACCGTGAGGCCGATGCCATCGCCACCGGATCCGCCGATGAATACTGGGACCACACGGAGAGTTTTTCCTGATTGTGCCTGAAAGAAAACAAAGCCGGAGCAAAAGAAATTTATCCCCGCTCCACGCCTCCGCAATTCAGAGTTACAGTATTGCAGGTCGCCCCAACGGAAGCAGACGGAGATGAAAAAACTCTGAAAGAGCGCAAAGAAACAGCCGCAGGATATGGCCGCCTATTCTTCTCTTATAACCTTATGGCGGCCGCAAGGCCTGATCAGCAGCGGCGCGCTCTTTTGGGAAAAGGAGTCAGCTCACCAGCAGATCGATGTCCTCCACCGTCAGGCCGGGCTGGAGCGCCATGTCGATGCCGTAGCCGATGACCTTGGCCAGGTCCTCCACTTGGGCGTCCACGTCCTTGGGTGTGACGATGAGCCCCTGGCCCGCCCCGGCCAGCGCTTCCGGCTCCAGGTCCCCCCTGCCCGCCTCCGCCAGCAGGTCACAGGCCAGGGTTGCCGCATCCACTACCGTAGGCACGCCGATGGCAATAACCGGAATCCCCAGGGTTTCCCGGTTCAGGGCGGCCCTGGCGTTGCCCACGCCGGAGCCGGGGACGATGCCCGTATCTGCCAGCTGAACCGTCCGGCCCACGCGCTTGACGCTGCGGGCGGCCAGGGCATCCACCGCCAGCACACAGGCCGGGCGGATCTTTTCCGCCACTGCCGCGATCAGCTCCCCGCTCTCCATTCCCGTGGTCCCCAGCACGCCCGCCGCCAGCGCCGATACCGGGCGGAAGCTCCCAAAGTGCTCTGGCGCCCGCTCCACCAGATGGCGGGTGACGATGGTGTGTCCGGCGGCTTTGGGGCCGACGCCATCAGGAGTAATGTCCCGGTTGCCCAGGCCCGCCACCAGCACCGGGGCCCCCTCCGGCAGCTTCAGCAGCCCCGCAAGTTCCGCCGCCAGGACGCGGACCGCCCGGGGAAAGGCGTCCTCCTCCCGCCGGAGCAGGCCGTCCAGCTCCAGGGTGATATACGTGCCTGTCGGTTTGCCCAGGGTGCGGGCTCCCTCTTCATCTAAAATCCGGACAGTTGTGACCTTGTATCCCTCCCGGACGCTGTCCCGGGCCTCCACACCCGGGAGACGGGCGGTCTCCCCGGCCTCCTCCTGCCAGAGCTGGGCGGCCTCTGCCGCCAGGTCGGTTCTCCTTGTCAGCACAACAGATCACTCCTTCTGCTTTTCTCAACTGCGCTGGCTATATTGTTTGCCGCCGGCGGAACCCTATGCAAAAAAGCACCGGAAAAGGCCCCAATAAAAAGGCCTCTTCCGGTGTTTTGACAAATTATTTCTCTAGGGCTTGTTTAAAATCTCCAGGCACACCGGCTGATTAACGGCGGTTCCTGTCTCTGTCAGGGCGGGACCTCCCCGGCGGCCACCGCCTCGGCTGCCCTGATGCCGTCCACCGCGGCGGAGGTAATGCCGCCGGCATACCCGGCCCCCTCTCCGCAGGGGTAGAGCCCCCGGACGGCCGACTGAAAGTCCTCCCCCCGGAGGATCCGGACGGGGGAGGAGGAGCGGGTTTCCACCCCGGTGAGCACCGCGTCCGGCGCGTCGAATCCCCGGAGCCTTCGGCCCAGCAGCGGCAGAGCTCCCCGCAGAGTCTCCGTCACATAGTCCGGCAGGCACCGGCTCAGGTCGGCGGGGGTGACACCGGGCCGGTATGTGGGAACCACCGCGCCCAGCGAGCGGGAGCCCCGCCCGGCCAGCAGGTCCCCCACGGTCTGTACCGGGGCCCGGAAATCCCCGCCCCCCAGGGCAAAGGCGGCCTCTTCCCATATGCGCTGAAAATTCACTCCGGCCAGAGGCCCGCCGGACCCGAAATCGGCGGGGGAAACGCCCACCAGGAGACCGCCGTTGATGACCGCTCCGTCCCTGGCCCGGGGACTCATGCCGTTTGTCACCAGACGCCCCGGTTCCGAGGCCGCCGCCACCACCTGTCCCCCGGGGCAGACGCAGAAGGTAAAGGCGCTCCGTCCGTTGGGCAGGTGGCAGGCCAGCTTATAGTCCGCGGGGGGAAATTTCTCCCAGGCGGGGCCCAGCTGCGCCTGGGAGACCGCCGCCTGCCGGTGCTCAATGCGCACACCGACCGCAAAAGGCTTGCGCTCCATAGGCACGCCGGCCTCCAGGAGCATCTGAAAGGTGTCCCGGGCCGAGTGGCCGGGGGCCAGCACCAGTGTGTCGCAGGGCAGCTCGCAGGGGCCCTGCGGCCCCTGTACCCGGAGCGCCCGCAGGCGCCCGTTTCGGAGCTCCAGCCCCGTCAGCCGGTGCTGAAAATGAATGGCGCACCCCAGCTCCAGCAGCTCCTCCCGGAGCTGCCGGACCACCCGGCGGAGCACGTCGGTACCGATGTGGGGCTTCTGCTGCCAGAGAATATCCTCCGGAGCGCCCGCCGCCGCCAGAGTCTCCAGCACGACGGATATCCGGGGGTCCCGGGTGCCGGTGGTGAGCTTTCCGTCGGAAAAGGTCCCCGCTCCCCCCTCTCCAAACTGGACGTTGGAGGACGGGTCCAGCGTGCCGGAGCGCCAAAAGCGCTCCACATCCGCCGTGCGCTCCTCCACCGGCCGTCCCCGCTCCAGTATTACGGGGGCAAGTCCGTTCCGGGCCAAAAACAGCGCGGCGAAGAGCCCTGCGGGGCCCATGCCCACCACCACCGGAGCCAGAGACGATTTTCTGCCCACGGCGGGAAACACATAGGGCTGGCGGCGGAAGAGGGTCACGTCCGGGGTGCCCGCACGGCGGACCAGAGTGTCCTCGTCAGGCAGAGATACGTCAACTGTGCAGACATAGTGCACATCATTCTTCCGCCGGGCGTCAATGGACTGCCGAGCCAAAGCAAGCTCCTCAATGGCGTCAGGACTGACCCCCAGCAGCCGGGCAGCCTTGCGCCGGAGAAGGTCGGGACTGCCCCCGGCGGGGAGGGTAAGATTTTGAATACGGATCATTGGACATCACCTGACCGGAAGTATATTAGGGCTTGTAAATACGGGTTCTAAGATTCCTTCTCCTCCCGCAGGCGCTTGAGGTAGCGGATTTTTTTCCGCCTGTACCACACGCAGTTAAAGACGTTGCCGAGAATTAAAATATTGCCGCAGAGGTAGAGCCAGACCAGCAGGATGATGACCGAGGCCAGGGACCCGTAGACCAGCGAATACCGGGAGGACAGGCCGATAAACCAGGAAAATACCGCCGATGCCGCCACCAGCGCCGCCGATGCCAGCACACCGCCGGTGAGTATGGGCGGACGGGGCTTCCCTCTGGGGGCGGACACCCGATAGACCAGCAGCACGAACAGCAGCACCAGGCAGAACAGGATAAAAAAGCGCATCCACTGCCAGTCCCACGGGAGCGCGCCCCGCTCCAGCCGCAGGAGCTCCTCCACAAACTGGAACAGCCACTCCCCGGTGAGGAGTACTACCAGCGACAGATAAATGGTAGCGAGAAAGAGAACGGAAAATCCCACGCTGGCCAGTACCTGCCCCAGGCCCCGCCAGCTCCGGCGCTCATATATGTCCCCCATAATGTTCATCAGCGCCCGAAACGCCGCTGACGAGGAAAAGAGGGTCATAAACGCCCCCGCCGCCAGCAGTCCGGGGGACTGGTTTTCGGTGATATAGCGCACATATTCGCCCAGCACCTCCAGGGCCTCCCGGGGCAGAACAGGGGCGGCGGCCTCCAGCAGTGTGTTGATGTCCAGCTGGAGCTGGCCGATAAACGCGTTGAGGCAGATAAGGAAGGGGAAAAAGGAGAGCACCAGAAAATAGGCCAGCTCCGCCGCGGAGCGGGCCACCCGCTTGGAAAAGTAGAGCTCCCCCGTCTCCAGCAGGAACTGCACCGGAGTCCAGCTCAGAAAATTTTTCACGCTTCCGCCTCCCCCCTATGCAACAGTATGCGGCGCGGCCGCAAGAAAAAACCGCCTGCCAAAGCAGACGGTTTTTTTGACCGGACCAATCATAAGCTGTTCCACCCCCGCCCGTCTATCCGGCGGCGATTCCGGACAAGCAGACCCGCTCCCGCCGGGGCGCAGACGCGGGGGCAAACAACGGGTTCAGGCCAGCTTGCTCAGCTTGATGGTCATGGCGCTCTTCTTGCGCGCCGCGTTGTTGCGGTGCAGCAGGCCATGGCCCACAGCCTTGTCAACCGCCTTGACGGCCACCTTGTAAGCGCCCTCGGCCTCGCTGCGGTTGCCTTCGGAAACCGCGGCCTCGAACTTCTTGATGTCGGTCTTCAGCGCGGACTTAGCGGCCTTGTTCTGCGCGGCCTTGGTCCCGTTTACCAGCACGCGCTTCTTGGCAGACTTAATATTCGGCAAACCAAACACCTCCTCCGATGACGATAATATGGCACAGTTACCCTGTGCGAGTATCTATTTTAACAGGCCCTGTAGAAAATTGCAACTATTTTTTTTGCTTTTTTTCGGGGGCAGGTTTTAATATGTAAGTTAAATGTGTAAATGGAAGTCCGGATCCCATGCCGGGTTGTCTGCCTGAAACGTGAGACCTGCCTTTTCAATTTTTTCAAAGTTTGCCCTTGATCTTTTTCCTGTGTTGTGGTACACTATCATACAGCGTTAAGCAAGAGGCTTTGGTTTTGTCAGGCAGCAGGCGGCTGTAGCTCAGTTGGATAGAGTGTTTGGCTACGAACCAAAAGGTCGGGGGTTCGAATCCCTTCAGCCGTACCACGTCGGAGTAAAGTTCGCTTTGCTCCGACGATTTTTTATAAAAAATCGTCATCCGCTCCGCTCCCTTGCTCCTCCTCTCCAAACCGGACCCGCTATGCTGGGCTCCGGTCTGGTTCTGGGTGCAGGCTTGAAAAAACGATCTTGACCGCTTATTGCAAAAAACTTCTCCCACGGGAAGACCTCGCAGAGTTTTGTCGCCTTTGGGCGGCAAAACAAAGTCAAAATCGGTCATTTTCGGGGACATGTGCCTCGAAAATGCCACATCTTAGCCTGCAAGTGTGCCCAAAAGGTGCGCACAGCAGGCCGTATCCCGTTTGTCGAAAAAGAAAGACACGCTGTAAGCGTGTCTTTCTTTTTGGGTTCCGCGCTCAAACCACCCGGAGCGAGCCCGGACGCTTTTTGAGGTTTTTGGCCTGCGGCCAAAAACGCTTGTGCGCCGCGCTCGCGACAGACGGAGAACGTGGAGACGCCTCCCTCGGAAAATCAATTTTGCCGCTTACCGCACATCAGGGCGGACTTTTCCCCTCCTTTCCAAATCGAACCCGCTGCGCTGGGGTTCGATTTGGTTTTGGGTCAGGCTTGGAGAAAAATCGGGTTCAACCGTTTCTGCTGCTTTTGGGGGGAATCCATTTTTGCGCCCACCGGAAGGATTTAACCTGCCTCTTATCTCCCAAACTGTTGATAAAATCCAAACAATGCGAGCGATACCGGCACATTAAGAACGGCTTGAAGGGACAACCTGACATTTCGCAATGGTTTTCGCTTTAGGGTGACTTGTTCAAACAGTCTTCCCCGATTTTGGAGAATACTTGACAAAAGTATCAAAAGAGGAGTATTATAAGGGCAGAAATCTGACGAAAATGGAGAGAATCAACCATGGGCAAAAAATTGATTCCCCTGATGCTGGCGCTGGTGCTGGTGCTGGCCGCCTGCGGAGAAACTCCGGCGGAGCCCACCTCCGAGCCAAAGCCGGCCCCTACCCCTGCCGTTGTGCCCGTCCCCACCCCCACGCCGGAGCCGGAGCCTACTCCCTATGACGGCCCGGTCAACCCCCTGACCGGCCTGCCCATGGACGGGGAGCAGGTCAAAAAACGCCCGGTGGCCATTATGCTCAATAACTTGCGGGAGGCTCAACCCCAGCTGGGACAGTCCCAGGCGGATATTCTCTATGAAGTGCTGGCCGAGGGCGGCATTACCCGGATGCTGGGGGTGTACCAGAGCGTGGAGGGCGTGGGGAAAATCGGCTCGATCCGCTCCGCCCGGCCCTATTACCTGGAGCTGGCGCTGGGCCATGATGCCATTTACATCCACGCCGGGGGCAGTGAAGACGCCTATGCCAAAATCCGCCAGTGGGGGGTGGCCTCACTGGACGGCGTTCGGGGTCCCTACATGAGCAACAATGAAAACGGCAATCTCATGTGGCGGGACCCGGTGCGGCGCAGGTCCTACAGTTTGGAGCACACTGTAGTCACCACCGGGGACGCCATCCGTGAGCGTTTCGCGGGTTACTCCAGCCTGCGGCAGGAGCATGAGGAGGGCTATGCCTACACCATGGACTTCGCCCAGGACGGCACCCCTGCCGGAGGCGCGCCAGCGGAGAAGATTACCATACCTTTTTCCAATTATAAGACCGGCGTATTCCATTATGACGCCGATACCGGGCTTTATCTGGCAGAGCAGTACGGCGGCCCCTATCTGGACGGAGACACGGAGCAGCAGGTGGCTGTGACCAATGTGGTGGTCATTCTCACCGCCTGCCGGAACACCGGGGATAAGTACGGCCACATTACGGTGGATCTGTCCAGCGGCGGCGCGGGCTATTTCGCCTGCGGCGGACAGGTAATCGGCATCACCTGGAGCAAGCAGGCCCCCGACGGGCAGCTGGTTTACCAGGATCTCAACGGCAATCCCCTCACCTTTGGGGCAGGGCGCACCTATGTAAACATTGTGCCGCTGGACTGTGCCGTCAGCTTTGAGTAACAGGGCGACATGACGGACAGAGAAGTCCGCAGGCTGGGACGCAGGGCGCTTCTGGAACTTCTGCTGGTCCAAACCAGGAGGTGCACGGAGCTGGAGGAGGCGCTGGCCCGGATGCAGGACCGCCTTGTGGAGGCGGAGGAGCGCTCCCGCCGGCAGCAGGAATGGCTGGACAGCAGGGAGCGTCAGCTCCACGCCCTGCGGAAAACGCTGGACGCCTGCCGGTCCTGCCCCTCCGGGGAGGCGGACCGGACCGTTGCGCCTGAGTGAGGCGGCGGGTGCTGACGGAGCTGACGGGCGCTCCCACTGCCCGCCAGCTGGAAGCGGAGCTGCGCCGGGAGACGTACCGGCGCACATATCTCCGCGCGCTGGGGCGCGCGCTGTCCGTGCTGGCGGCGGCCGCGGTACTCATGACGCTGCTCCTGCGGATATTCCCGGTCCTGCGCATACGGGGAGACGGGATGGCTGACACTCTCCGGGAGGGGGATATTGTGGTGGCGGCCGCATACGGCCGCTGTACGCCGGGCAGCGTCGCGGCCTTTTATCAGAATCATACCCTGCTGGTCAGACGCGTCATTGCCGCGGAGGGCGACCGGGTAGAGGTTGATGGGGCAGGGCGCGTCCTGGTAAACGGTACACTTTTGGATGGACCCTGTGCCGCCGGGGGACAGGTGGGCCTGCGGGACGCCGTTCTGCCGGCCCAGGTGCCGGAAGGCTGCTTTTTTGTGTGTTTGAGCTGCGGCGGTTCAGAACCGGACGGCCGCAGCGCGCTGATTGTCTGTGCGGATAGGGATTCCGTGGTGGGCAGGCTTTTGTTCCGCATTTGGCCCCTGACGCGGATTGGGGCGGTGCGCTGAGGAGAGAGACAATGAGATGCGGGAAGCGTATCGCCGGAATTCTTCTGGCTATTGCCGCGGCTGTAAGCCTGGCGGTCTCCGCCTACGGCGCGGAGGGACAGTATACCATTACAATTATAAATCCCGCCGGAGACCATGTCTATGAGGCATATCAGCTTTTCAGCGGCCGGCTGTCCCCTGACGACGGAGAGCTCAGCGGGGTGCTGTGGGGCGAGGGGATCAGTCTGGAGGGGCAGGCGGCGCTGGGCGAGGCGGCGGCAAGGGCGGGCGAGCTGAAAACTCAGTCTGACGCGGCGGCCTTTGCCAGGCGCGCGGCGCCTTACCTCAGCGCTCCTACCGGAATCTCTCAGGCAGCTGCGGACGGCCGGTATGTGATCACCCGCCTGCCCGGGGGATATTATCTTATTCAGGACCAGAAAAATTCCCTGACGGAAAAGACGGATGTCTACACGCTGTATATTCTGGAGGTGGCAGGCGACGTCACAACAGAACCCAAGTCCCACATTCCCACAGCCGGGCTGGAGGTTGTGGACGGCGGCGGCGGGAAACCCTACGGAGAGAGCATGACCGGCGGAACGATCTGTTTCAGGCTGACCGGTACGGTCTCCGCCCAGTACGAAGAGTACGCAGTTTACCTGATGAGCTTTCACTGCACGCTGGGGGAGGCCCTGCGGCTTCAGGCCATTACCTCTGTGACGGTGGACGGACAGGCGGTGCCGGTCGGCGCGTTCCGGCTGATTGAGGAGGGGGCCGGAACGGGCCGCATAAAAATTGAATGTGACGATTTAAAGCAGCTGTCCGCCGTGAAGGGGAACAGCGTAATTGAAGTTCTGTGCACTGCCGGCCTGGAAAATACTGCCGCCGTAGGAAACCCGGGAAATCCGTGCAGCATGTATATGGAATTTTCCAACAACCCCTATGACGAGTTTGAGACCGGACAAACCGCCTTGTCGGAGGCGCGGGTTTTTACCTATGGCCTGGAGATTCTCAAGCTGGACGGCAGCAGCGGTGTGGGGCTGGAGGATGTGGCGTTTGAACTGCGGAATCAGGCGGGGCAGTATGTCCTGCTGGACGAGCGGAACTGCGTCTGCGGCTGGGAGGACGGCGCGGAGGGCGGCGAGCCCCTGAAAACCGGCGCCGGGGGCCGCCTGCGGATATCCGGGCTGACCCCGGGGACCTATACGCTGGCAGAGACCGGCCCGCCTGCGGGCTATCAGCCCATCCCCGACACCGTGCTGGAAATTGCCGCATCCTACCGGGAAAACGGTTCCGCCTCCGGCGGGCCGGAAGCGGAACGGCTGACCGTCAAGGTGGGTGCGGAGGAGCCCCAGGTCTGTGACCCAGATACGGGGATTGCGGAAATTACAGTGGTAAACAACAAGGGAGCCGTCCTCCCCGGAACCGGCGGCATGGGAACCGCCGTTTTCCATATTGCGGGCGGAATCCTCCTCCTCTGCGGGGCACTGCTGCTGGCGGTGAGAATTCGCATGGACCTGTGGGAGAAGCGCGGTTTTTAGGCCCCGGCAGAGGACGGGGACATGGTCATTATCTGTCGCAAATGGAGGCCCGCAGCGGAAGAAACTCTTCCGCTGCGGGCATGTCGTCGGTTATGGGTGTTATCCTTCACAGCGCCAGAAGGCCACGCTGTAGGGGGGCAGCTCACTGCCGCCGCCGAAGTCGTGGGGCTGCCCGGTGAGCAGGTCCACCGCCCGGCCGCACCCGGCGTCGAAGTGGGCGGTATAGGGCGCGGCGTCGGCGTTGACGGCCACCAGCACCCGTTCGTGCTCCGAGCGGCGCTGGAAAACCGTCTGCCGGTTGGTGAGCACCAGGTCCTGGAAATCCCCCCAGCACAGGGCCTCGCTCTCCCGGCGGGCCCTGGCCATGGCCGCGATCCGCTCTGTAAGCTCACTCCACTGGGGGGCCTCAAAGCAGGGGCGCAGGGCGTCATCCCCCTGGGATTTCTCCCCCCGGGCCCCCCACTCGCTGCCATAGTATATGCAGGGGATGCCCGGCATACCGAACATCAGACCGTAGATCAGGGGGAGATGGGCGGGATTTTGCAGAATGCTGGCCACCCGGGTCACATCGTGGTTGTCCACGAAGCTCAGCAGATGCCTGCCTTTGTAGAGGGTCCACGGCTCCGGTCCGAACTGGCGCTTGAGGCTGTGGACGATCTCAAAGAGGTTCATGGAGTTAAAGCTGGAATAGAGGCCTTTATAGCACTCGTAATTGGTGCAGCTGTGGAGGAGCTGGTCTCCCACCCACTGGTTGTAATCTCCGTGGAGGGTTTCCCCCAGCAGGAAGAATTCCGGCTTGAGGGTCTGAGAGAACTGCCGCAGGCGGACCAGAAAGTCCTTGTCCAGGCAATAGGCCACATCCAGCCGCAGGCCGTCGATGTCGAACTGCTCTACCCAAAAGCGGATGCAGTCCAGCAGGTAGTCCACCACGGCGGGATTGCGCAGGTTGAGCTTAACCAGCTCGTAATGGCCCTCCCAGCCCTCATACCAGAAGCCGTCGTTGTAGCCGGAATTGCCGTCAAAGCTGATGTGGAACCAGTCCTTATAGGGGGAGTCCCACTTTTTTTCCTGCACGTCCCGGAAGGCCCAGAAGCCCCGGCCCACGTGATTGAACACCCCGTCCAGTATCACCCGGATGCCGTTTTCATGGAGGGTGCAGCACACCTGCGCAAACTCCTCGTTGGTCCCCAGGCGGCAGTCCACCTTCCTGTAATCCCGGGTATCATAGCCGTGGCAGTCGCTCTCAAAAATAGGGGAGAGGTAGACCGCGTCGGCGCCCAGAGTGCGGATGTGTCCGGCCCACTGGCCAATTTTTCCAATGCGGCTGGCCGGAACGCCGTCGTTGACTTTGGGTGCTCCGCAGAACCCCAAAGGATAGATCTGATAAAAAACGCTCTGTTCTGCCCACATAGATGCTCATCCTTTCTGTTTAGCCGGAGGGGAGCCTCCTGGGGACCAGTTTACCACGCGGGAAGAGATCCGTCAAAGGCTCCTTTCGCTTTTTCGGGACCTGAACGCCTCGGGGCCCGCGGCAAAACGCGGGCCCCGGGAACATCCCGGGACCCGTCAGCTTGTCGAAAAAGGCCAAAGGCCTTTTTCGACAAAGGGGATACGGCCTGCCGCGCGCACCCTTTGGGCACACTTGCAGGCCGAGAAGTGTCATTTTCGAGGCACATGTCCCCGAAAATGACTGATTTTGACTTTATTTTGCCGCCCTCAGGCGGCAAAACTCTGCGAGGCTTTCCCGTGTGGGACGTTTTCGACAGTCTGGCGGGCCCCGGGAACATCCCGGGACCCGCTCCAGTCAGATCAGTTCAGGGATCTTCCGCGCCAGGGCCGCCGCCAGAACTCCGTGGGCCCCTCTGGTCAGGTGCATAAAGTCAATCTCGTTGAATTCGCACCTCACCAGGGTGTTGGCGTCCAGGAAATGGCACCCGGTCTCCTGGGCAACCTGGCGGAATTTTTCCGGTATCATGCGGGATTTCTCCACACAGCCCCGGCCCATGGTGCCCATCTCCTCCGCCACCGGAGAGGTGAGCACCCCCTCGCCGATGGCGGGCGGGGCTATGATGAGAATATTGGGCGTTCCGCCCGGTCCCCAGCAGTCCACAGCCTGGGCCTTCCGCACCAGGCGGCGCATCCCCAGGCCAATGGCGTGGGCGTTGGCGTGGAAGCGCTCCTTGGTGTCGTTGGTACCCAGCATGATGACCAGCAGGCTCACCGGCTCGTGGCTTTTCAGACAGGGCCAGATATAGTCCAGGGCGGACAGGTGCTCATACAGCGGGTCGTCAAAGACGGTGGTCCGGCCCGACAGCCCCTCTTCCAGAACCAGGTAATCCTCTCCCAGGGCCTTCTGGAGCAGGCAGGTCCACCGCTCCTCCTCATTAAACCGCTGGAGGGGGCCGTCGGCACAGTCGGCAGGGTCGGCGCAGTAGCCGTGGGTATTGGAATCCCCCAGGCAGATAATGTGTTTTTTCATCAGGTCCGCTCCTCCCCGTCAGGCGCGCAGCTCGGGCAGAGAGGCCGCCGCCACCGACTGGCCCACACGTCGGGCCTTTTCGTCGGGCAGGGTGGGGGAGATCGCGCCGGCCACCTCCGGATACTCGTCAGCCAGCACCCTCTTGGCGGTATCCAGAATGATGTCGCCGCCCCGGCCGGACATGACCCGGCCCAGCAGCAGCACGTGTTTAAAGCCGTAGAAGTGGTGATAGAGGGCCAGCGAGTGGCCCAGATACACGCCGATGGAGCGGTAGATGGCCTCGGCAGGGCTGTTGGGCAGGTCCATCAGGGCCTGAACCGCCTTGAGCTTTTCGGCGGGAGAGAGCCCCT
Source organism: uncultured Flavonifractor sp. (assembly GCA_947384055.1). Taxonomy (GTDB): domain Bacteria; phylum Bacillota; class Clostridia; order Oscillospirales; family Oscillospiraceae; genus CANAAV01. The sequence continues at coordinate 28,618 of CANDFO010000011.1, forward strand.
CGGCCAGGGTGATGCCTGCGGCGGGGGCCAGCTTGATGACCGCGTCCTGGGAAAAATATTTGACGCCGCAGCCGATGTCGCCGCTCCACTCGTCCCGCATAGCGTCGGGAGAGGCGTCCACGGGCACAAAAGCCAGCTCGTTGAGCCAGCCGGTGATGCGGCCCTGGCTGTCCACATAGCCCACCGCCTCGCTGGTGCCCATGGCGATACCCAACACATTGTTCTCCCCCAGGTTCATAGCCCCGGTCAGGGCGGACACGTCGCCGTCGTTGGCCACGGCGTAGGGCACGTCCCCAAAGGTGTCAGTAATGGCCCGAATATAGATGTCCTTCACCTTGGCGTCGAACTGATCCTTGGGCACCTGGAGAAACAGAGAGGCGTTCATGGTGCGGTTGTTGATATACACGCCGGCGGAGGAGACGCCCACCGCGTCTACCCGGGGCATGTGCTCCGCCGCCGATTTCAGGGCGGCCACGATGCCGTTGTAGTGGTAATCCGGGTCGGAATTGGTCTTGGGGAACCACACCACCTCCTCGGAGAACACCGGCTCCCCGTTGACCACGGCGGAGACCTTCCGGTCAGACCCGCCGGCGTCGAACCCGATGCGGCAGCCGTCCAGGTGGCGGCCGATAGCCTTGGGGTCCCCCTTCTCCTGGGGCACCCGGTCGCAGTGAACTACCTCGAAGGGGTGCTCGAAGACGCTGGACATATAGTCAAAATCAAAGTCCTGCTGTCCGCCGGCACAGTAAACTGCCTGCATTTTTTTGCAGAGCTCCTCGCTGCCGCTGAGGTAAACTTTAAAGCCGCCGTACAGCCACAGCATGGTCTTGATGATGCGCTCCACATAGTAGCAGTCGGCCTCCGCCATATCCGGGGTGCCGTGGATGCGGGTGCGGTAGACCGCCACCTGGCCGTTGGAACGCTCTACGGCGATGTCCAGCGGCTGTCCGGCGTCCGCCAGAAACGCGGCGTAAAATTTGCCTAGGGGGAGAAAGCCGGGGTCCAGCTCCGGAACATGCTTGACAGGGACTTCAATGCCCAAATGCTTCATAGTGTCATGCCCTCCTCAAAATTGTCGGTATCTTTCGTGGAATGCTCCAATACTTCCCTGTGTATAGGCTATCAGTTTTTCCAAATCTGTCAAGCGGATTTTCACGATTTTGAAAATATTTTTCAGCTTTTCCCTTGACGCTGGGAAAACCGGCGGGTATGATGTTGGCAGACGGGGCATACTGCCCCAAGAGGAAAGGGTGGTTTTTATGGATACTGCACGTCTGAGCGCCCATCAGGAGTGGATCCGGGAGGAGCTGGACCGCTGCACGGCTTTCTGGCTGGAGCACGGCATGGACAGAGAGCACGGCGGAGTGTACACCTGTCTGGACCGGAAGGGCGAGATCTACTCCACCGACAAGAGCGTCTGGATGCAGGGGCGGTGCGGCTGGATTTTCTCCTACCTGTGCCATGTATACGGCACGCGGGAGGACTGGCTGGCCGCCGCCGGGAGCTGCATCCGCTTTTTGGAGGACCACTGCATCAACCGCGGGGCCGGAGGCAGAATGTATTTTACCGTCACCGCTGAAGGCGAACCGCTCCGCCAGCGCCGCTACTGCTTTTCCGAGGCGTTCTACGCTCTGGCCAACGCCGAGTACTACGGCGTCACCGGGGAGGCGGAGCACCTGGAGCGGGCCCGCCGCGCCTATGACCTGTACTGGGACCTGAACCACGGCGCGGCCGATCCCACCGGCCTGGGCCCCAAAACCATTCCGGAGACCCGCACCGGCCGGTCCTTCGGCGTGCCCATGATCATCCTCAATGTCACCGGGACCCTGCTGCGGGTGGACCCGGACCAGGAGCGCAGGGCCCTCTATGAAAAGCGGGCGGCCCAGTGCGTGGAGGAAATCTTCAAATATCACGTGAAGCCCGAGCTGCATTGCGTGCTGGAGAACGTGGGTCCCGGCGGGGAGGCCCGCCTCTACTACACCGAGGGCCGCACAGTCAATCCCGGCCACGATATCGAGGGGGTCTGGTTTCTGCTGGAGCATGCCCGGCGCACCGGCGACCGGGAGCTGGTGAAGAAGGCCGCCCAGATTTTTGACTGGGCGATTGACGCCGGCTGGGACAAGGAATACGGCGGACTGCTCTACTTCACCGACTGCCTGGGCAAGCCCCCCGAGGCCTATGAGCACGACATGAAGCTCTGGTGGCCCCACAACGAAATCCTCATTGCTTCCCTGATGCTCTATCGGGACACCGGCGAGGAGAAATACCTGGACTGGTTTGAAAAGACGCTGGACTACTGCAAGGACCGCTTCTCCGACCCGGAGTACGGCGAGTGGTACGGCTACCTGCGGCGGGACGGAAAGCCCACCATGCCCTCCACCAAAGGGAGCACCTTTAAGGGGCCCTTCCATCTTCCGCGGATGCTGTGCATGTGCGACCAGATGCTCTCGGAGCTGCTGGCCGGAAGCTAGGGGGGCGCCATGCCCTTTGGGAATGTTTTTGAGAAAATTAACAACGAGTATTATCAGCTCACCTGTTCGGAAAAAAAGGTGGCCGACTACGCCGCCCGCCACCAGCACAAGACTCAGTTCATGTCTATCTCCGAGCTGGCGGAGGAGGCCGGCGTAGCCGAGGCCACCGTCTCCCGCTTCTGCCGGAGGCTGGGGTACAAGGGGTACAGCGCCTTCCGGCTGGCGGTGGCCAACTCCACCGCCGGGCGGGAGAACAGCAACCCCCTCTCCGGAGAGGTGCTGCCCGGGGACAGCGTGGAAGCCATGTGCCAGAAGCTGTGCGCCACGGGCCAGGACGCTCTCCGGCAGACGCTGGAGCTGATACGGCCGGAGGCGGTCCGGGCGGCGGCAGACCTGCTGTCGGCGGCGGGAAAGGTCTTTTGCATGGGACAGGGGGCGTCTATGCTCCTGGCGCACGAGGCCGCCAACCTGTTCGCCACCGCCCTGCCCAAGTTCTTTGCCGTGGGGGATACCCATATTCAGGCCATGTCCATTGCCCTGATGGAGCCGGGGGACGCGGCGCTCTATTTCTCTTACTCCGGCTCTACCCGGGAGCTGGTGGAAAACCTGAAGATGGTGCGGGAAAAAAGGGGTGTCTCTGTACTGGTGACGCATTTTCCCAAATCCCCGGGAGCGGCATACGCCGACGTGACGCTCCAGTGCGGCTCCACAGAGGGACCCATACAGGGCGGGAGCATCGCCGCCCGCATTGCCCAGCTCTATCTGGTGGATGTGCTGTTCAGCGAGGTGTGCCGCCGGGATCTGGACGGCTGCCGGCGGCGGCGGGAGGCCGTGGCGGAGGCGCTCTCCGGCAAGCATATCTGAACGGTTTTGAAAATTTTTTGCAGCCTTTTGAAAAAATGAAAGAAATACGGAAAAAGGTTATTGACAAATCCACCCGTTAACTGTACAATCTAACCAACGGACCATCCAAACAATGGGCCGAATTTGAACAAAATATAGGAGGAGATACCATTGAACAAGAAAAGACTGCTTGCGCTCTTGCTGACCCTCGCCATGGTGTTCTCTCTGGCTGCCTGTTCCAACGGCGGTCAGCAGGGCAGCGCCACTCCCGCGCCCCAGACCCAGGCTCCCAGCCAGAGCACGCCCGCTCCCGCCCCCGAAGGCGGCAGCCAGGTGGAGATTGTCTGGTGGGCTTTCCCCACCTTCGGTGTGGACACCGGGTATGAGCAGGAGCTGGTGGATGCGTTTATGGCCGCCAACTCCGATGTAAAGGTCCGCCTGGAGATCATCGACTTCCAGTCCGGCCCTGACGCGCTGACCGCCGCCATGGGCGCCGGCACTGCGCCCGACGTGCTCTTCGACGCCCCCGGCCGCATCATTGAGTACGGCAACGGCGGCTATCTGGTGCCCCTGGACGATATGGTGGACGCCCTGAAGAGCGACCTGACCAGCGAGAGCCTGGTTCAGACCTGCACCGGCGCCGACGGCACCGCCTGGATGTACCCCATCTCTTCTTCCCCCTTCTACATGGGCCTGAACAAAGAGGCTCTGGAGGCCGCCGACGCGCTCCAGTACGTGAACCTGGAGGGCGAGCGCCTGTGGAAGACCGAGGACTTCGTGAAAATGTGCGAGGCCCTGCGTGACAACGGCCCCACCGCCGTTCCCGGCATCATCTACTGCGGCGGTCAGGGCGGCGACCAGGGCACCCGCGCGCTGGTCAACAACCTGTACAGCTCCTCTATTGTGGGCTCCGACGGCAAGTGGAACATCGACGCCAACGGCGTGAAGGCCCTGGAGCTGATTAAGAGCATGTATGACAACAAGTCCCTGGACGCCGGCTTTGACATGGCCGCCGCCGACGAGCTCCAGAAGTTCCAGCAGGAGACCTGCGCCATGACCTTCTGCTTCGGCACCTCCAGCGCCATCACCTACGCCAGCGAGGACTACACCCAGATCTCCGTGCCCTTCCCCTCTGACGACGGCGTGCCCGAGCTGGAGTACCTGGTTAACGGCTTCTGCGTGTTCGACAACAAGGACGACGCCCGGGCCGAGGCTGCCAAGCGCCTGATCGCCTTCATCTGCGACGACGCCACCTGGGGTCCCGAGAGCGTCAAGCGCACCGGCGCCTTCCCCGTCCGCGCCTCCTTCGGCAACCTGTACGAGGGCGACGAGGAGATGAGCCTGCTGGATTCCTGGACCAAATACTACGGCCCCTACTACAACACCCGCGACAAGTTCTCCACCATGCGTACCGAGTGGTGGAATATGCTTCAGCGCGTGTTCCAGGAGGGCAATGTCCAGGCTCAGGCGGACATCTTCAACACCAATTCCAACGCGTAACCAAATAGGACCGGCAGCTCCCTCTCTCTGCACAGGCGGGGGGAGGGAGCGCTTTACTACCCGCGTTTAACGAGAGGAAAACCCGAGCGTAATTGAGCGGGCCTGCACTCCCCTCTGGGGAACACCCTTAACCGTGTTCAGCGGAGTTGAATGCAGGCCCCGACAAAATGAGGGAGGATCCGAATGGCAACGACAAAAGCGCCCCAGCGCAGTCTCGTCCTCCAGCGGAGGGAGACTCTGGTGTCCTACCTGTTCCTGCTGCCCGCCCTGTTCTTCTTCGTGGGCTTTGTAATCACGCCCATGGCCATGGGCGTGATTACCAGCTTTACCGACGCGTCTCTGGCAAACGGCAATCACGGCACGTTTATCGGGCTGAGCAACTATGTCCGCCTGTTCAACGACCCGGTGTTCTGGAAATCTGCCATGAATACGCTTATCATTGTCTTGGTGGCCGTACCCACGGTGACGGGCTTCTCCCTGTGGGTGGGCTCCGCTATCTATAAAATGCGCGCCGGCGTGCGCTCGTTCTTCCGCTGCGTGTTTTACCTGCCTGTAGTCACCGGCTCCGTGGCGGTGGTGGTAGTGTGGAAGTGGATGTTTGACAAGTACGACGGCCTGTTCAACTATGTCATCGGCATTTTCGGCGGCAGAGGGCTGGCCTGGACCGGCGACGCAAAGCTGGCCCTGTGGTGCATCATCATGATTCTGTTCACCACCTCCATCGGCCAGCCCATCGTCCTCTACGTGGCCGCTCTGGGCAATGTGGACAGCTCCCTGGTGGAGGCCGCCCAGGTGGACGGCGCCACCAACCTCCAGGTATTCTGGAAAATCAAGTGGCCCTCCATTATGCCCACCACCCTCTATGTAGCGGTGATTACCACTATCAACTCCTTCCAGTGCTTCGCGCTGATTCAGCTGCTCACCTCCGGCGGACCCAACTACAGCACCAGTACCATCATGTATTATCTGTATGAAATCGCCTTCCGCACCACCAAGGAGTTCGGCTATGCCGACGCCATGGGTGTCATTCTGGCGATTGTCATCGCCCTGTTCAGCGCCTTGCAGTTCAAGGTCATGAACGGCGGAACCACAGAGTAAGGGGGCGGAGACTATGACGGAAAAGAACAAGCGGATTACGCCGTATCAGATTCTGTGTATCGTGCTCCTGGTGGCCCTGGCCATTTTCTTCCTGTTCCCGCTGTACTGGATTGTCACCGGCTCCGTGAAGGAGAAGAGCGACATCATCATCAAAGCCGGGGAGTCCGTCAAATGGATTCCCACGTCTGTCAGCTGGGACAACTACGCCCGCCTGTTTAAGAGCCAGACCGAGATGTTCGGCCTCAAGTTTCCCCTGGCGATGCGCTGGCTGTTCAACAGCGTGTTCATCTCCGTGGTGGCCATGCTCCTGACCTGCGTTACCGCGTCACTGGCGGGCTATGTGCTGGCAAAAAAGCGTTTCTGGGGCCGCGGAATTATTTTCAGTCTTTTTGTCTGCGCCATGGCCCTGCCCAAGCAGGTGATTTTGGTGCCCCTGCTCTCCCTGGTCAGCAGCCTGGGCATGACAAAGAGCATCGCAGGCTCCCTCTTCGCGGTGATCTTCCCCATTGTGGGCTGGCCCTTCGGCGTGTTCCTGATGAAGCAGTTCTCAGAGAACATCCCCTCCTCCCTGCTGGAGGCCGCCCGCATCGACGGCGCCGGGGAGATCACCACCTTCCTCAACGTGGCCTTCCCCATCATTAAGCCCGGTTTCGGCGCACTGGCCATTTTCACCTTCATCAACGCCTGGAATGAGTATCCCCTTCAGCTGGTCATCCTCACCCAGAGCGAGGCCAAGACCATCGCCCTGGGCATCGCGGGCCTCCAGTCGGAGATGTCCAACGACTTCGGCCTGATTATGGCGGGCGCCGCCCTGGCCGCCGTGCCCATTATTCTGGTGTTCCTCTGCTTCCAGAAGTATTTTACCCAGGGCATTACCATGGGTGCGGTGAAGGGCTGACAATTTGGGAAATGTTCCGGATTCCCCTTGCGCGGAGCCCGGGACCGTAGTACAATAAGCACAAGACTTCTACAGGGAAGGATGGAAGCGATATGAGCGATTGCAGCAAATACTGCGGGGTGATTCCCGCCTTTTACGCCTGTTATGATGAGGCGGGAGCGGTGTCGCCGGAGCGAACCCGCGCCCTGGCCCGTTATCTGGTGGGCAAAGGGGTGCAGGGTCTGTATGTGGGCGGCTCCTCCGGCGAGTGCATTTATCAGAGCACGGAAGAGCGCAAGCTGATTCTGGAGAACGTCATGGCCGAGATTAAAGGGGAAGCGGTGGTCATTGCTCACGTGGCCTGCAACAATACTGCCGACAGCCAGGCGCTGGCCGCCCATGCCGAGAGCCTGGGCGTGGACGCCATCGCGTCCATCCCCCCGATCTACTTCCACCTGCCGGAGCACGGCATCGCCCAGTACTGGAACGATATTTCCGCCGCCGCCCCCCATACGGATTTTATCATTTACAATATTCCCCAGCTGGCAGGGGTAGCACTGACCCCCTCCCTGCTGCGGGAGATGAAGAAAAATCCCCAGGTCATCGGCGTCAAGAACTCCTCTATGCCCACCCAGGACATCCAGATGTGGCGGGATGAGGGCCTGATTGTCTTTAACGGTCCCGACGAGCAGTTCATCTCCGGCCTGACCATGGGGGCCTGCGGCGGCATCGGCGGCACCTATGCCGTCATGCCTCAGCTCTTCCTGAAGGCCCGGGAGCGTCTGTATGCCGGATGTCTGGAGGAGGCCCGCCAGATTCAGAACGAGATCTGCCGCATCATCTACGCCATGTGCGGCGCCCACGGCAACCTGTACGCCGTGATGAAGGGCATCCTGAAAAAGTGGGGTATGGACGTCGGCGGCGTGCGCAAGCCTCTGCCCGGCCTGATTGACAGCGACCTGGCCGTTGTAGATGCCTGCGCCGCTCAGATTGAGGCCGCCATTGTCCAGTACTGCTGACTTTTAAAAATCTGCATTCATATCCGGAGAAGGGCGGACAGGCGGGAAATCTGCATGCGGGGCGGCGGCAAACGGGCTGCCCGGGGGCTGTTCGGCCGGTGTGAATACAGGCTCTAAATCAGGGCGGGCCCAGTCCCCGCCTACCGAGGTGTATGGAACTATGCGCATTTATCAATCGGAAAACTACCAGGCCATGAGCCGCCGGGCGGCCAATATCATCTCCGCCCAGGTCATCTATAAGCCCAACTGTGTGCTGGGCCTTGCCACCGGAGGCACCCCCGTGGGGGCCTATGAGCAGCTGGTGGACTGGTACAAAAAGGGAGATTTGAGCTTCTCCGAGGTCCGCTCCGTGAACCTGGATGAATATTTCGGTCTGTCTCCCCATCATGAGCAGAGCTACCGGTATTTTATGCAGACCCACCTGTTCGACCATATCGACATCAGACCGGAGAACACCCACGTGCTGGACGGCCTCACCAAGGACCCAATCAAGGAGTGCTCCAATTACAACAAGCTCATCCAGAATCTGGGCGGTATTGACCTCCAGCTGCTGGGGATGGGGCACAACGGCCACATCGCCTTTAACGAGCCGGGCGACGACTTTGGCCTGGAGACCCATCTGGTGGACCTGACCGAGAGCACCATTGACGCCAACCAGCGCTTTTTTGACAGCCGGGATGAGGTGCCCCGCCACGCTTTGAGCATGGGCATCAAGAATATTATGCAGGCCCGGCGCATTCTGCTGGTGGTCAGCGGCGAGGAGAAGGCCGATATTCTCTATCAGGCCTTCTGCGGCCGCGTGACCAAGAGCATTCCTGCCTCCATCCTCCAGCTCCATCCGGACGTGACCCTGGTGGGCGACAAGGCCGCCCTGCACAAGATGGTTCAGGCAGGTGAACACGTATGCGGATAACCGGCGCTCAGGTCTATGACGTAAAGGAGGGCTTCGTCCAGCGGGACGTGTGCTTCGACGGGCGGCTGCTCTCCGGTGCCAGCGCCGACGGCAGGACCTATGACGCCGAGCGCTGCTACGTGATCCCCGGCCTGACCGACGTACACTTTCACGGCTGCAAGGGGGAGGACTTCTCCGACGGGAGCCCCGAGGGTCTGGAAGTGATGGCCCGTTATGAGCTCAGCCGGGGCGTCACTCAGATCTGTCCGGCGGGTATGACCCTGCTGGAGGACCAGCTGGTAAAAATCTGCCGGACCGCCGCCGCGCACCGGGCGGAGGACCGCCCAGGCGCCATGCTCTGCGGCGTCAATCTGGAGGGGCCCTTCCTCTCTCACGCCAAGAAGGGCGCCCAGAACGGAGAATGGCTCCGGAACCCGGACCCGGAGCTGCTGCGGCGGCTGATGCAGGAGTCCAAGGGGCTGGTAAAGCTGGTGTCCGTGGCGCCGGAGCTTCCCGGGGCCATGGAGTTTATCGAGGCGGTGGAGGAGCTCGTTACCGTCTCCCTGGCGCACACGGCGGCGGACTACGACACGGCGATGGAGGCCTTCAACCTGGGGGCCCGGCAGGTGACGCACCTGTTTAACGCCATGCCTCCCTTCAGCCACCGCTCACCCGGCGTGGTGGGGGCGGCTCTGGACACCCCCGGCTGCAACGTGGAGCTCATCTGCGACGGCATCCACATCCACCCCTCGGTGGTGCGGGCTGTGTTTAAGATGTTCGGCGCCAAGCGGGTCATTCTGATTTCTGACACCATGCGTGCGGCAGGCATGCCCGACGGACAGTACACCCTGGGAGGGCAGGACGTAACCGTCAATGGCAAGCTGGCGACCCTGGCTGACGGCACCATTGCTGGCTCGGTGACGGACCTGATGTCCTGCATGAAGACCGCCGTGTCCTTCGGCATTCCTCTGGCGGACGCAGTGCGGGCGGCGGCGGTCAACCCCGCCAAGGCCATCGGTATTTACAGCAGGTGCGGCAGTCTGGAGCCCGGCAAGCGGGCGAATCTGGTGGTGCTGGACGAAAACCTGGAGCTCAAGGACGTCTTCTTCCGCGGCGAGGAGGTCCGCGGTGAAGGATAGAGAGACCCCCAATTCAACGCCCCCCGGCTCTACTCCATTTCCATGGAATGGCTGACCCGGCCGTCCTGCGGCGGTCCAGCGCTTCCTGATAGGACGGGGGAGCACAAAAAAGGAGGAAATTCCGCCGGGCCGGCGGTGCGGCAGTGTGGAGACCTGCCGTAATGTCCGCGGGACAGGCTTCCCGCGGGCGAGGAAACTGCGGCGGAGGCCGCGGCTTCTGCGGCTCTATGGTATGGCAACTGTAACCCTGAAAAACGTGAAGAAAATCTACGACAACAAGGTAACGGCCGTACACGATTTCAATCTGGAGATCGCGGACAAGGAGTTCATCGTGCTGGTAGGGCCCTCCGGCTGCGGCAAGTCCACTACCCTGCGGATGGTGGCCGGCCTGGAGGACATCTCCGACGGCGACCTGCTCATCGGCGACAAGCGCATGAACGACGTGGAGCCCAAGGACCGGGATATTGCCATGGTCTTTCAGAACTACGCCCTCTATCCCCACATGACGGTCTATGAGAACATGGCCTTCGCTCTGAAGCTGCGCAAGGTGCCCAAGGAGGAGATCGACAAGAAGGTCCGCGAGGCCGCCGAGATTCTGGACATCACCCAGTACCTGGAGCGCAAGCCCAAGGCCCTGTCCGGCGGCCAGCGCCAGCGCGTGGCTATCGGCCGCGCCATCGTCCGTGATCCCCAGGTGTTCCTGATGGATGAGCCCCTGTCCAACCTGGACGCCAAGCTCCGTAACCAGATGCGCGCCGAAATTATCAAGCTGCGCCAGCGCATCAACACCACCTTTATCTACGTGACCCACGACCAGACCGAGGCCATGACCCTGGGCGACCGGATTGTCATTATGAAGGACGGCTTCATTCAGCAGATCGGCACCCCCCAGGAGGTCTTTAACCATCCCAACAATATCTTCGTGGCGGGCTTCATCGGCTCCCCCCAGATGAACTTCTTCGACGGCAAGCTCCAGAAGGACGGCAGCGGCTATTCCGTGGCCGTGGCCGGCGCTGTGGTGCCCCTGACCGAGGAGACCAGCAAGGCGCTGGCCGCCAAGGGTATCGGCGCTATGGACGTCACTGTGGGCGTACGCCCCGAGCACAGCATGTTCTCCGCTGAGGACGGAGTCCATATCATCACCGGCAAGGTGGATGTGTCTGAGATGATGGGCAGCGAGGTCTATCTGCATGTAAACGCCGGCGGCAAGGACGTGGTTCTGCGCATTCCCACCACCGACCTGCCCGCTGAGCACCGGGGCGGTATCCCCTACGGCGCGGAAGTCAAGTTTACCTTCCGTCCCGAGATGATCCATCTGTTTAATCCCCAGGACGAAAAGAACCTGCTGGGCCTGTAATCCGGTTTTAGGCCAAAACGGGCAGCCAGTCCTATTCAGAATTCATTCAGACAGAAAGCGGCCCTCCGGCAAAAGCCGGGGGGCTGCTTTCCACACAGTCAGATTACCTGAATCAGCCGCCATTTTCCCCGCCGGAAGCGGACCAGAAACAGGACGGCCCGAACCAGCCAGTCACAAAACATGGCCAGCCACACCCCGGCCAGGGCCATGCCCAGCCCCCAGGAGCAGGCCAGCACATAGCTCAGGGCCACCCGACAGGCAAACATGGAACACAGAGAGACCGACATGGTAAATACCGCGTCTCCCGCGGCGCGCAGAGCGTTGGGCAGAGCGAAGGAGGGAGACCAGAACAGCGTGGCAAACACCGCGAAGAGCCGGAGCACCTGGGCGGCGGAACGCATAGCCTCCGGGCTCAGGTTGAACAGCGTGACCAGCCAGCCGGCGAGAAAGAACAGGACGGTGCACATGATGAGCATGCACAGATAGGAGGCGCCTACCAGACGTTTGGTATAGGAAGCCGCCTGGTCTGAATCTCCGGCCCCCATGCACTGTCCCACCACCGTGATTATGGCCAGACCCATTGCCTGCCCGGGGACATTGATGACCCCGGCGATGCTGTTGGCAATAGCGTTGGCGGCCACAGCCGCGGTGCCAAAGGTGGTAATCAGGTTGAGGACAGCCAGTTTTCCCACTTGAAACATGCCGTTTTCCAGTCCGTTGGGAATTCCTACGGAGAGAATACGGCGAATCATATCTCCCCGGAAGCGGAAGGGCGGCAATCCGGAGAGCCGGACCAGATTGTCCGGGTGGCGGAGCAGCACGGTGATAATCACCGCTGCTGTGATGCGGGAGACCAGGGTGCCGATTCCAGCCCCCGCCGCGCCCATGTCAAAGCCGTAGATCAGCGCTCCGTTGACCACGATGTTGACAATATTGACAATCAGGGAGCAGAACATGGAAATCTTACTGTTGCCCATGGCCCGGAACAGGGCGGCTCCGGCGTTGTATACCGCCATAAAAGGGTAAGCCAGGGCGGTGAGAAGGAAGTAGACCAGAGCGGAGGCCATGACATCCGCCTCTACGCCGCCGAAAATCAGGGTGAGGATATGCCCCCGCAGCAGGAGGGCCAGCAGAGTCAGCAGGCTGGAGATGAAAACGGCGGCGCAGAGCAGCTGGCGAGCGGCGGTGGCGGCGTTTTCCCGCTCCTGCCGTCCCAGATATTGGGAAACTACCACCGTTCCGCCGGTGGACAGGGCGGCAAACACCTGGATAATCAACAGATTGATCTGGTCCACCAGGGATACCCCGGAGACAGCGTCCTCACCAGCGCTTGTGACCATTACCGTATCCGCCATGCCGACAGTCATGAGGAGAAACTGCTCAATGACAAGGGGAATAATCAGCCGGACCAGGGCCTGCCGGGTAAAAAGAGGGGCGGCGGTCTTCTGATGGACTTGGGTTTCCATAGGCAGCATACCTCCTGATTCCTGTTGATTATAGTCGAAGCGGCTGCGAATCGATAAAGTCTGGCGGGGAAAACGGGGTGTGGACGGCGTTGTCGTCCTTGGCGGGCGTCAGCCCGCCCGCGTCCTCCGCCTTGCCGCGCCCCGTTTTCCCTCGCCTCCTTTTTACCACTTCTCAACCACATCGACTATAAAGCGCGTCGCCGGAAGCAGTGCCGGAACCGCCGTAAAAAACAGGGTATTGCCGCCGAGCAGCAATACCCTATTTTACGCCTTTACCGCAGGAAAGCAAAGAGGCAGATTCCACAAATTAAAAGCGATTCAGATAGCGCCGGACCGTTTCGTTGGCTTGGGCGGAGAGCTCCGCCTCGTCCGCGGAGACCAGCTCCCCGTTCTGAACCACCGGGCGGCCGTTCACCAGGGTATAGTCCACGGGTCCCTTCAGGCCCACCGTCCCCAGCATGGACATGGGGTCAAACTGAGCGCCGGCCAGCTCCAGCCGGTCCAGCCGGACCATAAACAGGTCTGCGGCCATGCCGGAGGCCAGACAGCCGATGTCGTCCCGGCCCAGCAGCCGCGCAGAGCCCCGGGTGGCGATTTTCAACAGGTCATACCCGGTGGGGGCCTCCCGCCCCCAGGTGAGGCGGTGGAGCAGATAGGCCACCCGCAGCTCCTCCAGCAGATTGGAGCCGTCGTTGGAGGCCGAGCCGTCTACCGCCAGTCCCAGCGGCACGCCCAGCCGGAGCATCTCCGGCACCCGGCAGACCCCCGAGGAGAGCTTCATATTGGAGATGGGACAGTGGGCCACGCCGGTGCCCGTTTCGGCCAGCTGCCGCAGCTCATCCCCATTGAAGTGGATGCCGTGGGCGTACCACACGTCGGGCCCGGTCCAGCCCAGGGAATGCATGTAGGCCAGGGGGCGCATGCCGAACTGTTCCAGGGTGAACTGCTCTTCGTCGCGGGTCTCGGCCACATGGGTGTGCAGACGCACCCCCAGGGAGCGGGCCAGCGCCGCGCTCTCCCGCAGCAGGTCTCCGGACACCGAGAAGGGAGAGCAGGGGGCCAGAGCCACCTGGTGCATGGAGAATCGCTCCGGGTCGTGCCATACCCGCACCAGCCGCTGGGAATCCTCCATAATGGCGTCGATGGATTGAACCACCGTGTCGGGGGGCAGTCCGCCGTCCTTCTGGGACAGGTCCATGGACCCGCGGGAGGCGTGGAAGCGCATCCCCACCCTGCCGGCGGCCCGGAACTGGGCGGCAATCAGGTCGCCCGCCTGGGCGGGAAAGACATAGTGGTGGTCAAAGCAGGTGGTGCAGCCGTTTTTCAGCAGCTCGCCCATTCCCACCAGGGCGGAGCGGGAGACCACCTCCTCGTCCAGATTTTTCCACACGTCGTAGAGGGCCACGAGCCAGGGAAAGAGCTCCAGCCCCTGTACCTCCGGCAGGTTGCGGGAGAAGAGCTGGTACAGGTGGTGGTGAGTATTGATCAGGCCGGGATATACCGCCATGGAGGAGGCGTCGATGACCTGATCAGCCTGCTGGAGCTGCGGACCGATAAACTCTATGGCGTTGTCGCGAATCAGGAGATTGCAGTTTTCGTAAAGGGTATCCCGGTCGTCACAGGAGACAATATAGCGGGCGTTTTTCAGCAGCAGCTTGGACATAAGCCGGACCTCCTTTTCTGGCGGCTGGGCGGCAGAGGGGGCGTCGGTTCCGGGCGGGCTCCCGCCCGCCCGGAGCCGGAGGAATCATTCAGTCAGAGCCCGGGCGACGCCCTCCAGGTAATTGGGGGCGAATTCCTCAATTTTTCCGCTGTCACAGGCGGCGGCCACCGCCGGGTCGATAGGCAGACGGGCCAGCACCTTCAGGCCCAGCTCTTTTGCGGTCTGCTCCAGATGGCTCTCTCCGAACACAGCGTGCTCCTGTCCACAGCCGGGACATTTGAAATAGCTGTAGTTCTCCACCAGCCCCAGCACAGGAATTTTCATCAGCTCCGCCATCTTGACCGCCTTGGCCACAATCATCCCCACCAGCTCCTGAGGGGAGGTGACAACGATAATTCCATCCACCGGCAGGGACTGGAACACCGTCAGGGGCACGTCTCCGGTGCCGGGGGGCATATCTACAAAGAGGTAATCCAAATCCCCCCACACCACGTCGGTCCAGAACTGCTTGACAGCCCCGGCAATGACGGGGCCCCGCCAGATTACAGGGTCGGTCTCATTTTCCATCAGCAGGTTGAGACTCATCACCTCAATGCCTTTGGCGCTGACAGCGGGGTAGATGCCAAGCTCATTGCCTTCAGCCTTTTCGTGGATGCCGAAGGCGGTGGGGATGGAGGGGCCGGTGATATCGGCGTCCAGCACGCCCGCCTTTTTCCCCAGCCCGGCCATGGCGCAGGCGAGAGAAGCGGTGACGGTGCTCTTGCCTACGCCCCCCTTGCCGCTGACCACGGCGATCACCCTGCCGATGTGGGAGAGGGGGTTGGCGGGAGCCCGCAGGTCCTGGGGGGCGGTGCGCTCCCCGCAGCTCTCGCCGCAGGAGGAGCAGTCATGGGTGCAATCAGACATTCGGTCGTTTCCTTCTTTCTGAATAAAATGGACGGCTCAATAGGAATAGACGCCGCCGCCGATGAACTCGCGGACCAGCGACTCCGCCGGAACCAGGCCGGGTTCCACAGGGACAAAATGCTTCAGGGCCGTCACCATGTCGCTGAGCTCCTGATACCGCCTGTTGTCCCGGGGCACCTGCTCCAGCGCCTGACGCAGGGGCTGCGCATAATTGGCGAATACCGACGGACCATAGGGTACCGAAGAGTCGATGATGATATTGGCCCGGTTTTTAAAGGGCGAAATGAATTTTTTCTCCCCACGACGGACATTATGCCACATGGACATGGTCTCAATCATATCCGTGCCCCGGAAATTAAAGTCACGGACGCACCGCCGGGCAATCCGCAGCCAGGTGCCCTTGAAGCACACCGCCCCTTCGTCCATAATGCTGGACCGGGCGGAGATGTACAGGGTCGTGGCCTCCGGATGCCGTCCGGCGATATCGTCGTTGAGGGCGTGGATGCCCTCAAAAATAGCGATTTCGTCCTTATCCAGCTTCAAAAGGGTGCCCTGGCTGTCATTGCGCATCTGCCGGGCGAACTCGAACTTGGGAATGAGGGCCCAGTCCCCCCGGGAGAGGCGGGTAAAGGTCTCGTCCAGCAGGTCCATGTCCAGCAGCAGGGGAGACTCGTAGTCAATGTCTCCCTCGGGGGTGCGGGGGGCGGTGGCGCGGTTGAGGGTCTTAAAATAGTTGTCCATGGAGATGGTGTGGGTGTTTACACCCCGGCGGACCAGTTCCTGCTCCAGCTTGAGGGCGGTGGTGGTCTTGCCGGAGCCGGAGGGCCCGGAGAGGAGCACGATGGGACTCTCCGCCATGCGCGCGAGAATTTTGTCCACGGCGGTGTCGATCCGTTTTTGGTAGCCGGCGTCGCACTCGGCCATAAATTCCGCCGGTTCCCGCTGAATGCGGTCGTTAATCTCCTTGAGCTGATAAGCCATGGTAGTGCCTCCTTATTTTTATCTGTATGGCGCGCGGCTCAGGGGCTCCCGCAGAATGCCGCCAGCGCCCGCTTATCCGCGACGATTTTATCGATATCCCGCACATACTCGTGGGGATACTTGGCATTGGTGAGCCGCTGGATTCTCCCCGCCCCGGTGTCCACCAGCTTGGTTACGCCCCCGCCTCCCAGGGAGACGATGGTGTGCAGCTCCTCCATCATGCAGATATTGTACAGTCCTTCAAACCCCGGGCGGGTCCACCCCACATTCTCAAAGGAACCGGACATGTACTTCTGCCGGTAGAGATAATAGGGCCGCTGTCCGGCCCCCTCCAGGGTGTCCCAGGCCCAGTCCAGCATTTCGGCCACATCCTTTCCGGCAGGGAGGGCAAGCCCTGTTTCGTCCCCGCTCATCAGCCGGGAGCCCTTTTTCAGGGCCAGGGTGTGGACGGTGATATTCTCCGGTTTCAGGGCCAGCACCTGCTCCAGGGTGCTTCGGAACCCCGCGGGGCTGTCCGCCGGAAGCCCCGCGATAAGGTCCATGTTTATGCAGGGGATGCCGCTGTCCCGGACCAGGGCGCAGGCCCGGGGGATGTCCTCCGGCCGGTGGGCGCGCCCCATGGCGGCCAGCACCCGTCCGTCCATGGACTGGGGATTTACCGATACCCGCCCCGCTCCCCTGCGGCGGAGAACCGCCAGCTTTTCGGCGGTAATGGTGTCCGGCCGGCCGGCCTCCACGGTGTACTCGGTGCAGGCGGACAGGTCGATGTGCTCCGCCAGAGCTCCCATGAGCCGGTCCAGCTGGGGGGCGGAGAGCGTGGTGGGGGTGCCGCCGCCGATATATACGGTCCGTACCTGCCGCCCCGCCTGCTCCAGGGCGTCGCCGGAGGCCTTTATCTCCCGCTCCAGGGCGTCCAAAAAGGGCTCCACCAGCTTGAGCGTGCGCCCCACATCGGCGGACACAAAGGAGCAGTAGGCGCACCGGGTGGGGCAGAAGGGAATGCCCACATACAGCGACACCTGGTTTTCCTCCAGAGAGGCCTGGGCGGTGAGGCTGGCCTGGGCGCAGTCCAGTGCCAGCTCCGCCCGGCGGCGGGAGACGAAGTAGACCTCCTCCAGCCGCTTTCCGGCCTCCGCCCGGCTCATGCCGCCGCGCATATCCTGCGTGGGAATCTTCACCGGCCGCACCCCGGTGAGGGCCCCCCAGGGCGGCGCCTTCCCCAGTGCCTGAACGCCCGCGTGGTAAAAGGACAGCCGAACCCCGTGGCGGAGGGTCCACTCCCGCTGCTCCGGGGTCCCCTTCAGGGGCCCCTCCCAGGTCCCGGTCCAGCGCCTCCCGCCCAGCCGGAGGACCGTCTCCACCCGGAGTCGTTCCCCCTGGCCGGGGGCCGGCTCCGTATGCGCGCTAATCTCAGCGGCGGCCTCCTCCGGGCCAGGAGGGACGTCCGGGTATTCCGGCCGTTCGCCGGGAAAGAGCGTCAGCATCATCTGCTCTGCGGCATATTTACAGGTATGGCCGGTGAAGTAGAGCTTCATTCTACAGTCCCATGGCTTCCCGCAGGAAGTAATTGCTCTTCCGCTCCCGGTCCAGGGTGGACACGCCCATGTGTCCGGGGAGCACCTGGAAGTCCCCTTCCAGCTCCCCCAGGCGCTTCAGGGAGTGCATCAGCTGGTCATAGGAGCCGCCGCCCAGGTCGGTGCGGCCCATGGACCCCTGAAAGAGGGTGTCCCCGGTAAACAGGGCCTCTTCCACCCGCAGCGTCACTCCGCCGGGGGTATGCCCGGGGGTGTGGATTACCCGGACCGTCAGGGAGCCCACCGGGAGGGCGTCCCCCTCGTCATAGGGCAGGGTTTCCCCAATGGGGGGCATCACCGCTGTGCCCAGCAGGGCGGCGTCGGCGGGATGGAGGTACACCGGCACGCCGGGCAGAGCCTCTCTCAGCGCCCGCACCGCGCCGGTGTGGTCGTAGTGTCCGTGGGTGAGGAAAATGGCTCTGACCTCCACGCCGTCGGCCCGGATCTGCTCCAAAATCCCCTCTGCCTCCCCGCCGGGGTCCACCAGGGCGGCGGCGTTGGCGGTCTCGTCCTCCAGCAGGTAGCAGTTAGTGCCGATTTCTCCTACTTGCATCAGTTTCACTTTCATCCGGAATACTCCTTGTCTCCATTATTCTGCCGCCGGCCGGAAACCCTGCGATATCCGCCGGTACAAAGGCGTATAATATTCGTTCTGGGATTCTGCTTTTCAAACAAGCCCTACATGGCGTCGGTGTCCAGCCAGATGGTCACGGGGCCGTCGTTCTGGGAATAGACCTGCATGTCGGCGCCGAACTCCCCGTGCGCTACGGGGAACCCCCGGCGGCGGCACTCCGCCATAAAGCGCTCATACAGGGGGATGGCGGTATCCGGCTTTGCCGCACCGGTGAATCCGGGGCGGCGGGATTTGGTGTCGGCGTAGAGGGTGAACTGGCTGACCACCAGCAGGCTCCCCCCCACAGCCTCCAAATTCAGGTTCATTTTTTCGTTTTCATCCTCAAAAATCCGCAGTCCGCAGATCTTGTCGGCCATTTTATCCGCCTGGGCCGGGGTATCCTGGGGACCCACCCCCAGCAAAACCAGAAACCCTTGGCCGATTTGACCGTTTACCGCGCCGCCGATGGTGACGCTGGCTTCCTTTACCCGTGTAACGACCGCTCTCATCTGTATCCCCGCTTTCTCATCGGTATTCCCGGACGAAGCCCCTGGCATACACCGGGTCAATGTCAAAGACAGCCGTGTCGCCCGCCGCGCAGGACAGGTCTGTCACATCCACAATGGTCTCGATGGCCCCTACCCGGCCGATCACCCTGGCCCGCTGGCCGTTGATGCGCACCGTAATCTTCCGCCCGGAGCGCCACCGCCGCAGGGCGGCCAGCAGCCCCGGGTCCCGGCTGCGCCCCACGGTAAACCCGTTCTGATAGCCCACCGGAAGCACCGCCACGCGGGTAGGCCGTTTCAGCGTCACCAGAACCTCATTGCCAACGGTGTGTCCCTTGGGAAGCCAGCGGGTCTCCTCAATGCCCACTTCGCCGTGGCCCACCCGCAGCAGGCCGTCTCCCCGGGTGCGGCGGCAGCGGCCCAGCAGGGCGGAGCCCGCCCGTACGCCGTCCAACAGGGCGTCCTCCCAGTGGAGCAGGGCAAAGGACCCCGCCGCGTGAACTGTCCCGGTCTCAAAACCCGCCCCATGGATGGCCTCCGTCACCTGCCGGAACTGGGCCAGCTGCGCTTCCGCGGTTCCGTCCCGCCGCCCTCCGGTGTGGAGCTGGGTATAGATCCCCGACAGGGCCACGTTGGGCAGACTGCGATAGACAGAGAGAATCCGGTCAGGCTCACTGGACAAAAACCCGCCGAACCCCATTCCCGTGTCAATCTGAATATGGGCCTCCGCCACAGTGGAGCGCTCTCCCGCCACGGCGTTGAGGGCCATGCCCGTATCGGCGGAGCCCACGGTGCACACCACGTTCAGGTCCAGCAGCTGTCCCAGCTCCTCCCGGTCGGCGGTGCAGCGGAGCATCAGAATCTCCTCCTCCACCAGCCCCGCTTTCCGCAGGGCCGCGGCCTCGCCCGGCTCGGACACAGCAAAGCGCCCGATTCCCTCCTCCCGCAGAAGCTGGGCCAGCTCCACAATGCCCGCGCCGAAGCCGTCTCCGGTGAGCACCGCGTAGATATACGCGCCCGCCGCCCGGTCCTTGACCACCGCGACGTTGTTTTTTAAGACCTCCCGCTCAATGATGAGACGTTTCATGGGAAGCGCCGCCTTTCTCTCTTGCGTGGCCGCCCGCTGCGTGAGCGGCATTCTGCCGGACCCCGCGGAGGAACGTCCGCGGGCCTTCTGCCCAAGGGTCCGAATACAACAACTATTATATACGCTGAGGGACCTTCCGTCAACGAACAGCGCGGGAAGAGGCGAAAAAGATTTTCCATTTGTTTACCGGCGCCTGCCCGGAAGAGGTCTGGAATAAATATACTGTCCTAGATAATTTTAGAAGTTTTTATAGGGGTAAAACTATAGTTTAAAATTTTTAGACAAAAACTACTTTAAAAAATTCCGTGTTCTTGTCAAGCTATAGCTAAAGTTTAATCGAAAGGAGACAGCACGATGCTGGATGAGGCAAAGAAAAAAATGTGCGCGGAGGTAGGGCAGCGGGTGTGGCAGTACCGGAAAGAGGCCGGACTGACCAAGGAAGCCCTGGCAGAGCAGATGGACATCACCAGCCAATACCTCAACGACATTGAGCAGGGTAAAAAATGTATGTCCATGGCCTATTTTATCCGGCTGGGACAGATTTTTCATATCAGTCTGGACACGCTGGCCTGGGGTGAGCTGCCGGAGGACCCGGCCGCAGACCAGATGCTCCGGCGCCTGCGGAAGATGAGCCCGGAGGACCGGCAGATGGCGGTTCACATGATCCTCTCCGCCGCCAGAGCGGTAGAGGCCATGGGTACGGAGAAATGACGGGCAGACCGGTTCGGGTCCTGCTGGTGGAGCATGACCCGGCGGCACGGCTCCTCTGGGAAAATTTTTTTGCCGCCCGGCGGGAGTTTTCCCTGTGCGGCTGGGCCCGGGACGGCTGGGCGGGCCTGGAGGCCGCCGCCGATGAGGACCCGGACGCCGTCCTGATGGACCTGGTTCTGCCCGGTATGGACGGCCTGGAATTTCTGCGGACCCTGAAGCGCCGGGAGGGGCGTCCCGCGGTAGTGGTGGCCTCCAGAATCAGCGGCAGCCAGGTGATTCAGCGGGCGCTGTCCCTGGGGGCCGATTACTACTTTGTCAAGCCGGTCCGCCTCCAGGCGGTGGCGGAGCTTCTCCAGGCCCTGTGCGGCGGGTCGGTGGAGGGCTATGCCCGGCAGATTCTGCTGGAGATGGGCGGCAGGGGCCTGGGGCTGGAGGCAGCCTGCGCCGCCGCCGCGGAGCTGGCCGGGGACCGGACCATGCTGCTGAAGGAGGCCTACGCCCCCTTTATCCGGCGGGCGCACACCAGCTACGGCTGTGTGGAGAAAAACATCCGGGAGCTCACGGGAAAGCTTCAGGCGGGGGCCACCCCTGCCTACCGGCTGCTGATGGGCGGCCTTCCGGCGGCGCGGCCCAGTAACGGAGCGTTTCTCCAGTGCCTGTGCCGGGCGGCCCTGGAGCGTCAGGCCGCCGGCGCGGAGCGGCCGGAGATCCTCCGTCAGAGGTATTTTCCCTGACCGGACGCCATAATTCCCCTGAAATCGGACAGGCCCTGTGCTATACTGTCCACCAGAACAGGAAAATTCTGGATAACGAGGGGATGCGGAATATGGGTGATTGGCATGCGAGAAGCGTTCGGGAGACCCTCTCCGCTCTGGAGACCCGCCGCGACCGGGGGCTGTCCGGGGCGGAGGCGGAGCGGCGGCTGGCCCGGTACGGACCCAACCGGCTGGAGGGGGCCAAACGGCCGGGTCTGCTCCGGCGGTTCCTGTCCCAGATGCGGGACCCCATGGTGCTGGTGCTGCTGGCGGCGGCGGGGCTCTCCCTGTGGGCCAGCGGCGGAGAGGACTGGCTGGACGCGGTTATTATCCTGGTCATTGTAGTGGTAAACGCCTGTATCTCCATCTCCCAGGAGGACAGCGCGCAGCGGGCCCTGGACGCCCTGCGGGACATGTCGGCGCCCCTGGCCAAGGTCCTGCGGGACGGAGAGGTCCAGCGAGTGGAGTCCCACAAGCTGGTGCCCGGGGACATTATCCATCTGGAGGCTGGGGACCTGGTGCCTGCCGACGCCCGCATTGTGGAGTGCGCCGGGCTTAAAACCGACGAGAGCGCCATGACCGGGGAATCCCTTCCGGTGGAAAAATCCGCCGCCCCCCTTCCGGCGGAGACTCCCTTGGCGGACCGGCGGAGTATGGTGCTCTCCGCCACGGTCGTCACCAACGGGCGGGCGGTGTGCGCCGTAACCGCCACCGGTATGGACACGGAGATGGGGCGCATTGCGGGACTGCTGTTGGAGCAGGAGGAGGGAGAGACCCCTCTCCAGAAAAAAATGGCGGAGATCTCCCGGACCCTCTCCTTCGTGTGCCTGTGTGTATGCGGGGTGATGTTCGGGGTGGGGCTTCTCCAGGGCAAGGAGCTGCTGGAGATGTTCATGACCGCCGTCTCTTTGGCGGTGGCGGCCATCCCCGAGGGGCTGCCCGCCATTGTCACCATCGTTCTGGCCCTGGGCGTCCAGCGGATGGTAAAGCGGGGCGCCATTGTCAAGCGCCTGCCCGCGGTGGAGACCCTGGGCTGCGCCGGGGTGATCTGCTCCGACAAGACGGGCACCCTCA
>CANDFO010000012.1 GCA_947384055.1 uncultured Flavonifractor sp.
CGCGGCAGGCCGTATCCCCTTTGTCGAAAAAGGCCTTTGGCCTTTTTCGACAAGCCGGGAAGCCCCTGTCCTTCGGGGCAGGGACCTCCTGAACGAGGGGCAAAAACAGCTTGACGGTCCACAGATAATGTAGTATAGTAGCATGGTAAATTATTAAAGTGACGGAGAGATGCCGGATGAAATATACCATCAACACCCCCGAAGGGACCCGGGACCGGCTGTTTGCCGAGTGCCGGGTCCGGCGGCGGGTGCAGAATGCGCTGACCGCCCTGTTCCGCCGCCGGAGGTACGCGGAGGTATCCACGCCGGAGGTGGAATTTTATGACCTCTTCCTTCAGTCCGGCAATCCCATGCCTCAGGAGGCCATGCTAAAGCTCATTGACCGCAGCGGAAAGATTATGGTGATGCGTCCCGACTGCACCGCGCCCATTGCGCGGGTGGCGGCCACTAAGCTTCAGAGCCTGCCTTTGCCCCAGCGTCTTTACTATGACCAGACGGTCTTTCGCTCCGGTGCGGAGCACCGGGGGGGCAGCAGTGAGATTGCCCAGTGCGGGGTGGAGCTGATCGGCGCCGCCGGACCCAAGGCCGACCTGGAGGTAGTGGCCCTGGCGGTGGACGCCCTGCGCGCCTGTGGCATGGAGCGTTTTCACATTGAGCTGGGACATGCGGGCTTTTTCCGCGCCCTGGCCGCCCGGATGGAGATGGGTGTGGAGCGGGTGGAGGAGATGCGCCAGCTTATTGAGCGCAAGAACTTTGCGGCGCTCAACGACCTGCTGGAGCCCTGGCAGGACCAGCCTGCCTGCGTCGCTCTGCGCCGGCTGTCCCGGCTGTTTGGCGGGGTGGAGGTGCTGGACGAGGCTCAGGCCCTGGCCGGAGCCCATGAATCACTGGACTATCTCCGGGGGCTCTGCCGGGAGCTGGAGGCCGCCGGATATGGAGAATTTTTACGCGTTGACCTGGGGCTGGTGCATCAAATCGACTATTATACCGGGGTGGTTTTCCGGGGATACGTGGAGGGTGCCGGGGACGCGGTGCTCTCCGGCGGCCGGTATGACGGACTGACGGCCTCTTTTGGACGGAGCGCGCCGGCGACAGGTTTTGCCGTCGATGTGGACGCAGTGGCGGGCTGTCTGAGCGGAGAGGAGCCGCCGGACCTGGAGCTGCTGGTCCACTTTGGGCCCGGCCAGCTGGCCCGGGCGCTGGCGGCGGTGGACGGCGGAGCGGAGAAAATTTGTGAGCTCTCCCCCTGCGAGACCCTGGAGGATACCCTGTCCCTGGCGAGAAAAAAGGGTGTGGGGCAGGTGCTGGTGCTGGAGGAGGACGGAGAAAGGCTGGTGCGGGTATGAGCGGGGAGGAGAATCGTCTGCGGATTGCCCTGACCAAGGGGCGCCTTCAGGACAAGAGCGTGGAGCTTTTCGAGGCGATGGGGCTGGACTGCACTCCTGTCCGGCATCCAGGACGGCGGCTGGTCCATGCCATTCCCAACTATCCTCTGGACGCGGTGCTGGCCAAGGCCCCGGACGTTATCACCTATGTGGAGCACGGGGTGTGCGATTTGGGGGTGGTGGGGAAAGACACCATCCTGGAGCAGGGAAAGAGCTTTTATGAAGTGCTGGACCTGGGGTTCGGCGCGTGCCGCTTTGCTCTGGCGGTAAAAGAGGGCGACCGCTTCTATGACACTTACAGGACCCGCCGTGTGGCCAGCAAATATCCAAACGTGACCCGGAGCTTTTTTCAGAAAAAAGGCATGGATGTGGATATCATCAAGATTGAGGGCTCGGTGGAGCTGGCTCCCATTTTGGATCTGGCGGACGCCATTGTGGACATTGTGGAGACGGGGGCCACCCTGCGGGAAAACGGTCTGACGCCTATTGAGAACGTGGCGAGGGTCAGCGCCCGCCTGATTGTCAATATTGCCAGCATGAAGCTGCGCAAGCGAGAGATTGAAGATTTTATCGCCCGCTGTGAGGCAGAATTGGAGAGGAGAGCATGATCCAGATTGTAAAAGCGGACGGCAGGGCAGAGCGGGAGGTCATTGCCGCAATGCGGGCCAGAGCTGCCGCCAGAAACGCGGAGATTGAGGCGTCGGCCGCCGCCGTTATGGAGGGGGTCCGGCGGGAGGGCTACCCGGCGGTGGAGCGGTATTCCCGTCAGTTTGACGGCTGCTCGCCCTATGAGCTGGGGCGGGATGCGCTGGAAGAGGCCCGCGCCGCCTGTGATTCAGCTTTAATCGCGGCGCTGGAGCGGGCCGCCGCCAATATTCGGAATTACAACGAACAGCTGCTGTCTCAAAGCCGGGAGTGGAAAAGCCCCGACGGTGGGACGGTGGGGCGCGTTGTCCGGGGCCTGGACCGGGTGGGTATCTATGTGCCCGGCGGCACGGCGGCGTATCCCTCCTCCGTGCTGATGAATGCGGTGCCCGCCAAGGTGGCGGGTGTGAGAGAGCTTGTCATGGTGACGCCCCCCACGGAACATCTCAACAGCGCGGTGCTGGCGGCTGCCGGCATCGCCGGGGTGGACCGGTGCATCGCGGTAGGCGGGGCTCAGGCGGTGGCGGCGCTGACCTATGGGGCGGGCTTCATTCCCCGGGTGGACAAGCTGGTGGGGCCGGGCAACGCGTACGTGGCTGCGGCCAAGCGTATGGCCTATGGAACTCTGGATATCGATATGGTGGCGGGGCCATCGGAGGTACTGGTCATTGCCGATGAGACCGCCGTTCCCAGGCATATTGCCGCCGACCTTCTCAGCCAGGCGGAGCACGACAAGCTGGCCTCCGCGGTGCTGCTGGCCACCAGTCAGACACTGGCGGAGGCGGTCAGCGCCGAACTGGTCCGCCAGACGGCGTATCTCAGCCGGAGAGAGATCATCGAGGCGTCTCTGCGGGATTTCGGATGCGCCGTCGTGTGTGAGGACCTGAACCAGGCGGCGGTACTGGCCAATGAAATTGCGCCGGAGCACCTGGAGATTGTTACAGAGGACCCCCGGGGTCTGCTGCCCGCCATCCGCAACGCGGGAGCGGTGTTCCTGGGGCCGTGGTCGCCGGAGCCCCTGGGGGACTACATGGCGGGACCCAACCACGTTCTGCCCACCTCGGGCACCGCCCGGTTCTTCTCGCCCCTGAGCGTGGACAGCTTCCTCAAGACTATGAGTGTGGTGGAATACGGCCGGGACAGCCTGGAGAAGGTGCACCGGCAGGTGATCGCCCTGGCGGAGGCGGAGCATCTGACCGCTCACGCTAACTCCATCCGGGTGCGGTTTGCGGAATAGGAGGATGGTTATGAGAACGTCCAGTATTTCCCGGGAAACCGGGGAGACCGCCGTCTCCGTGAAGCTGACCCTGGAGGGCGGGCCGGTAAAGGTCTCTACCGGAATCGGTTTTTTTGACCATATGCTGACGGCGCTGGCCTTTTACGGCGGTCTGGGACTGGAGCTCACCGCCAAAGGCGACCTGGAGGTGGACGGCCACCACACGGTGGAGGATGTGGGGATTGTGCTGGGGCAGGCCCTGCGGGGAGCTCTGGGGGACCGGCGGGGAATCCGCCGTTACGCCTCCGCCTATATTCCCATGGACGAGGCCCTGTGCTTTACGGCGCTGGACTTCTCCAACCGGCCCTTTCTGCGCTTTGAGGCGGATATGCCCCAGGCGCGGATTGGGGCGTATGACGCCTGCCTGACGGAGGAGTTTATGCGGGCCCTGGCGGTGAACAGCGGATTGACGCTGCACATGCGGACCTGCTATGGGAAGAATGCCCACCACATCACCGAGGCCCTGTTTAAAGCTCTGGGCGTGGCCCTCCGGGACGCGGTGCGGGTGGAGGGCACGGAAGTGACCTCCACGAAAGGTGTCCTGTGAAGGCAGAGGTGCGGGAGGTGTACCCGGAGGAGCTGGAGGCCCTTTTGGAACTCTACACCTGCCGCCACGAGAACGGCGTACCGCCTGCGACCCCGGCCCGGTCCGCGCTGTGGGAGAGCCTGCTGGAGGATCCCCGCTATCATATTCTTGTCGCGGAGCGGGCGGGGCGGCTGTGCGCCTCCTGCACGCTGGTAGTAGTCCCCAATTTGACGCGGAATCTGCGGCCCTATGGACTGATTGAGAATGTCGTTACCCGGCAGGAGTGCCGGAGGCAGGGTCTGGCCTCCGCCTGTCTGAGCCGTGCGCGGGAGCTGGCAGAGGCGGCGGGGTGCTATAAGATGATGCTGCTCACCGGGGCGAAGGACAGGGGTACACTGGATTTTTATAAGCGTGCAGGGTACAACAGCAGGGACAAGACGGCGTTTATTCAATGGCTGTAGCAGGATAGGGGAGAGAAAGCTGTGAGCTATACCGCGATTGTAGACTACGGTGTGGGAAATTTGAAGAGCATTACCAACGCCATGGGCTATCTGGGTCTGGAGACCCGCATCACCGGCGACGCCGGAGAGCTGGAGCGGGCGGACGCCGTCATCCTGCCGGGCGTGGGGGCCTTCCCCGATGCGGCGGAGCGCCTGCGGGGGCCGGGTCTGGACCGGGTCCTCCGGGAACAGGCGGAGAAGAAACCGGTATTGGGCATCTGCCTGGGGATGCAGCTGCTGTTCGACGGGGGAGAGGAGGTCAGGCACTGCGCAGGGCTTGGCCTGGTGGGGGGACAGGTGGTCCGGATTCCCACCGCCTGCAAGCTCCCCCACATCGGCTGGAACAGCCTGACCTTCCCCAATCCTTCGCCGCTTTTTGCGGGACTGGACGAGGGGACGTATGTATACTTTGTCCACAGCTACTGCGGTATGGCCGCCGATGCCGCCGACGTGCTGGCCCTGACGGACTACGGCGTGCCGGTGACAGCGGCGGTGGGCCGGGGAAACGTATACGGCTGCCAGTTCCATCCGGAGAAGAGCGGGGAGGCCGGATTGCAGATTTTGAAGAATTTTGGAGGACTGAACCGATGATCATACTGCCCGCGATCGACCTGAAAGAGGGTAAAGCGGTGCGCCTTTACCAGGGGAAATTTGAGACGGCCCATCAGGTGGCAGAGGACCCGCTGGCCACGGCGGAGGCCTTTGCCGCGGCGGGAGCCAGATATATCCATATGGTGGATCTGGACGGAGCCCGCTGCGGTGTGCGGCGCAATGGTTCCGTGGTGCGGACGGTGGCAGAGCGTTCCGGCCTGCGGGTGGAGCTGGGAGGCGGCATCCGCACCATGGAAGACCTGGAGGCGGTCTTTGGGCTGGGGGTGTACCGGGCGGTGATCGGTTCCGCCGCTGTCAGCGATCCGGATTTCGTCCACGCCGCTGCGGAGCGGTACGGGGAGCGCATTGCCGTGGGTATTGACGCGCTGGACGGCGTGGTCCGGACGGCCGGATGGGAGGTATCCTCCGGACTGGACTGCCTGGACTTTGCCGGGCAGATGGAGGAAATGGGTGTAAAGATAATTATCTTTACAGATATTGCGACTGATGGGATGCTCTCCGGCCCCTCCCTGGAATGGCTGAGGGCCCTCCAAAAGGTCTATGGAGGGCGGATTGTGGCTTCCGGCGGGGTTTCCTGCAATGAGGATGTCCGGGTTCTGGCGGCGATGGGCCTCTATGGGGCTATTATCGGGAAGGCGTACTACGCCGGGACCCTGGCGCTGTCCGAAGCCGTGGCGGACGCGGGACCGCAGACGTGAAAATCGCGGTGATCGGCTACAGCGGGGCGGGGAAATCCACCCTGGCCCGGGCGCTGGGAAAGCGGTACGGCATACCGGTGCTCCATATGGACCGGGTTCACCACGCCCCCGGCTGGCAGGTGCGGGACCGGGAGGAGGCCCGCCGGATGGTGCTCCATGTTATGGAGGGGCCCGACTGGGTGATTGACGGAAATTATACCAATTTCTTTTATAGGCGGCGGATGGCGGAGGCTGATGCGGTTATTTTTCTTGCGCTGCCCCGGCTGAACTGCTTTTTCCGGGCGGTAAAGCGTTTTTTCCGCTATCGGGGACAGACCCGCGCGGATATGGCGGAGGGCTGTACGGAGAAAATGGACTGGGAATTTATATGCTGGCTGCTGTGGAAGGGCCGGGGTCGGCAGAAACGGCGCTGGATGGAGGCGGGCCTGGGGGAGCATCTGGACAAAGTGACCGTTTTAAAGAGCCAGAGAGCGATTGACACATATTGGGAGGGGCGCTCATGTTAGCCAAACGCATTATTCCCTGCCTGGACGTGCGGGACGGCCGGGTGGTAAAGGGAGTCAATTTCGTCAATATCCGGGACGCCGGGGACCCGGTGGAGCTGGCAAGCTACTACTCTGGCCAGGGAGCGGACGAAATTGTCTTTCTGGACATCACCGCCACCAGTGACGGCCGGAATACCGTGGCCGGCGTGGTGGAACGCACCGCCGCCCAGATATTTGTGCCGCTGACCGTGGGAGGCGGCATCCGCACCCTGGAGGATTTTCAGCGGCTTCTGCGGGCGGGGGCGGACAAAATCTCGGTGAATTCCGCGGCTGTGGCGGACCCGGAACTGCTCTCCCGGGCGGCGGAGCGCTTTGGTTCCCAGTGTGTGGTGCTGGCCATCGACGCCCGGAGCCGGGGGGACGGCACATACGAGGTCGTCACCGCCGGGGGACGGCGACCCACGGGGCTGGACGCCGTCGAGTGGGCCCGCCGGGGCCAGGCGCTGGGGGCGGGAGAGATTCTGCTGACCTCCATGGACGCCGACGGCACCAAAGCGGGCTTTGACCTGGCTATGACCCGGGCAGTGGCGGAGGCGGTGTCCGTTCCGGTAATCGCCTCCGGCGGCTGCGGCGGTCTGGCCCATTTTGCTCAGGTATTTGCGGAGACCGGCTGTGACGCGGCGCTGGCGGCCTCCCTGTTCCACTTTGGGGAACTGACGGTGCCCCAGGTAAAAGAGCATCTGCGGATGCGGAACATCCCGGTGAGGTGACAGAAATGGCCTTTGACTTAAACCTGCTCTTTCAGAAATCGGAGCTGATTCCCGTTATCATCCAGGAGGCTGATACGCTGGAGGTGCTGATGCTGGGCTTCACCAACCGGCGGGCGGTGGAGCTGACCCTGGAGACCGGCACCGCCTGGTTCTGGAGCCGCAGCCGGCGGGAGCTGTGGAACAAAGGGGGGACCTCCGGGAACTTCCTCCATGTGAAAAAAATTGTCACCGACTGCGATACCGATACCCTGCTCTACCTCTGCAAGCCGGACGGCCCCGCCTGCCACACGGGGAACCGCACCTGCTTTTTCAATACCATTATGGAGGGAATGCCATGAATGACCAAGTGCTGCACAGCCTGTACCAGGTAATTTTACAGCGGCAGCGGGAGCCCCAGGAGGGGTCCTACACCTGCTATCTGTTTGACCAGGGGCTGGATAAAATCTTGAAGAAGGTGGGGGAGGAGTGCGCCGAGACCATTATTGCCGCCAAGAACGGGCGTCAGGAGGAGACGGTAGGGGAGCTCTCCGACTTGTTCTATCATCTGCTGGTGATGATGGCGGCACAGGACATCCCTCTGGAGGCAGTGCTGGAAAATCTGGACCGCCGCAGCTATAAAATCGGCAATCTGAAGCAGATAAAGCAGGTGGACCGGGAGACCTGATTTTTTAAAAGGAAAATGCTCAGCGTGTCGGAAAAGCAGCTTTGCCGCTTTTCCAACCTCGGTGCGGCCTGCCCCCGAAATCCGGGGACAGGCCGCCGGCGTTACTGGTCTCCGAAGAGCTGAGGCCGGGAGAGGGAGGGGGTCTGGGCGTAGGTTACGAACATCATATACAGGCGGGCGAGGGTGTCCCACACCAGATGGTCTACAATGCCGGTTTCCTCCGCCTGGTTGAGATGCTGGACCCAGCGGATGTTCTGAACGGTGGCCTCATCCATGGTGCCGTTGACCTGGGTGTCGGCCAGCCCCTCCAGAATACAGCCCAGCGCTAAAAACATGGACTGAATCAGTCCCAGATGAACACAGCTCTGTCCGGGGGAAATGGTGTAGTCTCGGGAAGGGTAGCCGCTACAGGGCAGGGGCGGGGCCAGGCAGGTGCAGCAGGTCTGATAGCACGAGACAATCGCGTCCCACACGGCGTTGTCCACCACCCCCGTTACCGGCGGGAAGAGCTCCCGCTGAAAGAGCATCACCGCCTCCAGGGTGCGTTCACCGAAGACGCCGTCGGGGATGAGGCGGGGGAGCCATGGATGCCGGAAAGAGATGGTCCGCAGCATGGTTTGCAGGTCAAAGACTGAACGGCCCGCGGTGCTGGGCACACAGGTACAGCTCATGATAAACTACCTCCCATCGGATCAATGTCCCCCAGGGACAGGCTGCGGCCGGGGAACTGGGTGACGTTGTTGGGGAGCGTGTCGTCAATATCCGGTCGGTAGGGCTCGGGGACAACGTTGGTGTATTCGGCCATGGTGTCGGTAATGCCGGTATAGATGCGGTAGAGCACCTCCCAGGTAGCGTTGTCCACAGTGTCGGTTTGGGGAAGCCCTGCCATCTGCTGAACAGCCTGTACAGCGGCGCTGGTGGCCGGGCCGTAAATGCTGTCCATCTGCACCATGGGGACGTTGTTGTAGAAGGTGGCCACCACAGCCAGCATGTATTGGAGCAGTCTTACCCGGGGGCTGGTGTCTCCTACGGTGAGGGTCTCGGGCAGGACAAAGGCAAAGTCGGTAAAGGTCTGCCCCTCGCTGATGAGCTCGGCCAGGTCTAAAATACCTACATAGAGGTAGACCAGCTTATACCAGGTAGCGTTGCCCACCACGCCGTCCGGAACCAGACTGAAAATCTCCTGGAATCGCTTTACCGCCGCTTCGGTGTTGGTCCCGAATATGCCGTCAACCACGGGGATTTTTGGAATTGCCGGGTAGTCCCGGGAAATACGGTTGAGCATCACCTGGATCTGGACAACATTCTGTCCCTGGTCGCCCAGGTGCAGAGGGGCGCCGGGATAGGAGGACTGCACGCCCATGACGGGCGCGCCGGTGACGATTTCAATGTCGTCGCCGTAATAGTGGCGGAGGATTTCTACAGAGTTGTACCCCTGCTCTGCCAGGGCCTGACTGCCCCACTGGGAGAGTCCGTCGCAGGTAGAGGTAGTGCCGTTGCAGAATTTGGCGGCCAGAGGTTCCACGTGGCCTGTGTACCGTATGTAATCACGAAAGACGTCGTCCACAATTTGCCCCACATTCTCAAAGATACTGCGTCCTTTGATGAATTTCTGGTCATAGGCGGTACTGGAGGTGATCTGAAACGGGTATCCCCGGCTGGGGTAGTACTCGGTATACACCCGGTTCAGGGCAAAGGAAATAATAGCCAGCACGTTGGCGCGGATGGCGGAGGGCTCCCAGGTGGGATAAATCTCACTGGAGGCCACATTCTTCACGTAGTCTGGAAACGAAACTGTAACGTTTTCCGCGTCGGAATTGGGCGGCCCCAAATGCACCGTGATGGTCTGAGGGATGTAGGGAGTTACGATTGTATCAGGCATACTGCTCCCTCCTTACAGGTTTTGGGGGGTGGTGGATATGTTTTCTCCTCTGGAGCCGGGAACAGCCATCTCCGGCAGGGGGATGAGCTCCAGGGCCTGAATGGTTTCGGTGCCGGGGAAGACCTGGATGTCCTGGACCGTGAGGACTTCATACCCCGGTGCGGCCGCCCACAGGTCCACCAGGGCAAACGGGGCGGCTGCACCGGGGCTTTGGCTGGCGCCGGAGCCGGGGGTGCTGACCTGAATGGGACTGGTTTTTCCGCTGGAATCTGTGACGCGGGTGGCCAGCAGATTATGCCGGCTCCCGGCGCTTTTTTGAGTGACAGCTACCGTGGCCCCCTGAATGGGAATCTGGGCCCGGGAGGTATAGACGCGGGTAATGAGGGTTCCGCTGAATTCCATGGCATACGCCTCCTTTTCGTTCCACTCTATGCGGGATTTCAGGCGCGGGTGAACCCGGTACTCTGCCAGATGAGGCCCTGTTTGAAAAATGGGGATATGGCCGGCAGCGAAGAATTTTCACGTCCGGCAAGAGATTTTTCGCAGGCATACTGACGTATGGCAAGGAAAAATCGCGCTGTCCAGGCGGGAAAAGGCTCGCTGCCTGGGCGTTTTAACAATTTTCAAGTTTATTGGTGGATTGGGGGGCAGGCTGGCGCCCGCGGATTGACCAGGACACAGAAGGCGGACCGACGCTGCTTTGGCAGTGCGGTCCGCTTTCTGTGTATAAATCCCATCGAATCGGGGAAAATTTCCAGGTAAAGCGATGATATAGTCGCCGCAGTTGAAAAAGCGCAGCATGCGCTTTTTCCTCCAGTGGGCCATTGGCCCACTGGAGTGTGCGATACACGCCAGCGGCGTCTATGAAGTCCAAAGCAGGGCCGCATGAGCGGTCCCTGCGGCGATTTTCGCCGCAGGGTTCAAAAGGAGCGATTTGCTCCTTTTGAACCGCTTTGACTATATAGTCAAATTATCTGACGCAAAGAAGGGCTTCTGCCGCTGGGCTTCAGACTTGTGGCTGCGGGGCCCGGCAGCGCACGGGAGTTCTTTTTGGTTCTTTTTTGCTTGAAAAAAGAACAGAGGAGGCTGGATTGTGGATTTGAGAAAATTGGGGGAGCAGAGCGCGGAGAAGCTGGAGCCCGCAGGCAGGTGCGGCGGACGCACCTGGGCCCGGCAGATCCGGCGGGCTTTGGCAGAGCTCTCCGCGGCCCGGGAGCGGGAGGCCCGGCGGCAGGGGGAGAATTCCGGTGCGGCGGAGTGGCTCCTGGACAACTGGTATCTGGCTCAGCGGGAGGGGAAAGAGGCGGAACAGGCTCTGCGCGGGACGCCCCGCCGATTCCGGGCCGCGGCGGGCGTGCCTTACCCGGCGGGATTGGCACTCCGCCTGGCGGAGGCGGCCGGGGAACTGGACGCCGGGGCGCTGGACGCCTTTTTAACGGGAGTTCAGGAGACGCAGCCCCTCTCAGAGCTGGAGCTGGCCTATTTTGTTCCGGCGCTGAAAGGGGCGCTGGTCTGCCGCCTGTCGGCGCTGTGCGCACGGCTGGACCGGGAAGAGCAGGACCTGGCGGCGGAGATAGGGGCGGTATTTACCGCCCTGCGAAGTCTGTCCGGGGCCAATCTGTCAAAAATTCTGGAGGCCAACAGCCAGGTGGAACAGGCTTTGCGCCGGGACCCGGCGGGGGAATATGGCCGGATGGACGACGGCACCCGCTCCCGCTATCGGGACCGGCTCTGCCTGCTGGCCAGGAAGAACGGTCTGTCGGAGCGGGAGACGGCGGAACGGGTGCTGGCCCTGTGCCGGGAGGGGCAGGGCCAGGCGCGGCATGTGGGCTATTTCCTCTTTGTCCGCCCCCTGGGACGGACGCCCCGAAAGCGTGAAGGCGGCTGGTATATTGCCGCTGTGGTCCTGCCCACCCTGTTTCTGGTGCTGCTGCTGGGGTTCCGGCTCCACAGCTGGGCGGTGACGCTGCTGCTCCTGCTGCCGGTGTCGGATGTGGTCAAAAACCTGCTGGATTTCCTGGCGGTTCACCTGGTCCGGCCCCGGCCGGTATGCCGCATGGCCCTGGAGGGGGGAATACCTCCCCAGGGAAGGACACTGTGCGTCATTGCAGGGCTGCTTACCGGACCGGAGAGCGGCGGGGAATACGCCGCGCTGCTGGAACGCTACCGGCTGGCCAACCGGGACGCGGGGGAAGAGCTGCGGTTCGGCCTGCTGGCCGACCTGCCGGACAGCGCCAGGCCCATGGACGGGGCGCGCCGGGCGTGGGTGGAGTCGGCCGCCCGCACCATAGATGCCCTCAACGAGACCTACGGCGGGGGCTTTTACCTGTTTTTCCGCAAGCCGGTGTTTCAGCCCGCGGACGAGCGCTGGCTGGGCTGGGAGCGCAAACGGGGGGCGCTGCTGGAGCTGTGCCGCCTGCTGAGGGGGAAAAAGACAGGACTTCATGTCCGGGCCGGGGATAGAAGAGCCCTGCGGGACACCAGATTCGTTATCACCCTGGACTCGGATACCGCGCTGAATGTGGGGGCGGCCCGGGAGCTGGCGGGAGCTATGCTCCACCCCCTGAACCGGGCGGTGGTGGACCCCCGGCGTCGGGTGGTGCTCTCCGGGTACGGACTGCTCCAGCCCCGGGTGGGGGTGGAGCTCAACGCCGCCAGCCGCAGTCAGTTCGCCCGCATTTTCGCCGGGCAGGGGGGCGTGGACCCCTATGGCTCCACCGCCAGCGATGTGTATCACGACCTGTTTGACCAGGGCACCTATACGGGAAAAGGCATTTTTGACGTGGAGGCCTTTCTGACCTGTCTGGAGGGCCGCCTGCCGGAAAATCAGGTGCTCTCCCATGACCTGCTGGAGGGGTCCTACCTCCACGCGGGACTCATTGGAGATGTGGAGCTTACCGATAGCTATCCCTATAAAGTGACCTCTTACTTTGCGCGCCTCCACCGCTGGGTCCGGGGAGACTGGCAGCTGCTCCCCTGGCTCCGGCGGCGGGTGCGCACCCAGGCAGGAGGACGGGAGCGCAACCCTATCCCCACCCTGGCAAAATGGAAGATTTTCGACAATCTGCGCCGCTCGCTGTCTCCGGTGTGCACCCTGCTGGCGCTGTTGCTGGGGATGTGCCTGCCCGGGCCGGATTTTGCCACGGCCGCGGGGTGCGCGGTGATTGCCGCCGCGTCTAATCTGCTTCTGTCCGGGGCGGAGCTCTTCTGCCGGGGCGGGCGGGGCCTGCGGGAGCGCTATCACTCCGCCATCATCGCCGGGTTTGGCGGCGCGGTGCTCCAGACCCTGGTACAGCTTCTGTTCCTGCCCATTCACGCCTGGACCTGCGCCTCGGCCATTGTTACCGCCCTGTGGAGGCAGTTTGTCTCCCGAAAGAATCTCCTGGCCTGGGTAACGGCGGCGGACGCGGAAAAACGGGCGGGTGACGGCGTCGGGGCCAATTACCGCAGGCAGTGGCCGGCCATAGCTGCGGGCGCTGTAGCGATGCTCTTTTCCCGCTACCCGGCGGGTGCGGCGGTGGGATTGGTGTGGATGCTGTCCCCGGTGCTGGCCTGGGCCATGAGCCGGCCGCTGGACCGCCCGCAGCGGGCTCCGGCCTCCGACCGGGCCTTTTTGCTCCACCAGGGGGCGCTGATCTGGCAGTGCTTTGCCGACTGGCTCCGGCCGGAGGACCACTGGCTTCCCCCGGACAACGTGCAGGAGCAGCCGGAGCTGGGCCCCGCCCGGCGGACCTCGCCTACTAATATCGGCATGGCGCTGCTGAGCTGTCTGGCGGCGGCGGACCTGGAGCTGTGCGCCAGGAGCCAGGCGGCGGAGCTTATAGGGCACATGCTGGACACCCTGGAGGAGCTGCCGAAGTGGTACGGGCACCTGTACAACTGGTACGACACCGCCTCTGCTCAGCCCCTGGAGCCCCGCTATGTATCCACAGTGGATGCGGGAAATCTGTGCGGCTGCCTGATTGCCCTGCGGGAGGGGCTGTACGAGTGGGGGCAGGATGGCCTGGCCCGCCGTGCGGAGGCCCTGTCAGACGCTATGGGGTTTGCCCGGCTTTACGACAAAGAGCGGAGACTTTTCTATATCGGATACGATGTTCAGCGGGAAGGCTATACCCAGGGCTGGTATGACCTGATGGCCAGTGAAGCCCGGCAGACCAGCTATATTGCCGTGGCCCGGGGAGAGGTTTCGCCCCGGCATTGGCGGCGTCTGAGCCGGATGCTGGTGGGGGATGGGGATTACCGGGGCATGGCCTCCTGGACGGGGACCATGTTTGAGTATTTTATGCCCAATCTCCTGCTGCCTGTAGAGCCTAACAGCCTGATGTATGAATCTCTTGCCTTCTGCCTCTATGAGCAGAAGCGCCGGGGGGCCAGGACCAAAACCCCATGGGGGACTTCTGAGTCCTGCTTTTATGCCTTTGACCCCGGCCTGAGTTATCAATACAAGGCCCACGGGGTGCAGCGGCTGGGCCTGAAGCGGGGACTGGACAGCGAGCTGGTGGCGGCGCCCTACGCCTCCTTTCTGGCGCTGCTGCTGGCGCCGGGAAGCGCCGGACGGAACCTCCGCCGCCTGCGGGACCTGGGGGCTGAGGGAAAATACGGCCTGTACGAGGCGCTGGATTTCACCCCCGCCCGCCAGGTAGGAGAGGGCGGGTTTCAACCGGTGCGGACCTTCATGTCCCACCATCTGGGCATGAGCCTGGTGGCGGTGGACAACGCCCTCAACGGCGGAATCATGCAGGCGCGGTTTATGCGGGACTGCTCTATGGGAGCTTTCCGGGAGCTTTTGCAGGAGAAGGTGCCCGTTGGGGCGGCGGTGCTGAAAAATGTCTCCCACGAGGTGCCGGAGAAGCCCAGACGGTTTCAGGAGGAGCGTTTTGTTCGGGAGTGTACCTGGACCGGGGAGGGCCGGCCCGCCTGCCACCTGGTATCCAATGGGGGATATACCGTCCTCTGCGCCGCCAACGGCTGGAGCCGTGCCCGGATGGGGAGTACGGCCCTGACCACAGACCGGGGAATTTCTCTCTGGCTGTATGGGGAGGAGGGGCTGCTTCCGCTGGAGGCGGAACACTGCCGGTTTGACAGCGGAGCCGCCTGGACGCTGACCCGTGAGA
Organism: uncultured Flavonifractor sp.; assembly: GCA_947384055.1. Taxonomy (GTDB): domain Bacteria; phylum Bacillota; class Clostridia; order Oscillospirales; family Oscillospiraceae; genus CANAAV01. Next base: position 14,558 of record CANDFO010000012.1, read on the forward strand.
CCCTCTCTGTCCTCCATAGCCTGCGGGTGCCGGAGGGGGAGAACGGGGAGATAAGGGAAGTGACCCTCCGCTGGCAGGGGGAGCGGCCCCTTCGGGGAGAGCTGGTCTGCTATCTGGAGCCGGTGTTGGCCCGCCGAGAGGACTACCTGGCGCACCCCGCCTTTTCCAAGCTCTTTCTGGAGAGCGCCTATACCGGGGACGGCGTAGTATTTACCCGCCGCCCCAGAAGGCCGGAGGAGGGAACGCCGGCCCTGGCGGTGCTCTGGGACCGGGAGGAGGCTTTTTTCGATACCAGCCGGGAGACCGCCCTGGGGAGGGGGGGACTGCGGGCGCTGCCCCAGGCCCTGTCCCGGCCGGCCCAGAGCTCTGCCGGGGCGGTGCTGGACCCCTGCCTGCTGCTCCGGCTGCCTCTGGCCCTGGAGAAGGGGGACGCCTTTACCGTCCGCCTGGCTTTGGCCGCCGGACAGGGAGGAGAGGAGGCGGTGGAGGCTGCCCGCCGCCTGCTGCAAGGGGGCGCGGGCCGGGAGAATCTGCTTCTGGACCGGCTCTCGGCGGTGTGCAGGCTGGACCGCAGGGCGGTAACGCAGGCATTTGAACTGCTGGACGCTCTGGTGTTTCAGCCGGCCCGGGCGCCCTTTGACCAGCGGCGTCTGTGGCCTTATGGGATTTCCGGCGATCTGCCCATTGCCGCCCTGCCTATCGGCGGGGAGGAGGAGACCGAAAATGCGCTGCCCTGGCTGGGCTGCCACAAGCTGCTGAACCAGCTGGGGTGGTCCTTTGACCTGGTCTTTTTGTTGGATGAGGGGGGCGACTACCGCCGTCCCGCCCGGGGTGCGCTTGTGGAGGCGCTGAAATCCATCGGCTGGGACCATATGCTGGGAGCCCGGGGCGGGGTCCACCTGACCGGCCCGGCGGAGGCCGTGCTGGAGGGGGCGGCGGTGCGTCTGGACCGGCCCTGGCCGGCTTATCAGTGGAAAAAGCCTGAACAGGGAAAAGCCTTTACAGTGAGGCCGGGAGTTCCCCTGTGGGAGAGCGGCCCGGATGGGGAGTTTATTTTCCACTGCGGTCCTCAGCTGCCCCCGGTAGGGTGGAGCCAGATGCTTACCAACGGCTCCATAGGCTGGATGACGGACGAGACCGGCTGCGGCCACCTGTGGCAGGGCAACGCCCGGGAGCACCCGCTGACCCCCTGGAACAACGACCCGCTGGCGGTGGGGGGACCGGAGCGGCTGTTTCTGCTGCGGCAGGAGGAGCGGCGCTCACTTTTTGCCGACGGCGATGGACTGGCGTGTACTGTGACCTATGGTCCCGGCTTTGCCCGCTGGGTGAAATGCTGGGGAAAGCACACCATAACCACGACTGCGTTTGTGCCCATTGGCCGGGATGCCCGGGTGCTGCTGGTGGAGTGGAGCGGAGAGTCCTGCGGTCTGGTGCACAGGATTGAGGGAAAAGGAGAACGACTTTACACTTTAAACCGGGAGCTGGCACTGTCCACGGGGCCGGAGCTGCTGAACGAAGCGCTGTCCCCCCAGGAAGCCCGAAAGGAACTGGGACGCGCCGTAATGTACTGGACGCACCGGGTGTCCGCCCTGAAGGTCCGTACACCGGACTCTGCCCTGGACCGCTGTCTCAACGGCTGGTGCCTGTATCAGGTCATTGCGTGCCGCCTGATGGGGCGGACTTCCCGCTACCAGAATGGAGGGGCCTATGGATTCCGGGACCAGCTTCAGGACGTGGGGGCCCTTCTCCTCACCGACGGACAGCCGGCCAGGGAGCAGCTGCTGCGGGCCTGTGCCCACCAGTTTCGGGAGGGCGATGTTCAGCATTGGTGGCATGACCCGCCGGAAGAGGAGCCGAATCAGGCGGGAAAAGGGGTACGCACCCGCATCAGCGACGACCTGCTGTGGCTGCCGTTTATTCTGTGCGACTACCTGGAAAAGCGGGGGGACTGGGAAATTCTGGAGGAGGAAGTGCCTTTCCTGGAGACGCCGGAGCTGAGACCGGAAGAGCGGGAACGGTATGAACAGCCTAAAATTTCCCAGGAAATGGAAAATGTGTACGGCCACGCCTGCCGCGCGGTGGAGCGGTTTCTGGCCCGGGGGACGGGAGAACATGGCCTGGCCCTTATGGGCTGCGGGGACTGGAATGACGGTATGGACCGGGTGGGGCAGGAGGGCCGGGGGGAGAGCGTATGGCTCACCTGGTTTGGGGCCTGTGTGCTGGAGCGTTTTGCCCCAGTTTGTGAACAGATGGGAGATGAGCAGCGGGCCCGGAACTGTCGGGAGGCTGCCCGGGAACTGATCCGGGCGGCCAACGCCGCTTGGGACGGGGACTGGTTTCTGCGGGGCTACTATGACAGCGGAGCCCCGCTGGGAAGCCGCCGGAGCGTCCAGTGCCAGATTGACTCCATCGCTCAGAGCTGGTCGGCGCTGGCCGGAGGAGACCGGGAGAAATCCCGCCGGGCGGTGCGGTCGGCCCTGGACCGGCTCTTTGACCGCTCAGCCGGCGTGGTGAAGCTCTTTGACCCGCCCTTTGACGGGGGTGAGCAGGACCCGGGGTATATCCGGGGCTATATACCCGGTGTGCGGGAGAACGGCGGACAGTATACCCATGGGGCGGTGTGGCTGGCCCTGGCGTGCTTCCGTCTGGAGATGCCGGAGGAGGGGCGGGACATTCTGACCGCCCTGCTGCCGGAGCGGAAGGACCCCACTGTTTATCGGGCGGAGCCCTATGTCATTGCCGCCGACGTGTATGCCAACCCCGCCCACCTGGGGCGGGGCGGCTGGAGCTGGTACACCGGGGCGGCCGGGTGGTTCTACCGCACCGCCATGGAGGAGATGCTGGGCTTCCGGCTGCGGGCGGGGCGGCTGTTTCTGGAGCCTGTTCTGCCGGAGGACTGGCCAGGGTTCTCCGCCGTCTGGCGGATGGAGCGGGCCACTTTGCACATTGAGGTCAGACGGGGCGCGGAGAAAACCACCCGCCTGGATGGAAAGCCGGTTCCGGCGGGGGTGGAGCTGGGGCGTCTGACCGGGGAGCACAGGCTGGAGGTTATAGTGGTATAGAATAGAGGGAGCTGTTCCGTCTCTCGTTACACGCTGAGACAGAAAGCGCTCCAAAACAGCAGAGCCCGCCGCGCATTTAAGCGCGGCGGGCTCTGCTCAGTCTGTCGAAAAACTTCCCCCACGGGAAGCCTCGCAGAGTTTTGCCGCCCGAGGGCGGCAAAATAGAGTCAAAATTGGTCATTTTCGGGGACATGTGCCTCGAAAATGACACATCTCGGCTTGCAAGTGTGCCCGAAAGGTGCGCGCAGCAGGCCGTATCCCTTTTGTCTAAAAAGGCCTCCGGCCTTTTTCGACAGGCTCAGCAGGACCCGCCGCGCATTTAAGCGCGGCGGGCTCTGCCGAAATCACCTTTGGTCGTACTGCTTGACCTCTACGGACTGCTTATCAAAGTCGATAAAAATCTGATAGGCATAGTTGTCCTCGCTGGTGTCCCAGATCTCCACGAACTTGGGGGAAACCTCAATGATGATCTCGGTGTCCTCATGGGAGTATTTGTTGTAGCTCCCCCACAGGTGCTCCTTGTACAGCTTCTCAAACCTCCGGCCGGGCTCGTCCACCACCAGACCCCTGTTCTCCGCGACGCCCTCGATCTGCACGCCGCTCCAGCACAGGGCCACCTGGGGATTCTGGTAGAGCTGCTGGGTTTTGCGGAAATTCTTGTCGGTCTTGAACCACACCTTGTTGTCATAGAACAGGCAGCTCACATTGCGCACCATCACATAGTCGTTTACGGAGCTGGCCAGGGCCATGATTTTCCAGTCCCCCAGCTTCTCAAACATGAGTGCTACTGCCTGTGGGAAGGTCAGGGTTTTGTCCGCGCTGAAATTCATCGTCGGTTCCTCCTTGTTCTTGAATAAGTTTTTTAATGGGGACGCTGAGCTTTTTGTACACCAGGAAGGTGAGCAGAGAAGTGATGGACCTGGAGAGCAGATTAAACGGGACGATGGAAAAGGCTATCATAGTGGGGATGTTCGTAATCCAGGGATTGACGGCGGAGCAGGCCGAGATGATGCTGTCCCAGTTCATGCCGTAGAGCTTGATAAACAGGGGGAAGGTCAGATAGATGTTGCCGAAAACAGAGACCACTACGCAGATGAGGGTTCCCAGGGCCAGGCCGATGACGGCGCCTTTCTTGGTTCTGTGCCGACGGTAATAGAACAGGGCGGGGAGTACATAGGCCAGACTCAGGATGAAATTCAGAATTTCCCCGGTGAGCAGGGAGCTGCTGCCCTTGAGAAGCAGTTTAAGGGCGATTTTAACGGTGATGATCTCAATGGCTCCTGCCGGCCCCAGGATGAAACCGCCGATGAGTTCCGGCAGGGCGGAGAGGTCAAACTCCGCGAAGGGGGAGAGCACGGGCACGGAGAAGCTGAAATACATCAGCACAAAGGCCGCCGTGCCGCACAGTGCCGCCATAGTCAGGCGGCGGAGACGCTGTCGTTTCATGTACAAAACCTCCAAATATAAGATGCGCCTCTTTGCAAGGCCCGAAAACACCTGGACTGCTCTGACTTCCTCCAGGTGAACGGGCGACAAAGAAGCGCACCATAAAATGGCACGGTTTTGCCGCGTTTATCTTCTCATTATCCAGACTGTACTGTTGGTCCCGGAGTTTCACCGGGTCAGCGGCCGCACGGAGGCAGCCGGTCGCGGACTGTACCGCCAGTAGGGGAATTGCGCCCCACCCTGAAGACAAAGTATTCCATTGTTTTCTGCGCTTATTATACGGCGGGGGGAGGCGTATGTCAATAGGTATGCGGCGGCCTTTGCGGGAAAAGACCCGTTGCCCGCCTGCGTAAGGGCGCTGAGAATTTTGGCCGCGGTCTATGTCATTTTTCATAAAATTGCCGTCCCTGTTACGGCACAAACCGGCAAAAAGCCAATGAAGGCAAAAAAACGGCAGTTGCGCCATTTCTAGGGTGTCAAACCGGGCAAAATGATGTATAATAGCGTTGTGAAACGACTCCTGCTCAACCAAAGACAGAAAGGACGGAACAATACGGATGGAAGTGACCAGAACCGAACTGTTTCCCGGCGTCCACCTGACGGCGGTGCATACAAAAAAATTTAAGTCCTCCATGCTGGGCCTGCAGTTTCTCCTGCCCCTGGAGGAGAAAACGGCCGCTCTCAACGCGCTGGTTCCGGCGGTTCTCCGCCGGGGCACCCGGACCTGCCCGGATATGGAATCCCTCTCCGCCGCTCTGGACGAGCTCTACGGCGGTTCCCTGGAGCCCATGGTGCGCAAGAAGGGGGAGACCCAGTGCGTGGGTTTTGCGGGGAGTTTTCTGGATGACGCCTACACCCTGGAAGGGGAGCCTCTGCTGGAGCGGGCGGCGGCGCTGCTGGGGGAGCTGGTGCTCCACCCCCGCACCCAGGACGGCCGCTTTTTTCCCGAATATCTGGAGGGGGAGAAAGCCAACCTCATCGACCGCATCCGTGCCCAAGTGAACGACAAGCGTCAGTATGCCCAAATCCGCGTGGTAGCGGAGATGTGTGCCGGGGAACCCTTTGGGGTGGACAAGCTGGGGAGTGAAGCGTCTGCCGCCGCCATCACCAATGAGGCGCTGTGGGACCGCTGGCAGTTTATGCTGGCCCATGCCCCTGTGGAGCTTTACTACTGCGGCAGCGCGGCAGAGGAGCGGGTAAAAGCCGCCCTCGCCGCGGCGCTGGCGGACCTGCCCGCAAGTCCCCTGCGCACGCCGCCGGCCCGTCCCGTGGAGCATGGGGCCCCGGAAACGCCCAAACTGGTGGAAGAGGTTCTGGACGTAACCCAGGGCAAGCTGTCCATGGGCTTCCGCACCGGGTGCGACGCATGGAGCGCGGACTATCCGGCGCTGACTCTGGTCAATGCCCTGTACGGCGGAACCACCACCTCCAAGCTCTTTATGAATGTGCGGGAGCGCCTGTCCCTGTGCTACTACGCCAGTTCGGGGCTGATGAAGTATAAGGACGTGATGCTGGTGTCCTCCGGCGTGGAGTTTGGCAAGGTGGAGGAGGCCAAACGGGAAATTCTGGCCCAGCTGTCCGCCTGCCGACAGGGAGAATTCAGTGATGAGGAGCTGGAGTGGGCCCGCCGCTCGGTAGTCAGCACGCTGATGGCCGTTCTGGACAGCCAGGGGGGATTGGAGGACTACTGGCTGGGTCAGGCGGCCGCCGGCCTGGAGGAGGGGCCGGACCAGCTGGCCCGCCGGGTGGAGGAGACCGGCCGCGGTCAGGTGACAGCCGCCGCCCGGAAGCTGGCGCTGGATACCGTATATTTTCTCAAGGGAAAGGAGTGAGCCGGATGGTATGCGCTGAATACCCCAGAGTAGGGGAGACCATTGCCCATGCCCAGCTGGACAACGGCCTGCACATCTATGTGGACCGGAAGCCGGGCTTTCAAAAGAGCTATGCCTTTTTTGCCACCAGCTACGGCGGCATGGATATGAAGTTCCGGCTGGACGGGACATGGCGGGATACTCCCGCAGGAGTGGCCCACTTTTTGGAGCACAAGATGTTTGACACCGAGGACGGCAACGCCCTTCAGACCCTGGCAGGCAACGGGGCTTCCCCCAACGCCTTTACCAGCTCCGCCATGACGGGATACTATTTTGAGAGCACGGAGCGGTTTTATGAAAATCTGAAGGTCCTTTTGTCCTTTGTGTCCATCCCCTATTTCACCCGGGAGAGTGTGGACAAGGAGCAGGGGATCATCGGCCAGGAGATCCGCATGGTGGAGGATGACCCGGACAATCAGGTCTTTTACGCCCTGATGGAAAGCCTGTTCGACCACCACCCGGTTCAGGTTTCCATTGCCGGAACCCAGGAGTCGATCTCTCACATCACGGCAGACACCCTTTATGCCTGCCACAAGGCGTTTTACACCCCCTCCAACATGGTGCTTACCGTGGCGGGAGACGTGGACCCCGAACAGGTGTTCAAAATTGCGGCGGAAATTCTCCCCAGAGAACCCGGCGGGCACATTGAGCGGGACTATGGCGGGGCGGAGCCTGCGGCGGCGGCGTCCTCCGGCAAGGAGCTGCGGATGGAGGTATCCACCCCCATTTTCCAGCTGGGATTCAAAACGGACCCCGCCGCCCCCGGGGAGGAGCGCCTGCGCCTTCAGCTGCTGGGAGAGCTGGCCTGCGAGGTGCTGCTGGGCAATTCCTCCCCGCTGTATGCCCGGCTGTACAGCCAGGGGCTGATCAACAAAAATTTTGGCTATGGAGCGGAGTACTACCCCGGCTGCGGCCTGCTGGCGGCGGGCGGAGAGAGCCGCGACCCCGGCGCGGTGCGGGATGCGGTGCTGGAGGAGGCCGCCCGCATTGCCCGGGAGGGCGTGGACGAACAGCTGTTTCGGCGCCTGAAAAAGGGCGTCTACGGCGCCAAGGTCCGGGGGCTGAACTCCTTTGAAAACCTGTGCATCGAGCTGGCCCAGGGGCATTTCGCGGGGTACGAGTATCTGTGTTTCCCCAAGGTATATGATGGCATTCAGCGCTGCCATGTGGAGGAATACCTGCGTGACACAGCGGTATCGGAGCGGTGCGCTCTGGCGGTAGTACGGCCTAAGGGGGGAGCGTAAATGAGTACTGTCACCTTTCCCGGCCTGGGGCTGGAGTTTCACCTGACCAGGGAGGCCTTCGTTATACCTGGCATTGACTGGCCGGTGTACTGGTACGGTATTATCATCGCCTCTGGATTCCTGCTGGCTGTGCTCTATTGCTCCCGCCGCGCCCACGAGTTCGGCATCAAACAGGATGACATCATTGATCTGCTCTTTTTCGCCGTGCCCCTGGCTATCATCGGGGCGCGGCTGTACTACATCGTGTTTTACCTGGACCGCTACCGGACGGCGGACGGCGGCTGGGATTTTGCGGCCATGGTCCGTATCTGGGACGGCGGACTGGCCATTTACGGCGGCGTCATTGCGGCGGCCCTGACGCTGCTGGTGTTCTGTAAGGTGCGGAACATCAAGTTTATGGCCTTTGCGGACTTGGGGGTCTTTGGACTGCTGATCGGCCAGCTGGTGGGCCGGTGGGGAAATTTTGTCAATGTGGAGTGCTATGGAGGTCCCACGGACCTGCCCTGGCGGATGGGAATTTATGAGATGACGGAGGGCGGCCTGCAATATATGGAGGTCCACCCTACGTTTTTGTACGAATCCCTTTGGAATCTGCTGGGTCTGCTGCTCCTGTGGTGGGTCTCCAGGCGCTGGCGGAAATTTGACGGGCAGATGTTTTTCAGCTACTTTGCCTGGTATGGTGTGGGCCGGGCTTTCATTGAGGGGATGCGGACCGACAGCCTGTACTTTTTTCACACACCTATTCGCGTGTCCCAGGTCTTTGGTCTCATCACCGCGGCTGTGGCCGTTGTCATGCTGGTGGTCAACCTCTGCTTCCGGCGGCACGGGCTGGATTCCCTGTATGTCAACCAGCTTCGGCTGAAGGGGGAGCACAAGCGGACAGCCCTGGTGTATCTGGAGGGAAGCGCGGCCTGCCTGGAATGGTCCCGGCGGCAGAAGGAGGAGCTGAGCGCCGGCGGGAGCTATATTGAGGAGTACGCCCTGCCTGCGGAGACTCCCCAGGAGGAGGCCGGAGAGCTGATTGCCACCCTGCGTCAGCGGGAGGACCTGGACCAGGTGCTGACCCATCTGGGAGAGGAGGTCCGGGAGCCGGAGGGGGAGACGCCTGCGGAGCCGAAGGAACCGGCCCTCGAACCGGAGGAGACGCCCGCGGAGGAAGAACCGCCTCAGCCAGCGGACATCCGGGAAGAGGGGAAGCCTGAATAGAAACCGGCTCAGCCCGGCCTGTGGGTTTACAGGCCGGGCTGAATTATTTAAATCATGTCATGATGAGACATTTTGCCGCTGTTGCGGGTATTCCTGGTGAAGGCGCGGCGCCGAACCGTATGGAAAGGGGGGTGGCTGTATGGACGCGGAACGGTTTCAGCAGGCGGCGGAGCGGTACAAGGACACCATTTTCCGCATTGCGCTGAACTACTGCAAAAACTGCACCGACGCAGACGATATCACACAAAACGTGCTGATTCGCTGCTATAAGAGCAATAAGACCTTCGACAGTGAGGAGCATCTCCGGAATTGGCTGATCCGGGTGGCAATTAATGAGAGCAAGCGCTGGCTCTCCTCCCCCTATCGGGCTTTCCTGGCCAACACGGTGGAATTGGACCAGGTGCAGCTGGCGCGGTATGATTTGGAGCCGGAGGAGAACAGACTGTATCAGGCTTTAATGGAGCTTCCGGCCAAATACCGCATTGTGCTGTACATGCACTACTATGAGGATTATTCGGCTGCCCAAATCGCCCAGCTGGTGGGCAGCCGGGTGTCCACCATTACTACCCGCCTTTCCAGGGGAAGGGCGCGCCTGAAACAAGTACTGGAGAGGTGTGAAGGGTATGGACGAACGGAAACTGTTCCAAAAGACATTTAACAAGCTCCACGCCTCCGACGGTGTGGAAAAGGAGATTTTAGCCATGTATGAGAAAAAGCGTGTGCACCCTCTGCGGCCCATTGCCGCCGCCGCGGTGTGTCTGGCGGTGATGGCGTGTTCCGCCTTTGCCGCTGACGCCGCCACCGGCGGAGCCTTTTTCCAGAGCATCCGCACAGTGTTCGGAATACAGACGATCCGACAGGAGATAGTACATACCGACGGCGTCACTGCCGCGGTGTTCACGCAAATCGACGGGGAATATGACCTGCCCGACGGGGCGGTAAGCTCGGTCAATCTAGGTGAAAAGGCCGGCGCTTATCTGACCGAGGACGGGCGGGTAATGCTCCGGGAAGAGGGGTACGAGGACCGGGACGTCACCGAAGCGTGGTCTCAGGGCGGAACGTTTACCATTGGCGGCGAGGACTTTACTGTGGAGACCTTTGCAGACGGCGGTGGGAACAGACTGTATAAGATCTCTGCCCTACGCAATTTGGGGACCGATGTTGACCAGGCGTTTCTGCACGGCGGTCTGCTGTTTGACACGGACCGGTATGATTGCAGCGCGCTGCCCGGACTGGAGATGGGGGATATCGAGACCGGCGGAGAGGGGAAAATCCAGACCTACACATTTACCGCCAAAGAGTAACGGCCTGCAGGGCGGCCGGGCAGTGCAAATCAACGGCATGGGGGACGCCGCTTTGCTGCGGCGTCCCCCATTGAATTTGCGCGGTTTGGTTCTGTGCGGTCCCAGGACATGTGAATGTGCTGCCGGAGCTGTCTCATCAATGCCCGCGGCGTTTTTCTCTCTTTTTCTGCCGGTGAAGCTGAAACCGGCGCTCTTCTTCCGCTGTGTCCCTCTGCCTGCGGCGCTCCTGCCGTTGGATTTTGTGCTGTTCCCGCTGGAGCTGGAGGGCCTGCTGCGCTTTTGTGCCGGTCCCTGCGGGAACGGCCTGGGCCTCCCGCTGGCGGCGCTTGGGGTTTTTGCGCTCCGGGCGCCGGGGACCGGAGGGAATGCCGGGACTGAAGGACAGATGCCGCCACTCCTGTAAGAGCCACTGATAGACCTCCTGTTCCCGGGGCATAGCGCCAAAAACATGGCGGCAGGCCTCTGTCAGCCCGTCGGCCTCCCGCTGGCAGACGCCCACCCAAAAGGGATCCTCAAACCAGACGGTGAGAGATGCGTAGTAAAGGCTCATGCGATGATTCCTCCTTAAAATTGCCGGATTTGGAACGCGGACGACCAAGGAGGAAGGCTACTGACGGCAGTCGGAGAGGGACCGGCCCCGCCTGCCGCGTCCGGACTACCGACCGGACTGTGTTTTTCGTTCCGCGCTCTACTATAACAGATTCAGGCCGGAAACGCAAGAAAGCGTGGGGAGACGGCAGATACCGTCTCCCCACGTAGAGCCTGTCGAAAAAGGCCGGAGGCCTTTTTCGACAAAGGGGATACGGCCTGCTGCGCGCACCCTTTGGGCACACTTGCAGGCCGAGATGTGTCATTTTCGAGGCACATGTCCCCGAAAATGACCAATTCTAACTTTATTTTGCCGCCTTCGGGCGGCAAAACTCTGCGAGGCTTTCCCGTGGAAGAGGTTTTTCGACAGACTGAGCGTGGGGAGACGGCAGATACCGTCTCCCCACGCAGATTACTGCTGCAATTTTTCAATGGCGGCTTTGGCGGCCATCTGTTCGGCCATTTTTTTGCTGTGGCCCCGGCCCTGGCCGACAGGTGCACCGTTCAGATCCACCTCAGCGGAAAAGGTCTTGGCGTGGTCCGGCCCCTCGGAGCCTGTGATCCGGTAGCTGAGCACCTGTCCACTCTCCCGCTGCACCAGCTCCTGAAGGGCGGTTTTGAAGTCCCGGCTGGCTCCTTTTTCGGTTTCCCGGTCCAGGATGAAGCGGCGGATGATCTTTCGGACTGAGCCGATGCCGCCATCCAGATACACTGCCGCCAGCACAGCCTCCACCGCGTCGGCCACAATGGAAGGACGGGTTCTGCCGCCTCCGGCGTCTTCCCCCCGGCCCAGCTTCAGATAGGATCCCAGCGCCAGCCGCTGGGCGACCTCAGCCAGGCTTTCCTCACACACCAGGGCGGCGCGGGTACGGGTCAGGTCCCCTTCCGGCAGGTCCGGATGGACCCGGTAGAGATAATCGGCTACAACCATGCCCAGAACGGAGTCCCCCAAAAACTCCAGCCGCTCGTTGTTTTGCAGCTTCTTTACCTTATTCTCGTTGGCGTAGGAGCTGTGGGTCAGCGCGTTTTCCAGCAGAGCCGGGTTGACAAATTCATAGCCCAGCTTTTCCTCCAGTGGCGTCATGGCGGTTCCTCCCTTATCCTGCCGTTTGCCTGGGAAAATAGCGCGGAACGGTTTCCCGGCAGAGCAGTTTCCATCGTTTCAGGTCAAAAGAATGCGGCCCCGAAATGCCGTTTCCACAGGCAGAAGCCCCGCTGCTGGCAGCGGGGCTTCCGGCCCTTGGAGCCTGTATGAAAAAGAGCTGCGCGCAGTCCGGGCGGGGCGCAAAGGGCTGTGTTCACAGCGGTTGGATGCCTGGCCGGAGCGTTTCCCGCCGCGCGGTACAGGTTCCTGGCGGTGTTGTCAGTCGTCAATTTTTTTGCTGACGAAGCGGACCAGGTCAGCCACGTTGGTGATGCCGGACAGGTCCTCTTCGGTCAGTTCGGGAAGACCCAGGTCCTGCTCCAAAGCCATGGCGATCTCCGCCACATCCAGAGAATCCGCCCCCAGGTCGTCGAACGTGGTGTCCATAGAAATGCTGTCCGCGTCTACGCCCAGCTGTGCGGCTAAAATGGCGGCGACTTTTTCAAAAATCATACCTATCTACTCCTGTCGCAGCCGCCTAACGGCGGCGTGGTCAATATGATAATATGCAAGTTTTTCCGCTGTGTCAATAGGATTCTCAAATTTTTTCCATTTTGCCCACAGGCAGGCGCATATACGCTATATTTTCAGTAATATCTTCAATGAGACCGGAGGAGGCGAAAGACATGGCCTGGCGGATGGCATTGCGGATGGCGTAGCCGTCCGAGGAGCCGTGGGCCTTGATGACGGGTTTGGAGATGCCCAGCAGGGGGGTGCCGCCCACCTCGCCGGCGTCCATGAGCTTTTTAAAGTCCCGCAGGCCGCCGGAGACCAGAGCCGCCGAGAGCTTGGTAAGCAGGTTTTTCTTGAACATGGACTTCATTTGCCCGCTCAGGAATCCGCCGGTGCCCTCCATGGTTTTCAGAAAGATATTGCCGGAGTACCCGTCGGCGACAATGACGTCTACCTGGCCGTACACAGCCTCCCGCGCCTCCACATTGCCCGTAAAGCGGATGCGCCCGGCCTCGTGAGCCTGGGTGAGCAGGGCGTGGGCCTGACGCTGAAGGTCTGTCCCCTTGGAGGGCTCCGCGCCGATGTTCAGCAGGCCTACCGCGGGCTCCGGACGCCCCAGAACCTTCCGGGCATAGTAGGAGCCCATAAAGGCGTACTGGAGCAGATACTCCGGGGTGCACTCGGCGGTGGCCCCGCAGTCAATGAGCACGGCTCCGCCGTTTCCCGTGGGCACCACAGGGGCCATGGCCGCCCGGCGGATCCCCCGGATGCGTTTGACCAGCAGGGTGGCGGCGGAGAGCAGGGCCCCGGTGCTTCCGGCGGAGACAAAGGCGTCCCCATCGCCGTTTTTCAGCAGCTCCAGCCCGATGGTCAGGGAGGAGTCCTTTTTTCTGCGGAAGGCGTTGGCGGGGTCGTCGCAGATTTCCACCACCTGGGAGGCGTGGGCGATCTGTACGCCGGGGGGCAGGTCGGCGATGCCGTCCTCCTTGAGCGCGTTCAGGATGTCCTCGCCCCGGCCCACCAGAATGATTTCCGCGCCCAGCTCCTGCGCGGCGGACAGGGCACCGCGCACATTGGAGGCGGGGGCGTTGTCGCCGCCCATGGCGTCTACGATGATTTTCATATGTTTCCTTCTTTCTCCGGCAGGTCGGGTGTGAGGCCGTCCTCCGGCCGGCCGGAGCCGGGCCGCAGGGGAGCGGGCTCGTCAGACAGACCCATCAGACAATGGGCGGCGGTGTTGCAGTGCCCACAGATTTGTGAGCCGCGGCAGCGCAGCTGCCCCGCGCCCGTTTTCAACTTTACCAGTTTGGCTGGGTCGTGTTTGAAATCTAACACGCCCAAGCAGTGTTTAGCGGCTGTGAATGCAGATTATTATATCTCCAGCGTGTCCAAAATCTCCAGAGCTCGCCGGGAGAGGGCGGCGTTTTTGTTCCGCTTCCCCTTTACGCGGTATCCCAAGGGCGGGATAATGCCGAAATTGACGTTCATTGGCTGAAAATCCGTGACGCTCTCATTGCTGATGTAAAGAGCCAGAGCCCCCACCGCGGTTTCCTGGGGGAAATTGACCGGCGGCTTTCCCTCCAGCCGCCGGGCCAGCTCCACTGCCGCCAGAAGGCCGGAGGCCGTGGACTCCACATATCCCTCCACCCCGGTAATCTGCCCGGAAAAGACAATGCGCGGCTCTTTTTTTACCCGGTAATAGCGGTCCAGCAGCCGGGGAGCGTCCAGATAGGTGTTGCGGTGCATGACCCCATAGCGGAGGAATTCCGCGCTGCGCAGGGCGGGGATCATGGAAAATACCCGTTTCTGCTCCGGCCACTTCAGGTGGGTCTGAAAGCCCACCAGATTATAGATGGAGCCCTCGGCATTGTCCCGGCGCAGCTGCACCACGGCAAAGGGCTCCCGGCCGGTCTTGGGGTCCAGAAGTCCCTTGGGCTTCAGGGGGCCGTAGCGGAGGGTCTGCCGTCCCCGCCGGGCCATGACCTCCACAGGCATACAGCCCTCAAAGACCTGGCGGTCCTCAAAGCCATGGACCTCTGCCTCCTGTGCGGCGCAGAGCTCCGTCCAGAAGGCGTCGTATTCCGCCTCCGTCATAGGGCAGTTGATATAATCCGGGGTTCCCCTGCCGTACCGGGAGGCGAAAAAGGCGGAGCTCATGTCTACGCTCTCAAAGGAGACCAGGGGAGCGGCGGCGTCAAAAAAGTTCAGACAGGCGCTCTCGGGAAAGAAATCCGCAATGGCCCTGCTCAGAGCGTCGGAGGTGAGAGGGCCGGAGGCCACGACTACTTGTCCGGCAGGGGGAAGGGCTGTAACCTCTCCCGGTACGACGGTGATGAGGGGATGGGACCGGAGGTGCTCCGTCACAGCCTGGGCGAAGCCGTGGCGGTCTACCGCCAGAGCGCCTCCAGCCTCCACCCGGTGGGTGTCGGCACAGGAGAGGATCAGAGATCCCAGGCGGCGCAGCTCCTCCTTCAGGAGGCCTACCGCGTTTTCCAGCTGGTCAGAACGCAGAGAATTGGAGCACACCAGCTCCCCAAACCAGGGGGTGTGGTGGGCCGGTGTCATTTTTTCGGGCTTCATCTCCCGCAGTTCCACGGGGATGCCCCGCTCTGCCAGCTGCCAGGCGGCCTCACATCCGGCCAGGCCTGCGCCGATGACGGTAACAGATTCCATATATACTCCTCTGCGGGCCGGTCCTGTCGGCCCCGTTTATGGTTCAGCGGTCTTCCTGCGTCGTCCGGCCGCGGCGCCGCTCGGCGGAAGCAGCCTTCTTCCTGGCAGATTCCTTTTTTGGGGCGGCTTTTTTGGCCTCAGACTTTGTTCCCGCGGATTTTTTTGCGGCAGGTTTTTTTGCGGCGGTTTTTTTGCCGGTCTTGGCCTCTTCCTGAGGCGGCGTGCCGTTTTCCGGGGTTTCGGCCGCAGCCGTCTTTTTGCGGTAGCCCCGCTGGTCCTCCGGCAGGAAATTGGGGCACTCCGGATTGATGCAGAAGGGTTTCTTGAGCCCCCGGCCGGATTTTTTAAAGAGCGTATGGCCGCACTGGGGACAGTTTTCCTTGACCGGCACATCCCAGGTCATAAAGCCGCAACGCCGGCTCTCGTCCTTGTTGGAATTGTTTTCACAGCCGTAATACGTGTATCCCCGCTTGGAGGTCTTTTTGAGGATTTTCCCCCCGCACAGGGGGCACCTGCCGGGCATTTCCACCACGATTGGCTGGGTGTGGTCGCACTCCGGCCAGCCGGGACAGGCCAGAAAGCGCCCAAACCGCCCGGATTTAAAGACCAGATTCTTTCCGCACTTGGGGCAGATGACGTCGGAAACCTCGTCGGGCACCTTGATCCGCTCTCCGTCCAGCTCGCTTTCAGCCTTTTGAAGCTCCGCAGCAAAGCCACCGTAGAACTGGTTCAACAGATTTTTCCAGTCTACCTTTCCGGTTTCCACCTGGTCCAGCTGTTCCTCCATCTGGGCGGTAAAGGTGGTGTCCACGATATCGGTGAATTTATCCTTCATCAAACCGTTGACCACCTCGCCCAGCGGGGTGGGGCGGAGATTTTTGCCCTCCTTCACCACGTATTCCCGGTCCAGGATGGTGGAGATGGTGGGCGCGTAAGTGGAGGGGCGGCCGATGCCCTTTTCCTCCAGGGCTTTGATCAGCGTGGCCTCGGAATACCGGGGGGGCGGCTGTGTGAAGTGCTGCTGGCGCTCCTCCTTTAAGAGCTGCAGCGGCTCCCCCTCCTTCAGGTCGGGCAGGGGGGACTGCTGGGCCTCCTCTTCCTCGTCCCTGCCCTCCACGTATACGGCGGTATAGCCGGAAAATTTCAGGGCAGAGTGACTGGCGTGGAAGGTATATCCGGCGCTCTCCACCTGAATGGACACACTGTCATATACGGCGGAGGCCATCTGACAGGCTAAAAAGCGGCTCCAGATGAGTTTATAGAGCTTGAACTGCTCGGCAGTCAGGTCTTTTTTGATCTCCTCGGGGACTAGGCACACATCAGAGGGGCGGATGGCCTCATGGGCGTCCTGCGCGCCGGATTTGCTTTTGTATACCCGGGGCTTTCCCGGATAGTAGTCCCTGCCGTACCGGGCCAGAATGAAGTCCCGGGCGGCGGCGGTGGCCTCGTCGGACAGACGGAGGGAGTCGGTACGCATATAGGTGATGAGACCGACGGTTCCTTCGCCGGAGATATCGACGCCCTCATAGAGCTGCTGGGCAATGGACATGGTGCGCCGGGGAGTCATGCCCAGCTTGCGGCTGGCCTCCTGCTGCAAGGTGGAGGTGATGAAAGGAGGGGCGGGATTGCGCTGTTTATCCTGGCGCTTGACGCCCTTTACCGTAAAGGGGGCGGCTTTAACGGCCTGGGAGACGGCCTCCACTTCCGCTTCGCTGTGGAGCTCCATCTTTTTCTCGCGGCCGTGGAAGCTGGCCTTGAAGCGGCCCAGGCTGGGGGCGATGCGCTCCAGGTCCACGTCCAGGGACCAGTACTCCTGGGGGATGAAGGCGCGGATTTCCTCCTCCCGCTCGCAGACCAGCCGGGCAGCCACCGACTGTACCCGTCCGGCGGACAGGCCCCGGCGGATTTTTTTCCACAGCAGGGGGGAGATCTGATAGCCCACAATGCGGTCCAGCACCCGCCGGGCCTGCTGAGCGTTGACCAGGTCCATGTCAATCGCCCGGGGGTGGGCGATGGAGTCCCCCACCACTTTTTTGGTAATCTCGTTGAACGTAACCCGGTACGTCTTGTCGTCCGGAATGTCCAGGAGCTCTTTTAAGTGCCAGGAGATGGCCTCTCCCTCCCGGTCCGGGTCGGTGGCCAGAAAGACGCAGGCGCTCTTTTTCGCCGCCTTTTTCAGCTCGTCGATGATCTCTTCCTTGCCCTTGATAGGCTGATAGTCCGGCTGAAAGGCGTGCTCCACATCTACGCCCAGCTTGCTTTTGGGAAGGTCCCGCACGTGGCCCATGGAGGCCTTCACCTCATAGCCCGGGCCCAGATATTTGCCGATGGTCTTGGCCTTTGCCGGTGACTCCACAATCACCAGATTCGATTTCGCCACAGTTAATTGCTCCTTTCAGCGTGTCAAAAAGTCCTTATGGCCTTTTTTGCCGCGCTGTTGGGGATTCCGGGCGCGCGGGGCGCTAGGAACCCTTTGATTCGTTCTGCTCAAAGCGGACAGCGGCGCGGAAACGCTTGCCCGGCAGTTCTTCGATATATCCGTCGGCCTGTAAAAGGGTCAGGGCGGTATTCACCCGGCGGGCAGGAATACCGGTGCAGTCTACCAGCTCGTCTGGAACCAGAGGACGCCGGCCGAGCAGGTGAAAAATCTCCTGCTGCTCGTCGCCCAGGGCCTCCAGCCTGGACCGGGGGAGAACGGGCAGAGATTGCTCCGGCGGCTCTTCCGACGGGGGCTGAGGCCTCTCAGGTCCGGGGGCGCGCTCCGGCCGGCGCGCGGACGTCCGGGAGGGCGGCGGAGAGAGGGGACGCAGCTTGTGGGGAAAGCTGCTTTCATATTCCAGCAAAATATCCTGGGCGCTCCGGACCAGCCGGGCCTCTCCCCTACCGATCATGTCGTTGGCGCCTGCGCTCTGGGGCGCGTCCAGCGGGCCGGGGATGGAAAATACGTCCCGGCCCTGGTCCAGGGCGTGATGGGCGGTGATGACGGCTCCGCTGCGGCTGCCAGCCTCCACCACCAGGACTCCCAGGGTCAGGCCGCTGATGATCCGGTTGCGGTAGGGGAAGTGGGAGCCGTGAGTTTCGGTGCCCGGCGGATATTCGGAGATCAGCGCTCCGGCGGCGGCGACGTCCTCGTAGAGCCATTGGTTTTCCCGGGGGTAAACCACGTCGATGCCGCCGCCCAGCACGGATACCACCTGTCCGCCGCCCATAAGGGCGCCGCGCAGAGCGTGACTGTCGATTCCCTGTGCGATGCCGGACACCACCAGGGCGCCGGCCTGTGCCAGCTCCCGGCCGAACTTTTCCGCCTGAGACGCCCCATAGGGGGTGCACTTCCGGGTGCCCACCATGGCGATGGCCAGCTCTTCATCAAAGCGAAACTGCCTGCCTCTGCCGTAGAGGACCAGGGGCAGATTTTTCAGCTGGCGGAGACGCTCCGGATAGGCGGCGTCCTGACAGGTTATGATCCACAGCCCCAGCCGGTCGCATTCGCCCAGAACACGCTGTGCGCTGTCCATGGATTTGTCCCGCAGGGCCTCTTTCAGGCCTCCGGGTATCCGCAGCATATCATATTCCGCCGGGTCCGCAAAATAGACCGCCTCGGCGGAGCCAAAGCGCTCAACCAGGGCCTGGGCAGTACCCTGCCCCAGGTAGGGGCGGGTGGTGAGCCATAGCAGGTAGTTCAGTGCGGCCATAGGTCAGCGCTCCTTTTTTCTCTCTTTAAAAACCTGTTTTACGGGGAGGCGCGGGGAGACATGAAACAGGCGCTAAAGTTCCGCGGCAGCCCTCCCAGAGTACCACTGCCGCCGCTGCCGCCGCGTTAAGCGACTCACACCGGGGGGACATGGGAATTTTCAGGGTCTTTACGCAGCGCTCCAGAACCGGAGGGGAGACGCCGCGGCCTTCGCTGCCGATTACCACGGCGGCGCTGGACAGGTCCACGCTCCGCAGATCCTCCGTGTCGCTCCGCAGGGCGGCGGCGTACAGAGGGATGCCGGCTTGCGTTAGCAGGGAGGCCGTCTCCTCCAGCGTGCACCGCCAGCAGGCCGCCCGAAAATGGGCGCCCATAGCGGAGCGCAGGGTTTTGGGATTGTACAGGTCGGCGCAGCCGGGCAGAAGAAATACCCCGCCGCAGTCAAAGGCGTCCGCGGTGCGGAGGATGGTCCCCACATTGCCCGGGTCCTGAACGCCGTCCAGCACCAGGTAGCGGCCGGGCTCCGGCGTGCCCCGGGGCACAGGGTCCCGCAGAGCACAGGAGAATACCACCCCCTGGGGGGTCTCCATGGGGCTGACCGCCTGCATGACGCTGGGGCTGACCTGCGCCATACGCACGTCCGTGCGGTCAAATGAGGGCGGCCCGGCGCCCTCAGTGAAAAGAACGGTCCGAATTTCGGCCCCCCACAGCTGTGCCTCTCGGAGGAGCTTGGGACTGTCGCACAAAAACTCCCCGCAGTCCTCCCGGTAGGAGCGGGAGGACGCCAGCTTCCGGAAATGGACGCACAGGGGATTCTGACGGCTGGTGATCTGTTCCATGGGCTCACTCCAGGTCCTGAAGCCGGTTGACGTCCTCGGTGCGGCCCAGGGCTACCGCCGCGTCACCGGGCTCCATGGTATAGTCGGGGCCGGGGGCCACGTTGAGGGCCCCGTCCCTGCCTTTGCGCATGGCGATGATATTGACCTTGTATTTGGCCCGTATGTCCAGCTCCTTGATGGTCTTAAAGTGCCATTCCCGGGGAATGGCAGTCTCTACGATGCCGAAATCTTCGCTGAGCTCAATAAAGTTGAGCACATTGGAGCTGGAGAGTCCCTGGGCCAGCTTTACCCCCATCTCGTGCTCCGGAAACACCACCCGGTCGGCGCCGATTTTTTCCAGCACCCGCCGGTGGACGTGGCTCTTGGATTTGCAGATGACCTGGGGTACCCCCAGTTCCTTGAGGTTGAGGGTAATCAGGGCGGAGTTGCCCACATTTTCCCCCACGGCCACAATCGCGCAGTCATAGTTGCGCACGCCCAGGGAGCGCAGGACCGCCGGATCCCGGGCGTCTCCAGCCACGGCATGGGTTACGCGGTCGGCCACGCCCTGAATCAGCTCCTCAGACTGGTCCACGGCCAGCACCTCGTGCCCCAGGTCGGACAGCTCCGTGGCGATGGCGGTACCGAAGCGGCCCAGGCCGATGACGACAAATGTTTTCATAGGGTCCCCTCCTTATGGAGCGTGGCGTTCTGGAGGTCAGTCATCCGACCTGTGGCTGTCCTGACCCCTGGGGTGACGGATGGACCACAGCAGAAAGCAGCCCATTGCGGCAGTGGCAAAAATCGACCCCGCGTCAGGCCAGTTCCAGGCGCTGAAAATGACGTCTGCCAGATATCCAACGGCTATCGTGACCAGGAATGCGGCAAGCTCGACCACGTGAAACCACTCCTTTTCGGTGGAGATTTAACCAATCATAATCTGCATCTCCGGGTAGCGGAGCTTGGCAGGGGTGTGGCTGCGGGTAATAAAAGCGATGGAGAACGAGAGGATTCCCACCCTGCCCAGGTACATCAGCAGGATAATGAGCCCCTGGGAGACCGGGGAGAGCTCCGGAGTCAGGCCGCAGGTGAGTCCGGCGGTGCCCATGGCGGAGGCCACCTCGTAGGCGCACTCCAGATAGGGCAGACCTTCCAGGGTGGAGATGGTCATGGAGGCCGTCAAAAAGAGGAAAAGCACCACCAGCGTCAGGGTCATGGCGTCCAGCACTCTGCGGAAGGGGACTGCCCGCCCCCGGAACGTCACCTGTTCCCGCCCGGTGAGGCTGGCGCGCAGGGCCAGGAGAAGCACCGCCACAGTGGCGGTTTTAATACCCCCGGCAGTGGAACCGGAGGAGCCGCCGATGAGCATGAGAATACAGCACAGGGCCTTGCTGCTGTCAGTAAGGCCCCCTTGACCGATGGCGTCAAATCCGGCGGTGCGCAGGGTGGCCGACTGGAACAGGGCGTTGAGGAGCTTCTGGCCCACAGGCAGCTCCCCCAAGGTGGCGGGGTTGTGAAATTCTTCGGCGAAGAAGAACGCCGCGCCCCCCAGAAGCAGAACAGCCGTAAGGATCAGCACGATTTTTGTATAGGCCGACAGATGCTTCCAGCTCCGGCAGACCAACAGCTCCTCCCACACGAAAAAGCCCAGCCCGCCCACCACAATCAGCGCCGTCAGGGTGAGCAGCACCACCGGGTCGTCCTTACACCCGGCCAGGCTGGAGAAGGGGCCGCTCTTCCAGCCCAGCAGGTCGAAACCCGCGTTGCAGAAGGCGGAGACCGCGTGAAAGATTCCGTACCACAGCCCCCTGGCCAAGCCCGCTTCCGGAATGAAGCGCAGGGACAAAACGGCCGCTCCCACTCCCTCTATGGAAAAAGTGCCGATCAGGGCGTGGCGCACCACCCGGACGACGCCGTCCATATTGCTGAGGTTGAGGGTAGAGACCATGATAAGCCGTTCGGACAGACCGATGCGCCGCCGCATAGCCAGGGAAAACAGGGTGAGAATGGTCATGAAGCCCAGGCCGCCCAGCTGGATCATAATAAGGATGACGACCTGCCCCAGCAGAGACCACTGGGTCCAGGTGTCAGCCAGAATCAGTCCGGTGACACAGGAGGAGGAGGTGGCGGTAAACAGGGCGGTGAACAGCCCCGCGCTCTGTCCGCTGCGGGAGGCGGCGGGCAGGGTCAGCAGAAAAGCGCCCGTAAGGATGATAACGGCGAAAGAGGCCGCCACAATACGGGTGGCGTTGAGGCTCCGGCTGCGGATGAGCCTGTCCCGCAGCCAGAGGGCAAACTGGCGGAGCACAGGCGCACCCCTCCTTAACAGAACAAATCAAAAAACAAGCACGCAGAAAAGCATACCAAGGGGAGAAGCCCCCTTGGTATGCTATGTTTTTTCAGTCCAGCGGCTTCATGGTGGGGAAGAGAAGCACATCGCGGATAGAATCGGCGTTGGTAAGCAGCATGACCGCCCGGTCGATGCCGATGCCCATGCCGCCTGTGGGGGGCAGACCGTACTCCATGGCGGTGATATAGTCCTCGTCCATCATGCCGGCCTCGTCGTTGCCCATGTCCCGCAGGGCCAGCTCGTGCTCGAAGCGGCCCCGCTGGTCGATGGGGTCGTTGAGCTCAGAGAAGGCGTTTGCGAACTCCGCGTGGTTGATGAACAGCTCGAACCGCTCGGTGAGCCGGGGGTCCTTGGGGGAGCGTTTGGTAAGCGGAGAGACCTCCACCGGGTACATGGTAATAAAGGTGGGCTGCACCAGCTTTTCCTCTACCCGCTGGTCGAAGGCCTCATACAGGGCGGTGCCCCAGGTGCGCTCGCAGCCCTCCAGGTCGATGCCCTTGGCTTCCACGGCTTTACAGGCCTCTTCATCGTCGCTGACGGCCATAAAGTCCACGCCCACGTACTCCTTTACGGCGTCGGCCATGGTCAGGCGCTTCCAGCCGGGGGTCAGGTCAATGTCCACACCCAGCCATTGAAGCTGATAGCTGCCCAGAATGTCCTTGGCGGCGGAGGAGAGAATGCCCTCGGCAATATCCATCATATCGTGGAAATCGGCATAGGCCTCGTAGAGCTCAATGGTGGTGAACTCCGGATTGTGCTTGGGGTCCATGCCCTCATTGCGGAAGATGCGGCCGATCTCATACACCCGCTCAAAGCCGCCCACCGTCAGGCGCTTCAGGTGCAGCTCGGTGGCGATGCGCAGATACATATCCAGGTCCAAGGTATTGTGGTGGGTGACAAAGGGCCGGGCGGTGGCGCCGCCCTGGATGGTGTTCAGGATGGGAGTCTCTACCTCCAGGTAGTCCCGGTCGTCCAGATACTTGCGTACATGCTTGATGAAAGCCGTACGGATCTGGAAAGTCCGGCGCACATCCTCGTTCATGATGAGGTCCACATACCGCTGGCGGTAACGGGTCTCCTTATCGGTAAGGCCGTGGAATTTTTCAGGCAGGGGCAGCAGGGATTTGGAGAGAAGCGTCACCTTGTGGGCTTTTACGGAGATTTCACCCCGCTTGGTTTTGAAAACCTCGCCCTCAACGCCCACGATGTCGCCGATATCAAGTTTTTTGAATTTGGCGAAGTCCTCTTCGCCCAGCTCGTCCACGCGGACATAGAGCTGAATGCGGCCCTTGACATCCTGCATGTCGCAGAACACCGCCTTGCCCATGCCGCGTTTGGACATGATGCGGCCGGCCACGGAGGTGGTTTTGCCCTCCAGGGCCTCGAAGTTCTCTTTGATGTCGGCGGAGTGATGGCTTACCACATACTTGGTGATTTGGAAGGGGTCCTGGCCTGCGTCCTGAAGCTCCTTGAGCTTGGCACGGCGGATCTGGCGCAGTTCGGACAGATTTTCTTCCACGTTCTGGCTGACATTCTTCTCTTCGGTAGTCATTGCTCTGGCTCCTTTTTACGACTTTTGTATCTCTAAAATTTGATACCTTAATATACCGGCGGGGGCCTCGACCTGGACCTGCTCGCCTACCGCCCGGCCCAGCAGGGCCCGTCCAAAGGGGGAATCCTCGGAAATGCGGCCGTTCATGGGGTCGGCCTCCTGAGAACCCACCACCTGGTAGGTCTCCTCCTCGTCAAATTCCAGGTCCTTTACCCGGATGCGGGAGCCCAGGCGGACGGAATCCGGGTCCTCCTCGTGCTCCTCAATAACCACGTAGTTGGCCAAAATGTTCTCTACCTCGGCGATGCGGGAATAGAGCTTGCCCTGCTCGTTTTTGGCCTCGTCATATTCGCTGTTCTCGCTTAAATCGCCGAAAGAGCGGGCCTCTTTAATCTGGTCGGCCACCTCTTTCTCCCGTACCGTTTTCAGGTAGGTGAGCTCCTGTTTCAGCTCCTCCAGGCGCTCGGCGCTGAGTTTGTACTCCTTTGCCATAGCGTGTGCTTACACCGTCCCTTCCTCAGATTTTTGGTTTGTCTGCCGCGGACGTTCCGCCGGCCGGCGGCGGTGTGGTCCGGCTTCTCTGTGCGGTTTCCGAAACCGGCGGTATGAAATGCCCCCCGCCTTTGCCTGCGGGGGACGGCTATACCTTTATAATAATTCGATATTATAGGCAGTTTGCCCACTCCTGTCAAGTCAATTTTTGCCGGAGCTCCAAATTAGGATGCCGGCGGCTCTGCCCGCCACCGGGAGGCAGCGGGGCCGAACAAGGGGGGCTCTGCGGAGCTGTTTTATCGGACGGAAGCAATCCCCCGGCGCGGATTCCGCGCCGGGGGATTGCTTTGTTTATGCGCATGAGCACGGCGCGGGGCGACGAAGCCCCAAAGCCTGCAATTGGTTAAAAGCCCATGCGCTCGGACAGATCGTCCTTCATATGGTCCATTTTCCGGGCGGCCTTGCGGGTCATGCGCCGCACATCCGGCCCACAGCCGGGGGCGCTGGCGACCGCCATGCCGATGGCGGCGCCCGCCAGGACGCCCAGGCCGATGCCCTCAAAAAAACCGTGCTTGTTCATATGTGTTCCCTCCTTTTTTGGCTTGTACCAATATCTTGCCCGAAAATCCTGAAAAATGCGTTGCTAAAAAATGCGATTCAAGCTATAATGGAGGAAAGAGAGAACGGTGTTGTGAGGAAAGGGGCGGGGGGAGTACCCTGTACCCTTTTTCTGTGTCTGAAAGGAGCGGTTATGTGAAGCTATTGATACGGCAGGGGCGGCTGGTGGACCCGGTGGGGGGCATCGGCGGCGTTATGGACATTTTGATTGAAAACGGCAAGGTGGCCGCCATCGGAAGCAACATCTACGAGCCGGGCGCTCAGATTCTCAGTGTGAGGGGAATGGTGGTATGCGCAGGGCTGGTGGATATGCACGTCCATCTGCGGGAGCCGGGCTTTGAGTACAAGGAGACCATCGCCACGGGCGCGCAGGCGGCGGCCTGCGGGGGCTTTACCTCCATTGCCTGCATGCCCAACACCCGCCCGGCGGTGGACTGCCCGGAGCAGGTGGCCTTTGTAAAAAAACGGGCGGAGGATGCGGGCTGGGTCCACGTGTGGCCCATCGCCGCCTTGAGCCGGGGGCAGCGGGGGGAGGAGCTCACCGATTTTGAGGCGCTGAAAGCGGCGGGAGCAGTGGCCCTCTCCGACGACGGCGTCCCGGTGCAGAATGCCAATCTGATGCGGGACGGCCTTATTATGGCCAACCGGAAGGGGCTGACAGTTCTCTCCCACTGTGAGGACGCGGAGATGGTGAAGAATTACGCGGTCAACGAGGGGCGGATATCCCGCCAGCTCCGCCTGCCGGGACGACCCCATATTGCCGAAGAAATTATGGTAGCCCGGGACGCGATGCTGGCGGAGGAGACTGGAGGAGCGGTCCATATCTGCCACATCTCCACCGCGAAGTCGGTGAGTTTGGTGCGCCGCTACAAGCGCAAGGGCGTGCAGATTACCTGCGAGACCTGCCCGCAGTATTTTACCCTTACAGAGGAGGAGATCCTGACCCAGGGCAGTCTGGCCCGGGTGAATCCGCCTCTGCGGACCAAGCAGGATGTGTCGGCTATTATTGAGGGACTGAAGGACGGCACCATTGACGCCATCGCCACCGACCACGCCCCCCACTCCGCCGAGGAAAAGGCCCGGCCGCTTACCGAGGCCCCCAGCGGCATGGTGGGGCTGGAGACGGCCCTGGCCATATCTCTGACCAGCCTTTATCATACCGGAGAGCTGGAGCTTTCCGACATTCTGCGGAAAATGACCATCAATCCGGCCTGTATTCTGCGCCTGCCTACCAAGGGCCGCCTGGCCATCGGCGCCGACGGGGACGTGGTGATCTTTGACCCGGACGAGGAGTGGACCATCGACCCGGAGCGCTTTGTCTCCAAGGGGCGCAACACCCC
This sequence comes from uncultured Flavonifractor sp., assembly GCA_947384055.1. Taxonomy (GTDB): domain Bacteria; phylum Bacillota; class Clostridia; order Oscillospirales; family Oscillospiraceae; genus CANAAV01. Next base: position 40,410 of record CANDFO010000012.1, read on the forward strand.
CTTCGCGGGGCGGAAGGTAAAAGGAAAGGTGAAATATACCATTGTAGGCGGCGTGGTCGTCTATCAGGAAGGAGAATAATTCATGTCGTTCGACCGTTTGCAGGACCAGATTCGCGCCATGAAAAACCCCACTGTGGCGGGCCTGGACCCCAAGCCCGAGTACGTACCCCCCCAGATTCTTGCGGAGTGTTATAACCAGTACGGCCCCACACTGGAGGGGGCCGCCGAAGCGGTTTACCGCTTCAACTGCGGGCTGATGGACGCCCTGTGCGATATCGTCCCCGCTGTAAAGCCCCAGTCGGCTTATTATGAGCGGCTGGGCTGGCGGGGGATGGAGGTGCTGGAGCGCACCATCCGCTACGCCAAGGAGAAGGGATACTTTGTCATTGCCGATGTAAAGCGGGGGGATATCGGCTCCACCGCCCAGGCCTACAGCGAGGCGTGGCTGGGCAAAACCAGGGTGGGAGACCGGGAGCTGGCCGCGTTTGAGGCCGACTGTGTAACTGTCAACGGCTATATGGGCTCCGACGCCGTCAATCCCTTTATCGAGACCTGCAAAGCGGAGGACAAGTGTCTGTTTGTACTGGTGAAGACCTCCAATCCCAGCTCCAGCGAACTCCAGGACATGGTGGCCGGGGACCGGGTGGTCTATAAGGTTATGGGGGACCTGACCCAGCGCCTGGGCAAGGGGACGGCGGGCAAATACGGCTATAACCTCACCGGCGCGGTGGTGGGGGCCACCTACCCCTCCGACCTGCGGGAGCTGCGCAGGCGCCTGGAGAGCACCTTTTTCCTGGTGCCCGGATATGGCGCCCAGGGGGGAACTGCCGACGATGTGCGCTTTGCGTTCAATAAATATGGCCACGGGGCCGTCGTCAACTCCTCCCGGGGCATTATGTGTGCCTGGCAGAAGACCGGGAAAGACGGGGCAGACTACCAGGAGGCTGCCCGAAATGCGGCCATTGCCATGCGGGACGACATCAAGCAGTATGTGACTATCGTATAAGCGGGGCGGAATGGATGAAGGTAGAACAGAAGTGTAAAATTCTATCCAAGAAGCATCTCAACCCCTACGCGGTGCAGATGGAGCTGGCCGTGGGGGATATGGTGCGCAGCTCTCTGACGGGGCCGGGGCAGTTTGTCCACATCAAATGCGGCGAGAGCCGCCTGCTCCGCCGCCCTATCTCGGTCTGTGACTGGCACGGCTCGAACGAGGGGGATACCCTCACCATTGTATTTGAGGTCCGGGGAGAGGGCACCGAATGGCTGGCCCGCCGCCCGGAGGGACACAGCGTGGATGTGCTGGGACTGCTGGGGCGGGGCTTTCAGGTGGAGGACCAGGGGGCCTATCTCCTGGTGGGAGGCGGCATCGGCGTGCCGCCCCTGCTGGGCTGTGCCGGGGCATGCGGCGGAGCCTCCACCGCCATTCTGGGTTTCCGCTCCAAGGAGCGGGCCCTGCTGCTGGAGGAATTTTCCAAAGACTGCCTGGATTATAAAGTCGCCACCGACGACGGTTCTCTGGGATACCACGGCACTGTGGACGAGCTGGTCCGGAGGGAGCTGGAGGAGGGACAGCACTATCGAGGCATTCTGGCCTGCGGTCCCAGGCCCATGCTGAAAAGCGTGGTGAAGGCGGCGGCGGCGTTCGGTGTGCCCTGTCAGGTCTCCATGGAGGAACGCATGGCCTGCGGTGTGGGCGCCTGTCTGGGCTGTGCGGTGCGGATGAAGGATGGAACCATGCGGCATGTCTGCAAGGACGGCCCGGTATTTGACGGGGAGGAGGTGGACTGGGATGTCTAAAGTGGATATGTCGGTCAGCCTGGCGGGGGTAAAAATGAAAAATCCCGTCGTGGTGGCCTCCGGCACCTTCGGCTTCGGCCGGGAATATGGGGCGTTTTACGATTTAAGCGAGCTGGGCGGGATCTGTTGTAAAGGCCTAACCCTTCACCCCAGGGAGGGCAACCCGCCTCCGCGGATCGCTGAAACACCCATGGGGATTCTCAACTCTGTGGGCCTCCAGAATCCGGGGGTGGACGCTTTCATTGCTCAGGAGCTGCCCGAACTGCGGCGGCACGAGCTGGCGGTGATTGCCAACATCTCGGGAAACACCCCGGAGGAGTACGGAATCATGTGTGAAAAGCTCTCCCGGGCCGGGGTGGATATGATTGAGGTAAACATCTCCTGTCCCAACGTGAAGGCAGGCGGGATGGCCTATGGCACCAGACCGGAGCTGGCTGCGGAGGTTACGCGCGTAGCTAAGGAGCACTCCGCTGTGCCCGTGATGGTGAAGCTCTCCCCAAATGTCACCGATATTGTGGAGATTGCCAAGGCGGTGGAGGGGGCCGGCGCAGACGCCGTCTCTCTGATCAACACCCTGCGGGGGATGCGTATTGACGTGAACACCCGCCGGCCCATTTTGAGGATGAACACCGGGGGACTGTCCGGGCCTGCCGTGCTGCCGGTGGCGGTGCGGATGGTCTGGGAGACGGCGGGAGCTGTTTCAACGCCCATTCTGGGTATGGGAGGCGTCGCCAGGGGAGAGGACGCGGCGGAGCTGATGCTGGCCGGCGCCTCCGCCGTGGCGGTGGGAACCGCCTGCTTTGCCGACCCCTACGCCCCGCTGAAGGTTCGGGACGGGCTGGAGAAAATCGCCGCCGCTCAGGGACTGAGCAGAATATCCCAGCTGTGCGGGGCGGTCCGGGCCTGGCAGGTAGAGTAGCCCGTGGAGCATGATACCTGTTATCTCGCCCTGCCGCTGGCAGAGGCCGCCCGGCTTATCTCCAAGCTGGTGGAGGGTGCGGGTCTCTCCAGCCGGATGGCGGGCTGCCAGGAGCTGCGCCGGGGAGAGGAGCTGCTGGGCCTGGTGATGATATTTGAGAAGTACTATGTGCGGACCGGCAGCCGCATGACCATGACGGTGGTGCTGGACGCACTGGAGGGCCGCACCCGGCTGTACTGGGCGGTGACTGGTGGAAGCGGGGTTTTTCATCAGTCCGGAGACAGCCGCTCCGCCGCCGGGCAGTATGGCGGGGCGCTGCGGAAGGCGCTGTACCCCTATATCACCCTTTGAGAGAGGAGTGTGGACTGTGAGTGAAGCATACTTTGTGTCTCCGACGCTGAAAGGCTGTGAAACCATTATTGACCACGCGGTGATGGACAGTGTTACAGGAACCTTTCTGGACCGCTATGAGGTTGCGCATCCGGAGGGAGGGTGCTGTGTGGTGTTGGTGTATGAAAAACACTACTACCGGGCGGGAAACCGCTTGACACTCACTGTTACTCTGGATGACTTTACCGGACAGACCCGCCTCCACTGTGTCAGCGGCGGCGGGGGCGAGGGACTGTTCCGGTTTGATTGGGGCGCGTCGGAATCCTTTGAGGAGGTTATCCACAGGGCCTTTCAGGAGCTGCGCGTATAAAAATTTGTATTTACAGATGTTGAACAAAGGTTCAGGCCGGCCCTTTCGCGTTATACCGCGCCAATTTTCCCTGCGATTTGTCAGGACTGCCGCAGCGTATTTCCCTGTCTGGCGGGAAATATCCCTGCCCATCCAGCGTCCCTCGGTTATAGACGCAGGTCTGAGCGCCTGACGGTTTGTTATAGTCGAAGCGGCTGAGAATCGGTAAGGTTCGGCGGGTAAAGCGAGGCGTGGACTGCGTTGTCGTCCTTGGCGGGCGTCAGCCCGCCCGCGTCCTCCGCCTTGCCACGCCCCGTTTTCCCTCGCCTCCTTTTTACCACGTCTCAACCGCATCGACTATAAAACGGCGGACCGGTTATACAGCAATATGGAAAGAGAGACACATATTTTATGACGAGATTTTATATCGTCCGCCACGCGGAGGCAGAGGGCAACCTGTACCGTCGGGCCCACGGCTGGTATGACAGCCTGATCACCGCCAACGGCCGCCGCCAGATTGCGGCGCTGGAGGGGCGCTTTGCCAAAGAGCGTGTGGACGCGGTTTATTCCAGCGACCTGTACCGCACCAAAACTACCGCCGGAGCGGTCTGCCGCCCTCACGGGCTGGAGCTGCACACCCGGCCCGACCTGCGGGAGATTCACCTGGGGGTGTGGGAGGACCGCACCTGGGGAGACCTGGAGCGGCACGACGCTTTGAGCCTGGAATATTTCAACCATGCCGCCCCGGAATTCCACGTGGAGGGCGGCGAGACCATCGCCCAGGTGCAGGCCCGCATGAAGGGAGCCCTGCTGGAGCTGGCCCGGATGCACCCGGGGCAGACGGTGGCGGTTTTTTCCCACGGCTCGGCCATCCGGTGCCTTCAGGGGGCGGTGCGGGGGCTGGGACCGGGGGAGATGGACGGACTGAGTCACAGCGACAACACCGCCGTCACCTGTCTGGAGGTGGAGGGAGAGGAGTTCCGCGTGGTGTATGAGAATGACAACAGCCATCTGCCCGAGGAGATCTCTACCCTGGCCCGGCAGAAGTGGTGGAAGTATGAGGGCGGCAATCTGGCCGACGCGAATTTGTGGTTCCGGCCGCTGAACCTGAAGCGGGAGCGGGAGCTCTACATGGAGGCCCGGCGGGAGGCGTGGGTGGACATTCATGGTCCTGACATCCCCTTCGACGGGGCGGGCTTTTGGAAGGACGCCATGCGCTGCTGGCGGCAGGACCGGGGCAGGTCTATATTTGCGGTTCTGCGGGGAGAGGAGCTGGCCGGTGTGCTCCAGCTGGATCTGGAGCGTCACGCCCAGGAGGGTGTGGGGTACATCCCCTTTGTGTACATGATGCCTCAGTGCCGGAAACAGGGGCTGGGGGTTCAGCTTATCGGGCAGGCGGTGTCGGTCTACCGTCCCTTGGGCCGGGACCGGCTGCGCCTGCGCTGCGCGCCCGACAACAGGGTCGCCCAGCGGTTTTATCAGAAATACGGCTTTGTCAAGGCGGGGGAGGACCAGGGAGCCCGGGTGAAGCTGGACATCCTGGAAAAGAGTATTGCCTATGAGTGAGCGAAATCGCTTTCTTCCGGTATCCCCGGCGGATATGGAGGCCAGGGGCTGGGACTGGTACGACTTTTTAATCATTACGGGCGACGCCTATGTGGACCATCCCTCCTTCGGCCCGGCCATCATTTCCCGGGTGCTGGAGGCGGAGGGATACCGGGTGGGCATATTGGCCCAGCCGGACTGGCACAGCGCCGCCGCCTTTGCCGCCCTGGGCCGGCCGCGGCTGGGGGTGCTGGTCTCCAGCGGAAACATTGACTCAATGGTGGCCCACTACACTGCCGCCAGGAAGCGACGGCACGACGACGCCTACTCCCCGGGAAACCGGGCGGGCCTGCGGCCGGACCGGGCGGTGATTGTCTATGCCAACCGGGTGCGGGAGGCCTTTGGGGATATTCCGATAGTGATCGGCGGGCTGGAGGCATCTCTCCGGCGGTTTGCCCACTACGATTACTGGGAGGACAAGGTACGGCGGAGCATTCTGGTGGACAGTCAGGCGGACCTGCTGGTCTATGGCATGGGAGAGACCGCTGTCCGGGAGGTCGCCGGGCGTCTGGCCTCCGGCACGCCGGCGGGGGCCATCCGGGATGTGCGCGGCACAGCCTTTCTCGCCTCCAGCCCCTCCGCTTGCGGATACCGGAAGGTGGAGTGCGCCTCCTTTGCGGAGGTACAGGCGGACAGGCGCGCCTATGCTCAGGCCAACCGGATTCAGTATGAGGAGCACGACCCCTTCCGGGGGCGGGCTGTTTTGCAGCGCCACGGGAGCCGGATTCTGGTGGTCAATCCCCCGGCCCTGCCGTTAACCACGGCGGAGCTGGACGCCGTGGCGGAGCTGCCCTATGTCCGGGAACCCCACCCCATGTATGACGGCATGGGGGGTGTGCCCGCCATTGAGGAGGTCCGCTTTTCGGTGGCCCATAACCGGGGGTGCTTTGGGGCGTGCAATTTCTGTTCCTTGGCGTTTCACCAGGGGCGGGTGGTCTCCAGCCGCAGTCACGAGAGCGTCCTGCGGGAGGTGGAGGAGCTGACGAAACATCCGGGGTTCAAGGGCTACATTCACGACGTAGGAGGCCCCACCGCTAACTTCCGCCGCCCGGCCTGTAAAAAACAGTTGAAAGCGGGGTTATGTCGGAACCGGGCTTGCCTGGCCCCGGAGCCCTGCCCCAATCTGGACGCAGACCACCGGGACTATCTGGAGCTGCTGCGGAAAATCCGGGCGGTGCCGGGGGTGAAAAAGGTCTTTATCCGCTCGGGCATCCGGTTTGACTATCTGCTTCAGGACAAGGACAGCGCCTTTTTTAACGAGCTGGTGCAGTACCACATATCCGGACAGCTGAAGGTGGCGCCGGAGCACTGCGTGGACGGTGTGCTGGACTGTATGGGCAAGCCCCATATCGGCGTATATGAGCGCTTCAGGCAGAAGTATGACAGTCTTAACCGCAAATATGGCAGGGAGCAGTACCTGGTGCCCTATCTGATGTCCTCCCATCCGGGGTGCACGCTGAACGACGCGGTAAAGCTGGCGGAGTGGCTCAACCGGACAGGGCGTCAGCCGGAACAGGTGCAGGATTTTTATCCGACGCCGGGGACGCTGTCCACCTGTATGTATTATACAGGTATTGATCCCAGGACCATGGAGCCGGTTTACGTGCCCCGGGACCCCCATGAAAAGGCCATGCAGCGGGCGCTGATGCAGTGGAAGCGCCCGGAAAAGCGGTCCCTGGTGCGGGAGGCCCTGTATACGGCCCACCGGGAGGATCTGATCGGTTATGGAAAAGGCTGTCTCCTGCGGCCTGGCGGAGGGGGAGAAGGGCAGAGCCGGGCCAAAGATGCAAAGAGCCGGGAAACACCGGGCCGGAATGCGGCAGGGAGGCAGCGGAAAGCCGGCGTTGCTCCGCCGGAGCCCGGAAAGCGCGGCAGAAAGCCCGGCTGGGCGACCGCCAAACCGAAAAAGAATGCCAGAAAAAAACGATAAAATATGGGGGTCCGGCTGACTGCCGGACCCCCGAGCCTGTCGAAAAAGGCCAGAGGCTTTTTTCGACAAATGGAATACGGCCTGCTGCGTGTACGCTTTGGGCACACTTGCAGGCCGAGATGTGTCATTTCGAGGCACATGTCCCCGAAAATGACCGATTTTGACTTTATTTTACCGCCTTCGGGCGGCAAAACTCTGCGAGACTTTCCCGTGGGAGAAGTTTTTCGACAGCATAGGGGGGTCCGGCTAACTGCCGGACCCCCCATGCTTTGCTTAATTTTCGAGACTGACTGCCCGGTTAATGGCGGAGAGGATGCCCTTCAGAGGAGCCAGATTGATGTTGTGAGAGACGCCCACACCAAACCAGTCCTGGCCCTTTTGGTCCTGGAGATGGATATAGGCCACTGCCTGGGAGTCGGAGCCCCGCTTGATGGCGTGCTCTTTATAATCCACAAAGGTAAAGCGGTCCATTTTCTGGCCGTGGATGGCGTTGAAGAAGGCGTCGATGGGGCCGTTGCCGGAGCCGTTTACCTGGAACACCGTATCCTTGTGCCGGAGGGTGCCGGCAAAGGTCACGTGGGAGTGACCTTCCTCGTCGGTAAACTCGGCGAAGGAGTGGCGGACCAGCTGATAGGGAGTGGAGGCGGCGATGTACTCCTGCTGGAAAAGCTCGTAAATCCGCTCAGGCTGGAGCTCCTTGCCCACCCGGTCGGTCTCCGCCTGGACAATATGGCCGAACTCCGGGTGCATGTTCTTGGGCAGGTCAAAGCCGAAATTGTGCTGCATCACATAGGCCGCGCCGCCCTTGCCCGACTGACTGTTGATGCGGATAATGGGCTCATACTGCCGCCCTACGTCCGCCGGGTCGATGGGGAGGTAGGGGACCTCCCAGTATTCGGTGCCGCTCTCCTCCATGTAGCGGACGCCCTTGTTGATGGCATCCTGATGGGAGCCGGAAAACGCGGTAAAGACCAGCTCGCCCACATAGGGCTGGCGTTCGCCGATCTTCATCTTGGTGACTCGTTCGTATATGTCCCGGACCTGATTGATGTGGGAGAAATCCAGTCCGGGATCCACTCCCTGGGTGTACAGATTCAGGGCCAGCGTGACCATGTCCACATTGCCGGTGCGCTCCCCGTTGCCGAAGAGAGTGGCCTCCATCCGCTCGGCCCCGGCCAGCTGGCCCAGCTCGGCGGTGGCTACGCCCTCTCCCCGGTCGTTGTGGGGGTGCAGGGAGATGATGGCGCAGTCGCGGGAGGGCAGCCTGGAGATAAAATACTCAATTTCGTCTGCGAAATAGTTGGGCATGCAGTTTTCCACCGTGGTGGGCAGGTTGAGGATCACCTTTTTTTCCGGAGAGGCCCCCAGCTCTTCCAGCACCGCCTGGCAGATCTCCACGGCTGCGTCCATTTCGGTGCCCATAAAGGACTCCGGGGAATACTGATAGCGCAGGTCCACCCCCGCATCCAGCACCGGCCTGGACAGCTCCCGGATCAGTCTGGCGGCGTCCACGGCGATTTGCTTGACCCCGGCTACATCGGTGTGAAAAACTACCTTCCGCTGGAGGGTGGAGGTGGAGTTGTAGAAGTGGAAGATTATGTGCTTTGCCCCTTCAATGGCTTCAAATGTTTTCTTGATCAGGTGTTCCCGGGCTTGGACCAGTACCTGGATGGTTACATCGTCGGGGATGTGCCCTCCCTCAATGAGAGTGCGGATAAACTCGTATTCCGTCTCCGAGGCGGAGGGGAATCCAACCTCAATCTCTTTCACGCCGATCTCTACCAGGGTGTGGAACAGCTCCAGCTTTTCCTCCACGTTCATGGGGTCAATCAGGGCCTGATTGCCGTCCCGCAGGTCTACGGAGCACCAGATGGGAGGCGCTTTCAGCTCCCGGTCAGGCCAGGTGCGGCCGGTGAGCTTCAAAGGGGTAAAGGGAATGTACTTTTTGTGTGCGGGCTTCATAGAGGTTCCTCCTGTTTGCACTGGGCCGGGACGCAGAAACGCCCCTGACCCGAAATTGGTCAGGGGCGTATAATAACGCGGTACCACCCTGTTTCCGCCCGCCGTTTCCGGCGGACGCTCAGCGGCCTCCAGCAAGGCCTTGGCCGGTAACGGGGCCTCACGGCCCGCCCTACGCGTAGCTTCAGGCGGGCGGCTCCGGGCTCAGCATCCACACGGGTTCCCGCGCCGGTTCACACCAACCACCGGTTCTCTGAGCGGAAAAGGCCGTGTCTTCCTCCCATCATCGCCTTTATATCGGTGTCATTTTAGCCGAATGCGGCGGGTTTGTCAAGGGTGATTTTTTCCGTAACGCAGCCATGTGGAACTCCGCCCAGAGACGGGTGTGATTCCCGGCTGATGGAGTACTAAGAAGTTTATACAGAATAAAGCGCGGCTGGGAACAGGAAACCCAGCCTGCACAACCAAGGTTGTAAAGTTACAACAGAATACGGATTCTGTTGTAAACCATTATTAACCGCGGCTAAAAGTTCGTGACTGCCACGGTATAGCGGCAATATATTAGCATATTTCGATTAAATTTTCAAGCGCATTTTCGGTTCTTTTTTATAGTTGTATAAGAAAAGCATGGAATATGGACCAGGCAGGGACAGTTTAGCCTTGCCTGGTTCTATTTTTTATGCTTTTTTGTTTTGCTTTTTTCGCTTTACAACAGAATCCGTATTCTGTTATCCGGCAAGGAGGCGCGGCATGGAAAATT
>CANDFO010000013.1 GCA_947384055.1 uncultured Flavonifractor sp.
AGATGCTCAAGCAGGGCGGCATTTACCGGGAGAATCAGGCCACCGTGGACCGGGTAATGGATTCCAACGACCTGGAGCGGGAGCGGGGCATTACCATCCTGGCGAAGAATACCGCCGTTTATTACAAGGACGTAAAAATCAACATTGTGGACACCCCCGGCCACGCCGACTTCGGCGGCGAGGTGGAGCGGATTTTGAAGATGGTCAACGGCGTCATCCTTCTGGTGGACGCCGCCGAGGGGCCCATGCCCCAGACCCGCTTCGTGCTGAGCCGGGCCCTGGAGCTGGGGCACCGGGTCATTGTGGTGGTCAACAAAATCGACCGGCCGGACCAGCGGATTCACGACGTGGTGAATGAGGTGCTGGAGCTGCTGCTGGACCTGGACGCCACCGCCGAGCAGCTGGACTCCCCCATGCTCTTCTGCTCCGGGCGGCAGGGCACGGCCTCTTATTCCCCCGAGACGGCGGGCCAGGACCTGGTCCCCCTGTTCGAGACCATCCTGGATTACATTCCCGCGCCGGAGGCGGACGTGGAGGCTCCCTTCCAAATGCTGGTCTCCTCCATCGACTACAATGAGTTTGTAGGGCGCATTGCCATCGGCCGCATCGAGCGGGGCACGGTGAGACAGAATCAGGAGATTGCGGTGTGCAATTTCCACACTCCGGAAGCCGCGCCCAAAAAGGCCAAGGCCGTGGCCCTCTATCAGTTCGACGGCCTGGGCCGCTCCGCCGTCACCGAGGCCACGGCGGGCAATATCATCGCTATGAGCGGCATCGGCGACGTGACTATCGGCGACACCATCTGCGCGCCCGAGGCGGCGGAGCCCATCGAATTTGTAAAAATCTCCGCCCCCACCATTGAGATGACCTTCTCGGTCAACGATTCCCCCTTTGCAGGCCGGGAGGGAAAGTTTGTCACCTCCCGCCAGCTGCGGGAGCGGCTCTTCCGGGAGACGCTGAAGGACGTATCCCTGCGGGTCAGCGAGACCGACTCCACCGACGCTTTCAATGTGGCGGGCCGGGGCGAGATGAGCCTGTCCATCCTCATTGAGACCATGCGCCGGGAGGGGTACGAGTTCCAGGTGTCTCCCCCCCGGGTGCTCTACCAGGAGGTGGACGGCAAAAAGTGCGAACCCATCGAGCGCCTGGTGGCCGACGTGCCCGCCGACGCCGTGGGAGCGGTCATTGAAAAGATCGGCTCCCGCAAGGGCGACCTGGTGGAGATGACCCCTGTGGGCGAGCGGATGAAGCTGGAGTTTCTGGTGCCCGCCCGGGGTCTGTTCGGCTACCGCAACGAATTTTTGACCGACACCAAGGGCGAGGGCATCATGGCCTCCGTGTTCGACTCCTACGCCCCGGTGAAGGGGGAGATCCAGCGGCGCAATTCCGGCTCCCTGGTATCTTTCGAGACCGGCGAGAGCGTCACCTACGGTCTCTTCAACGCCCAGGAGCGGGGGGTGCTCTTCATCGGCGCCGGCGTACCGGTGTACGCCGGTATGGTGGTGGGGGAGACCCCCAAGCAGGAGGATATCTCGGTCAATATCTGCAAGAAGAAGCAGCTGACCAATATGCGGGCCTCCGGCTCTGACGAGGCCCTGCGGCTGACCCCGCCCCGGCAGCTCTCCCTGGAGCAGTGCCTGGAGTTTTTGGCCGACGACGAGCTGCTGGAGGTCACGCCGGAAAATCTGCGGCTGCGCAAGCGCATCCTCAGCCACGCCGACCGCATGAAGGCCCTCAAGGGCGGAAAGTAAGCGTCCGTCTTCATCGCCGGACGGCTCTCAGAACCTGTATTCATAACCGTGGAATGCCGGATGGACGAGGATTTTCCCCGCCAGACAAGGAGATGTTCTGCGGCCATCCTGACGGATGGCAAGGGAAAACGACGCAGTATGGCGGGAAAAGGACCGCTCAGACGGCGTTCAACGGTTGTGAATACTGGTTCTAAATCTCACGGCAGGGCGGCTCTTGTCAGGACCGCGGACCCTGCCGTGAGATTTTTTGCGCCCCTCCCCCCGTGCCGCCCCGGTCCGCGGCCCGGACCCGCTCCCGGAGCATTTTGCCTGAAGAGGCAATTGCAGTTGATTTTCCCCGCGGTTTCCTGTAAAATGGACTTTGACCGGACACACCCGGTCCGGTGCAAAGGAGGCGCGCCTTATGAAGGTACTCTATCTGCTCAACTACGCCGGAAAAGCCGGTACGGAGCGGTATGTGGAGACTCTGGCCCGATATGGCTCCGCGGCGGGACTGGTGCAGCCCTATTTCGCCTATCACCAGGGCGGGCTGCTGGTGGAACGGATGGAGGCCCTGGGCGTGCCGGTGCGCCGACTGGAAATGCGCCGCCGCTTCGACTGGAAGGCCGCCCGGGAGCTGGCGGAACTGTGCGACCAGTGGGCGATTGATCTGGTCCACTGCCACTACCTGCGGGAGCACTACACCGCGCTGCTGGCCAAGCGCTATAACCCCGGGCTCCGGGTGGTCTACACCAACCACTTTGTCCAGGCCAACGACGCCTTCACCCGCCTGAGCAACCGGATCCTGGACCGGAGGCAGGACCAGATTATCGCCGTGTGCAATCGGGGGCGGGAGCAGCTCATCGCCAACGGCTGGAGCGGGGAACGCATCCGGGTGGTATTCAACGCCGTGGACCCGGCGGCCTGGACCGGCGGCCGGGAGACGTCTACCCTCCGACAGGAGCTGGGGCTGGATGAATCGCGGTTCGTCATGCTGTGCGCCTCCCGCTTTGCGGAGGACAAAGGGCACCGCTATCTGCTGGACTCCGTTAAGCTGCTGAAGGAGCGGACCGGGCTCCCCTTCACCCTGGTTCTGGCGGGGGACGGTCCCCTGCTGGCGCCCGCCCAAAAGCAGGCGGAGGAGCTGGAGCTGGGGGACTGCGTCCGGTTCATCGGCTTCCGGAAGGACATCAAAAACCTTTACAAGGGGGCGGACCTGTACGTCAACTCCTCCCGGCACGAGGCGCTGTCCTTCCTGATTATTGAGGCTATGGCCGCGGGCCTGCCGGTGGTCGCCACCGATATGGGAGGCAACTCCGATATTGTCAATGAAGAGGCCGGGTGCGGCCTGCTGGTGGAGTATGACAACCCGGACTCCATGGCGGCTGCCATGCAGCGGTTTTTGGAGGACCCCGCCTTTGCCGCCCGCTGCCGGGAAAATGCGGGCAGGACCATAGAGGAAAAATTTGAAATACACAAGATGATCCAGGCCACCTATGAGGTCTATCAGGCAGCGCTGCGGTAAGCCGAGTCCCAATTCGACTTTGTGTTCCCTGTAAAAACGCGTTGGATAAATATACAGCACGATACAAGGAATAGTCTTAAAAGCGAAGGATACGAAATGAATGATTTAATTGAAAATATTGATAAACTTCACACAACAGAAATGGGTGTAAAGCGAATAAAAAGGAACTGCCAGATCGAAACAGATGATGTTGTTCAATGGAGCAAAGTACGGATTTTGGATACAACCGCAAGCACGGAAAGGATCGGGAAAAATTGGTATATAGCTTTAGGTGATTACAAAATAACTGTACATGCACATAGCTATACAATTATTACTGCGCATAAGGTCAAACCGTAATCCGCACAATTTTTATTCATGAATGATTACACACCAGAAACGAGTGTTAAAGCACCAGGAACACAAAAGGGAACTGGGAGTAAGCCGAAAGGGAGCATATTATGAGTGCAATTGTACAAAACAGCGGAGTTGTGCGGTTCCTGCTGGCCCTCTGGGGGGCGCTGGCGGAGGCCGGGCGGCAGAGCGCCGCCGGAGGGGTTCTCCGCCGGACGGAGGACTGGTTCGGCCGAACCGCGGAGGGCAGCGTCCTGTGGACATTCCTGTGGCGGGAGGGAACCCTGCTCCGGGCGTGGCCCCACAGCGTTTCCTGTCCGCTGTTTACGGGCATTGTCAACCTCCCCTGCGCGGCGGCCAAGTGGATTTACAAGGCAGGCCGCCGGGTGTGGGACGGAAGCCTGTGCTTCCGTATGGTCTCCGCCCTGGGCGGGGCGGCCTTCTTTTTCCTGGGTCTCTTCATGCTGGTAATGCTGATGGCCCCCCACGCTGTCTGGAACAACGTGTATGGCTTTGCCGGGGCCCTGGGGCTGCTGTGCCTCTTCATACTGGGCAGCGCCTCCCGCCCCGGGCGGCGGCTCCAGCTGGACCGGCTGGGACCCTATATGATCTTCTATATGGGCTTTATCTGCATTGCCCTGGCCGGTTCCCTGGCCACTCGCCTGTCTATGCGGTTTTTCTTCTTCCATCTGACCGGCTTTTTGCTGGTGCTGGTGCTGGTGAGCTCCGTGCGGAAATACGAGCAGCTCCAGCTCGCGGTGGCCCTGGCGGTGACGGGTATCTCGGCGGCGGCTCTGTACGGCTGTTATCAGGGCTATGTAGGCGTGGAAATCGTGGCCTCCCAGCAGGACATGATTGTCAACGCCGGAATGCCCGGCCGGGTGTACTCCTTCTTTGACAACCCCAACAATTTTGCCGAACAGCTGGCTATGCTTCTGCCTCTGGACCTGGCCCTGTTCCTCAACTGCCGCTGGCGGGGAAAGCTCCTCTCCCTGTGCTCCCTGGCGCTGGGTGCGGCGGCCATCGGCTTCACCTACTCCCGGTCCGGCTGGATCGGGCTGGCCCTGGCGGTGGTGGTCTTTGCGGCCCTGCTGGACTGGCGGTTCGTGCCGGCGCTGTTTCTGCTGGGTGTGGCGGCCATTCCCCTGCTGCCGGAGACCATTTACAACCGCATTCAAACCATTGGCGACACCAGGGATACCTCCACCCGTTACCGCTTTGACATCTACAAAGCCACCGCCAACCTCATGCGGGACTATTGGGTCCGGGGCGTGGGACTGGGCACCGATATTATGAAGCGGACCTTTCAGACCTACCCCACCATTTTTGACGGGTCCTACCCGGTGCATACCCACAATAATTATCTACAGATGTGGGGCGAGACCGGCATCTGGGGCATTCTGTCCTTCCTGGCCCTGCTGCTCTACCAGCTGAAATCCGGGGTAAAATCGGTGGTCTCCGCCGGGGATAAGCGGGTCAAGCGGCTGCTGGCCGCCGCGGTGGGCGGCTTCTGCGGCATTCTGGTGGTGGGTGTGGCTGAATACACCTGGTATTACCCCCGCAATATGTTTACCTGGTGGTTCCTGTTCGGCGTCATCGCCGCCTGTGTCAAGCTGGTGCGCCTGGAGCGGGAAAAACCGTAAAGCTATCCGGCAAAGGCCGTCTGCGGAAACAGCGGGCGGCCTTTGCTGTCCACAAAAAGACGGCCGTCCGCCGGGAACTCAACCTGCTTTTGGGCAGATTGCCGGTATTTCAGTCGAAGCGGCGACTTTCTCCGCGGCGCGGAACTTTTATCCACGGCCCGGCGTCAAAATAGGCGGACCCACCCAAAGCAGAACATAAAAACACAAAAAAGGAGATCAACCATGAATCGACGTTTCCCTGCCCTGGTCCTCACCGGGGCACTGTGCCTGAGCCTGCTGAGCGCCTGCGGCGGTACGCAGCCCCCCGCGGCAGACCCCACCCCTACTCCCGTTCAGACGGAGACCGCGGCGCCCTCTCCGGCGGATACCCCGGCGGTTACAAGCACCCCCGCTCCGGAGAGCACGCCCGCCGGTACGGACAACCCGGCCCAAACCCCGCCGGAGTCCGCTTCTCCCAAGCCTCAGCCCACCAGGACTCCGGCTCCCACGCCCCCCGCAAAGGACCCGGCCCCCACGCCTACCCCCTCCGAAGAGGAGTCCGGAGATACAGACGTGGCGCAGACAGTGTGGAGCCGCATTGAGAGCGAGATAGAGCTGCCCTCCCTGATGGACATGGACGACGAAGTCCTGTCGGCCCTCTACGGCATCGACAGCGCCGACCTGGAGACCTACATTGGAAAGGTCCCTCTGATGAACGTTCAGGCCACTGAGTTTTTCATCGCCCAGGTAAAGGAGGGCTCCATGGACACGGTAAAGGCCGGGGTGGAGCGCCGCCAGGCCGACCTGGAGGCCCAGTGGTCCACCTACCTGCCGGAGCAGCTGGAGCTGGTGCAGAATTATAAGCTGATCACCAGCGGCAATTACCTGTTCTTTGCCATCAGCTACGAGGCCGACCAGGCGGCCCAGATTTTTGATGACTGTACAAACTGAGCGGAATCGGGTATACTATAGTCAAAGCGGTTCAAAAGGAGCGATTTGCTCCTTTTGAACCCTGCGGCGAAAATCGCCGCAGGGACCGCTCATGCGGCCCTGCTTTGGACTTCATAGACGCCGCTGGCGTGCATTGCACGCTCCAGTGGGCCATTGGCCCACTGGAGGAAAAAGCGCATTTTGCGCTTTTTCAACTGCGGCGACTATATTTCCGAACTGGCCCCGCCCGGCGGGTTTCTCTGCCGGGCGGGGCTTTTAGAGCCGTACGCGCATCCCGCGTCGGATGCCGGTTCTTCCGGATACTGATGAAAGAAGGCGGCGCCTTTGGTCTTTTCCAGTCTGTATTTTTTGTTTCTCTATCTCCCGGTTGTATTGTTTGTTTACTATATAGCCCCTCTCCGCTGGCGCAACGGCATCCTGCTGCTCTTCAACCTGATTTTCTACGCCTGGGGGGAGCCGGTCTACATTCTTATCATGTTTGCCTCCATCGCCATTGACTACACCCACGGGATGCTGGTGGAGCGCTGCAAGCGCAGGGACAACGACCGGGGCGCGCGGCTGGCGGTGGCCTCGTCCGTAATCTTTAACCTGGCGCTGCTGTTCTTCTTCAAATACTGGGACTTCATCGCCGGCAGCCTGGCGGCGGCGGGACTGAATTTTATGCCCGAGCTGGGTCTCCGCCTGCCCATCGGCATCTCCTTCTACACCTTCCAGACCATGAGCTACACCATCGACGTATACCGGGGCGACGCCAAAGTCCAGCGGAATATCATCAATTTCGGAACCTTTGTCACTCTGTTTCCCCAGCTCATCGCCGGACCTATCATCAAATACAAGGACCTGGGCGGACAGCTGGACCGGCGGGAGCACACGGCGGAGCGCTTTGCCTCCGGCGTACAGATCTTTACGGCTGGCCTGGCCAAGAAGGTCCTGCTGGCCAACAACCTGGGAAGCCTCTGGGATTTCTATAAAGCCCTGCCTCCGGAGCAGCTCACCACCGCCGGGGCGTGGCTGGGCGTGACCGCCTTTTCCCTCCAGCTCTATTTCGATTTCTCCGGCTACTCGGACATGGCCATCGGCCTGGGGCGGATGCTGGGCTTTGAGTTTCTGCGCAACTTTAATTATCCCTACATCTCCCGCTCCATCACCGAGTTCTGGCGCCGGTGGCACATCTCTCTGGGGTCCTGGTTCCGGGAGTATATGTATATCCCTATGGGGGGCAACCGGGTCAGCCGCCCCCGCCTGTTCCTGAACCTGCTGGTGGTATGGGCCGCCACCGGCATCTGGCACGGGGCCAGCTGGAATTTCCTGCTCTGGGGGCTCTACTTTGCTCTCCTGCTGATTCTGGAAAAGGCCTTTCTGCTCAAAGTGCTGGAGAAGCTCCCCCGGCCCCTCCAGCATCTGTATACGGTCTTCCTGGCGGTGGTCAGCTGGGCCATCTTCGCGGTGGAGGACTTGGGCCATCTGGGAGTCTACCTGAAAGCCATGTTCGGCCTGGCGGCCGCAGGCGGTTGGGACGGCGTATTTTGGTACTGTCTGCGCAGCTACCTGCCGGTGCTGCTCATTGCCGCCATCGCCTCCACCCCTCTGTCCGTCAGGGTGTGGGAGCGCCTGCCGGCGCGGGCCGTCCAGGTGCTCCTGCCGGTGCTGCTGCTGGCGGGGCTGACCGTCTGTACCGCGTATCTGGTGGACGCCACCTACAATCCCTTCCTCTATTTCCGCTTCTGACGAACGGCATCCTCCGCCTCGCCCTGCAAAAATCCGGCCCAAAGGCAAATACAATGTTCTAGCTTGGTAGAGTACTAGGCCTGTGAGGTGAAAGTATGAGCAAACGCTATAGTATATTTATTTCCGCCCTGTTCTGCGCTTTTTTGGCGCTGTTTCTGGCAGCCAACGCCATTGCGCCCGACCGGACCCGCTCCGAGGTGGAAAACCGGGAGCTGGCCCAGTTCCCGGCCCTCACGCTCCGGAGTGTGAGCACCGGGGAGTTTATGTCCAAATTCGAGGTCTACATGACCGATCAGTTCGTGCTTCGGGACGGCTGGGTCGCCATGAAGTCCACCCTGGAGCGGCTGCTGGGCAAGCAGGAAAACAACGGCGTTTATTTCTGCGCGAAGGACACGCTGATCACCCGCTTTGAAGAGCCGGACCAGAAACGGGTGACGGATAATCTGGGTTATGTGCATAAGTTTGTGGAAAATGTGGATATTCCCGTATATGTCTCTCTGATTCCCACCCAGGCCTGCATCTGGGCGGACAGGCTTCCGGCGGGCGCACCCAACGCCAGCCAGACCGCTCTTTTGGAGCAGGCCGAAACTGCCCTGCCCGACTGGTGGTATGACACGTACAGCGCCCTCTGGGACCATCGGGAGGAGGACATTTTCTACCGCACCGACCACCACTGGACCAGCCTGGGGGCCTATTACGGCTATACCGCCCTGGCCCGGGCCATGGGGCTGGAGCCCGTACCCCTGTCCCAGTATACTAAAACCACGGTCAGCCAGGATTTCTACGGCACGGTTTTTTCCAGCTCCGGCGTCCGCTGGGTAAAGCCCGACTGCATGGACATCTATGTGCCCGAGGACGGCATTACCGTGGTCTCCCACACCTACGACCAGAAGGGAAACCCCGTGGAGGAGCCCCGGCAGCTCTATGACGAGTCCTTTTTGGAGGTTAAGGACAAATACGCCATGTTCCTGGGCGGTCAGCAGTCCCTGGGGGTAGTGTACACCCGGAACACCGGGGCGCCCAGGCTGCTGCTGGTGCGGGACTCCTACAGTGACTCCATGGTCCCCTTTCTGACGGCCCACTTTTCCGAAATCCATCTGATTGATCTGCGCTACTACAAGCTCTCTGCGGCGGACTATATCCGGGAACACGGCATAGACGCCGCGGCGGTGCTCTACAGCGTCCCCAATTTTGCCGGCGACAGCAACTTGGTCTGGCTGGGGCGGTAGCACCCCAGCCAAAATCGGCGATTTCTCCCGCTCTTCCGTCAAAAAGACTTGCGGTTTTATGCCGGGCGGATTATAATGGTCTTGCTTGTAAACGGGGCGGTACAGAGCCGCGCAGCCCGCGTCCGTCCGGTCCTCCGGCGGAGCGGCCGGCTCGCCGCGATACACAACAAATTACAGATGGAGGCAGATACCCATGGCAGTTCACATGTTTAAACAGCTCATCGACACGCTGAAGAAATCCCCCAAGAGGATTGTCTTTACCGAGGGCACCGACCCCCGCATTCTGGAGGCCAGCGCCCGGCTGCTGGCCGGAACCTGGCTGACCCCCATTCTGGTGGGCAGCGAGGAGGACATTCGCGCCGCCGCTGAGGAGGCCGGCTACAACATCCGCGGCGCGGAGATTGTGGACCCCGCCCACTTTGAGGATATGGACGCTATGGTGGACATGATGATGGAACTGCGCAAGGGGAAGATGACCCGGGAGCAGTGTGCCGCCTCCCTGCGGCAGGCCAACTATTTCGGCACCATGCTGGTGAAAATGGGCCGGGCCGACGCCCTGCTGGGTGGCGCCACCTATTCCACTGCCGACACGGTGCGCCCCGCTCTCCAGCTGATTAAGACCAAGCCCGGCCACTCCATTGTCTGCTCCTGTTTCATCATGGTCCGTGAGACCGTAGGCGGCAGCGAGGTGCTGGCCATGGGCGACTGCGCCATCAACCTGGACCCCAGTGAGGATGAGCTGGTGGAGATCGCCACCGGAACCGCTGACTGCGCCAAGATCTTCGGCATCGACCCCCAGGTGGCGTTCCTGAGCTACTCCACCCACGGCTCCGGCAAGGGCCCCACTGTGGACAAGATGCGCGAGGCCGCCAAGAAAACCAAGGCCGCCCGCCCCGACCTGTCCATCGACGGAGAGATGCAGTTTGATGCCGCCGTCTCCCCCAAGGTGGCGGAGACCAAGTGCAAAGACAGCCCTGTGGCGGGCCACGCCAACACTTTTGTGTTCCCCGACATCAACGCCGGCAACATCGGCTACAAAATCGCCCAGCGCCTGGGCAATTTCAACGCCTATGGGCCCATTCTGCTGGGACTGAACGCCCCCATCAACGACCTGTCCCGGGGCTGCAACGCCCAGGAGGTCTATTCCATGGCAATTATCACCGCTGCCCTGGCATAAAAACTCGGTCCGGCAGAGCACAGCATATCCCCCTGCGAAAAAACCCCGCGGAATCTGTGTCTACAGGCGCAGATTCCGCGGGGTTTTTGTCTTCCTGAAGGCCGCCGATGTAGACTGGCGCCGTCCGGCGGGCGTCACTCTTTGCCGCAGTGGAGGTTGCGCCACTCCCCGGCGGAGACGCCCTCCAGCCGCTTGAACACCCGTGAGAAATGAGCGGTGTCGGCGTAGCCCACCTGCTCGGCCACCTCGCTGATGCGCAGGGCAGGATTGGCCATCAGCTGCTTGGCCCGGCGGACGCGCACCGCATTGAGCAGCTCATAAAAGGGCTGCCCCAAATGCCGGTTGAGCAGCTTGCTCAGGTGCCACTGGCTGACGTAGCAGTGGTCGGCCACATCCTGGAGGGAGAGGTGCTGCGCATAGTGCTCCATAATGTAGGCCTGGGCCTGGCGGACCAGAAAGCTGTTGGGGTCCTCCCCTCCTTCCGCAGGCGGGGGGACCTCCTCCGGGGGCAGGCGGTCCAATACGCCGGTCATGTATTCCAGGGCCTCCAGCAGCTCCTCCATTCTGGAGGGTTTCAGCAGAAAGCGGGACACACCCAGCCGGATAGCCCGCCGAGCGTATTCAAAGTCCCGATAGCCGGTGAGCACGGCAATCTGCATTCTGGGAAATTCCCCCTTCAGACCGGCCAGCATGGTCAGGCCGTCCTCTCCAGGCATTTTGATGTCGGTAAAGAGAATATCCGGCCGGTGGGTCCGAATGGCTTGGGCTCCGGTGACGGCGTCCTGGGCCAGAGCAGCCACCTGACAGTTGTGGGCAGACCAGTCCACCACCTGCCGCAGCCCTTCCACGATAATGGCCTCATCGTCAACCAGCACCACCTTATACATGGCCGCCGCCTCCCTCTGCTCATAATATTGCTCCCGATTTTAAAGGCCGGAAGTAAGAGCCTGTATTCATAACCGGGGAATGCTGGATGGGCGAGGATTTTTCCCGCCAGACAAGGAGATGTTCCACAGCCATCCTGACAGATGGCAAGGGAAAGGGACGCAGTATGGCGGGAAAAAGACCGCTCAGACGGCGTTCAACGGTTGTGAATACAGGTTCTAATATATGACATGTTTTGCGGCTGCCGCTGTTTCCAACGGCGGGCAAAACGGCTTAAATCATACCATGCCCGGAGATAAACGCAAGTCCCGTGCCTGCGGCCGGTCAGCCCTTAATAGCCCCGGCGGTCAGCCCCTTGATGATGTGCTTTTGCAGCGCGACGTAGACAATGAGCACAGGCACTACAATAAGCACCACCGACGCGGCCATCAGGCCGTAATCCACGCCGGCCTGGGAGCTGATCTCATTGAGCAGCAGGGTGATGGTCTTTTCCCGGGGGACCCGCAGGAAGAAATTCTGGGTAAACAGGTCGTTGTAGCTCCACAGGAAGGAGAAAATAGCTACCGTGGCAAAGGAGGATTTGGCCGCCGGCATGATGATATGAAAATACACCTGAAATACGTGGCAGCCGTCCATATAGGCGCTCTCCTCCAGCTCGATGGGCACCGATTCGATAAATCCCATCAGCACAATGATGGCGAAGCACAGGTTGCCCGCAATCTGCGGCAGGATGACGGCCAGCAGGCTGAGCCACCGGTTTCCGCTGCTGGCGATTCCCCAGGCCGCCTCCATGCGGAAAACAGGGATAATGGTGGAGAACACCGGAAACATCATTCCGGCCATAATCAAGCTGTAGCACAGCCCCCGCAGGCGGAACCGGTAGCGGACCAGTCCATAGGCGGCAAAGCCGGCGATAAGCACCACCGCGATGGTGACGGCGATGGAGACAAGCAGGCTGTTGAGATAGGCGTTGGCAAAGTCGAAGCGCTCCATGGCCTTGGCGTAGTTGTCCATGGTCAGGCCGCGGCCCGGCAGGGGGATGGAGAAGGAATCCTTGCGGATGAGCCCTTTGTCCCGGAAGGAGTTGAGGATGACCCAGATAAAGGGATACAGGGTGGTGAGGGCCCAGAAGGTGAGGACCACGTAGGTTCCCGCTTTGGCGGGGGTAAGCTTTTTCACAGGGCGCCCTCCTCTCAGATGTCGTTCCGGGGCTTGAAGACCCGGTTGGCGATGTTGGAAAACAGCACGCCCAGCACCACGATCATAATGGCGATGGTGGAGCCATAGTCCACATTGCCCCGGTTAAAGGTCTGGTCATACATGTAAGTGCCGGTGAGCCACCCCTGGTCCTGAGGCATACCCGCGCCGAACATCACCCAGGGCAGGTCGAACACCTTCAGCGCACCGGTGATGGCCAGCACCAGGCAGGTGCACAGCACGTTGCGCAGCAGGGGGAGGGTGACATACCGCACCCGCTTGAGTCCGGTGCAGCCGTCCAGGGCAGCGGCCTCGTACAGGTCCTGGGGGATATTGTTCAGTCCCGTCACCAGAATGACGAAATAAAACCCCACATACTGCCACATCACGGGGGCAAACATGGTAAACAGAAAGTGCTCCGGGTCTTTCCAGTCGATGTTCTCCGCGGCAACGCCCAGGTTGACCAGCAGCTGGTTGAGCATACCGCCGTTAAAGAGGAATATCAGGTTGAACATCAGGCCCAGAGCGGTGGCGGAGATGACGATGGGGAAGAAATACAGGGTGCGGAAGAGCTGGGCCCCCACTCGGATGGAATCCACCAGAAGGGCCAGTATCAGGGCAATGCCCACCTGGAAAACCACAGTGCACAGGGTCAGAAGCACCGTATTGCCCAGGGCGGTATGCAGCTTGGCGTCCGTGAAGAGGGTCACGTAGTTGGCATAAAACGGGGTGTTGAGCCCCTTGGCAGCGGAGCCCAGGCCGGTAATATCAGAGAAGCTGTTGATGATGTTCTGGAAAAAGGGGTAGTACAAAAACAGGATCAGGAACAGAAAGGCGGGCAGAAGAAAGGCGACCAACGGCCCCTTTCTGCGGTACAGAGGTCCCATGGACACGCACTCCTCTCAGCGTCTTGTACGGAAAGGCCCCACCCTGCGGGCGGGGCCTTTTGCCGAAAAGCCTTTAGTTCAGGGCAATCGCGGAGGAGACGGCGTCCTCTGCGCTCATCTTTCCGGTGACGACGTTCTGCACATTGGCGAACAGGTCGGTCTTGCACTCGCTGGAGACAGTGTCCTGCACGGCCCCCACCACGCCGGTAATGTTGGCGTTGGCGTCGGCGGCAGACTGCTGGAGCTCGTTGAGGCCGGAGGGGGAGGCGCCGTTTTTCAGCGCGGTCACTTCGGTGGTGACAAAGGTGCTCATCACCTCGTCGGAGGTCATGTGGCTGACAAACTCCACGGCGGCGGCCTGTTTAGCGGGGTCATCCCAGGCCTTTCTGGTGATGAAATAGCCCATGGAGATGCCGCCGATGGCTTCGCTGGCCGTGCGCTGGCCTTTGGCGGGGACATAAGCTATGGCGTAGTCGCTGAGCTGGCTGCCGTAGTTATCCACAAAGTGGCCCACTTTCCAGGAGCCGTCAATGAGGAAGGCGGCCTCGCCGTCGGCAAAGAGCTGAACGGTCTCGGCGTCGGTGGCGGTGAGGGTGTTGGCGGGGAAATAGCCTCTCTCGTACAGGTCCTTGATGTCGTTGAGGGCAGCCGCCCACTTCTGACCGACGGCGTCACTGGCGGAGGCGGGGATGTCCAGCTGGTTGTCAATGGTGCCGTTGTTCATGACGCAGAACTCAAACCAGTAATGGGGCACCTCAAACAGGGAACAGGCGATGGGGGCATAGCCCTTGGCTTTGATGGTCTCACAGTCCTGGAGGAACTGCTCCCAGGTGTAATCCGGGCCGGGGACAGATACGCCGCAGTCAGCCAGGACCTTGGTGTTGACAAACATGTTCTCCCAGAATCCGGAGGAGGGGACGGCATAGTGCTTGCCGTCGGAGGCGACAGCCATCATGGAGTCCCTCATATTGCCGGCATAGTCGGGATATGCGGCCCGGATGGTGTCGATATCCACCACTTTTCCGGCCTGGATAAAGGGCTCAGCGTCGGCGTTGGTGAAGAAGAAGAGCACGTCGGGCTCGGTGCCGGTCTGAAAATCGGTGAGCACCTTGGCTTTCCACTCCTCGTTGGAGGTGGCGGAGGCGTCCAGAATGGTGTTGCCGCTGGCAGACTCGTAGGAGGCCACGGCGTTTTCATAGTTCTTCCGGTTGCCGTCGTCGCCGCCATAGGACGTAACTACGGTCAGCTCTACCTTGGCCGCGCCGGTCTGCCCGCCGGAGCTGTCCCCGCCGGAGCCGGAACCGGAACCGGAGCTTGAGCCGGAGCCGGAGCCGGAGTTTCCGGGATTGCCGCCGCATCCGGCCAGCAGGCCGAAGGTCAGCAAGCCCGCAAGGGTCAATGCAAGAAATCTGTTCTGTTTCATGGTATAACCTCCATATTTTGTTGGTGCATCCGCTCTCTTTTTGTGCAATATCATAATACACCTTTTGGAGGCGAGAACAAATAACCAATCTTGCCATTTGTTGTCCCATCTTGTTTGGTGTAAACAACGAAATTCATTCCTGGACCGCCACCGTAAGCCGGGCTGTCACCAGGCTGCCCGCCCCCCGGGTGATGGTCAGGCCGCAGTCCGGTCCATAGAGAATGCGCAGGCGCAGATTCACATTGGCGATGCCGATGTTGCCCGAGGGCTCGTTCTGCATGTCATAGTCCGGGGAGAGGAGCCGGGCGATGTGCGCCTCATCCCGGGCGGACAGGCCGCCGCTGTTCTCTATCTCCAGCACCAGGAAATTTCCCCGCCGCATTCCCCGCAGCGCTACCCGCCCCTGCCCGCTGGGGCCAATGCCATGCTCCACCGCGTTCTCAATGACCGGCTGGAGGATGAGCCGGGGGACCATGCAGTCCATCAGCTCCTCCGGCAGGTCCACGTCCACCGTCAGCCGCTTGCCGAAGCGCTGGGTGACAATGTACAAATAGGCGTTGACATAGGTCATCTCCTCCGCCAGCCGCACTTGAGGGCTGCCCTTCCGGTCCAGGGCGGCGTCCAGCACTGTGGACAGGGCCTCGATCATTTTGGAGGCCCCCACGTCTCCGCTCATTCTGGCCTGCCAGTTGATAATTTCCAGGGTATTGTTGAGAAAATGGGGGTTGATATGGGCTTGCAGCGCCTTGATCTGGGCGTCCCGCCGGGCCAGCTCCTCCTGATAGAGCCGGTCAAACTGCCGCCGCAGCTGGCCGGACATCTGGTTGAAGGATTCGGTGAGATACTGAAACTCCCGGCTACCCATTCCGGCGTCAAGCTGGAATCCCAGGTTGCCCTGCCGGATCTCCGCCGCCCCCTCCATCAGTACCTGGACAGGACGGGAGACCTTTTCCCCGAAAAAACGGAAGGTAAACAGCAGCAGCAGCAGCAGCGACAGGGCCATGGCGGGCAGCAGCCAGCGGTAGCTCTCCGCCCCGGTGAGCAGGGCGGCGTGGTCCAGCGAAGCAGTTCCCCGCAGGGTGTAGTCCCGGTCCTGAATGGTGTGTTCAATGGTTCCGCCTCCGGGCTGGGGCTGAGCGCTCCCCTTGAGGGTGAGCAGAACGTCCGGCCCCAGCTCCACCGATACTTCTGAGGCCCAGGGCAGCAGACCCAGGTCCCCGAAAAAGTAGCCGGGGTCCATTGCCAGAGCCAGCGTCCCGATCGGGCAGTAGGAGGCATCCATCAGGTTGCGCACCAGGTAGACCCGGCCCTCCCGCTCCAGAAAGCCTACGGTAGTGTCCAGC
Source organism: uncultured Flavonifractor sp. (assembly GCA_947384055.1). Classification (GTDB taxonomy): domain Bacteria; phylum Bacillota; class Clostridia; order Oscillospirales; family Oscillospiraceae; genus CANAAV01. Next base: position 16,031 of record CANDFO010000013.1, read on the forward strand.
TGGGCCGCCAGCGCTCCCACCGGAGCCGCATCTTCCCGCCACTGCTCCCGGACCAGGCTGTGGAGCAGGCCGGAGCTGCCGTTGACCACTGTGATGGAGCGGTTCTCCGGGTCGTCCGCAAGGCAGAACACGCCGTAGCAGAAACGGCTGTCCGACTGATACAGGCGGCTGAACAGAGTGGAAAAGCGGCGGTACAGGCTGGCGTAGTTCCCATCCCGGCGGTACTGATTCCAGGCGTCCCGCAGCTCCGGGTCATAGGAGGGCAGGCGGGAGGCCTCCACTGCGCTCTTCACCCGGTCGGCCCCCAGCTGAAGATTCAGCTGAAACTGTTCGGACATGGCCTGCCGCTTCTGCTGGCCCGCGCCGGACAGGAAGTACCAGCCCACCACCGTGGCTGCAAAGGCCATGGGCAGCAGCCAGCACAGCAGGATAATCAGGGACATCTGACGCCGCAGGGAGGGGGTGCCTTTTTCCATCGTGGGCCTCCATTCTGCCTTCTGTCGGCACACAGGGATATCCCAGACTGTCGAAAAATTTCCCCCGTGGGAAAGCCCCGCAGGGTTTTGCCGCCCGAGGGCGGCAAAATAAAGCAAAAATTGGTCATTTTTCGGGGACATGTGTCTCGAAAATGACACATCTCGGCCTGCAAGTGTGCCCAAAGGGTGCGCGCAGCAGGCCGTATCCCGTTTGTCGAAAAAGGCCTCCGGCCTTTTTCGACAGGCTCGGATACCCCGCCTTCCGGCGGGGTATCCGGCTGTTATTCGATATTCCGCCCCTCCAGGCCCAGGAAAACCTCCATACGCCGGGCGGTCTCCGCCGCGCGGGATTCCGAATCCATCTCGCAGAACACCCGGAGCAGGGGCTCCGTGCCCGAGAATCGGCTGACCACCCAGCCGCCTCCCCGGAAATACACCTTGCAGCCGTCGGCGTAGCTGACTTTCTCAATCTCCGCCCCAAAATCGGGGAGCAGCTTGTCTTCCATCAGGGTGCGGCTTATGCGCGCCTTCTCCGCCGGGGAAAAACGGTAGCCCCGCTCGACCATCTCGAAGTTGCCGCAGCAGCCGGTGATCTCCCGGTACAGCTCGGACAGGCTGCGGCCGGTGGCCGCCATCATCTCCACCAGCAGAGAGGCGGCGTAGATGCCGTCCTTGCCCTGAATATGCCCCCGGACGGTCAGTCCGCCGGAGCTCTCTCCGCCGATCACCGCTCCAGTCTCCAGCATTTTGCCTGAAATATGTTTGAAGCCCACAGGGACCTCATAGCACTTTTCCCCGAACTGTCCGGCGATAGCGTCCAGCAGGTGGGTGGTGGCCAGATTGCGCACGGCGGCGCCGTGCCAGCCCTTGTATTTCAGCAGATAGTAGTACAGCAGCACCAGGATTTTGTTGGGGTGGAGGAACTCCCCCCGGTCGTCGATGACGCCCAGGCGGTCGGCGTCTCCGTCGGTGGCGATGCCGATATCACAGCCGTGCTCCAGCACAAAATTTTGCAGCCCGGCGAGGGTCTTGCTGTTGGGCGCGGGAAGCCGCCCGCCGAAGAGTGCGTCCCGCCGCTCGTGGATCACATCCACATCGCACCGTGCGGTAATCAGAATTGTCTGGAGCGCCGTCTTGGATACTCCATACATGGGGTCCAGCACCACCTTCAGGCCCCGGGCGCGGATGGCGTCCATGTCCACCGCCTGGATTACCGCGTCAATGTAAGCGTTCATGGGGTCCACAATCTGAATCTGTCCCCCGCGCAGGCCCTCTTCATAGGGGACTGTGGGGATCTCCCGCCCCTCCAGGCCGGCGATATACCCTTCAATATCGGCCGTCACCAGCTCGTCAGCGTCCCGCCCTCCCTTGACAAAGACCTTGATGCCGTTGTACAGGGCGGGATTGTGACTGGCAGTGACCGCCATGCCGTAGGACAGCTCATAAGACCGCACGGCAAACATAATAAGGGGGGTAGGGGCCTCCCGCTCCACCACCATGCAGGGGACGCCCGCACCGGCCATTACCTCAGCCGCCCAGTGCGCGGCCTCCCGCGAGAGGAACCGCCGGTCATAGCCCACCAGAAAGCCCCGCTGCTCCGCGCCCTCATCCTTCAGCTTCTGCGCCAGGGCCGCGGTGAGCAGCTGGACATTCGCCTTGGTAAATTCGTCGCCGATGATGGCTCTCCAGCCGCCGGTGCCAAATCGGATGCTCATGCCTGTTCGCTCCTTCCCATAGTGACTGCAATTTCATTGACGCTCCCCGCGGGCTGGACAGGGATCAGGCCGTCCACCGCCCGTCCGTTGCAGGCGACGGACGCAACGCCCTTTTCCACCCCCCAGGGGTTCTTCACGGTGATGCGGTACTCCGCGCCCCGCCAGACGCGGGTCATCCGGAACTCTTTCCAGTCCGCCGGGATGCAGGGGTCCACCAGCAGGCCGTCAAACTGGGGACGCACCCCCAGGAGATATCGGGTGGCGGCAAAATAGCTCCAGCCGCCGGAGCCGGTCATAAAGGGATGCCGTGCCCGGCCGAACGCGGTGTGGTCGGGGCCCATGACAAACTGGCAATAGGAATAGGGCTCGCTCTGCCGTATCTCAATTTTATCATTTTGCGCCGCGGGGCACAAGGCCCGATAAAATTTCATGGCCCGGCTCCCCCGGCCCAGCACCGCCTCAGCGCACCAGGCCCAGGGGTTGGGGTGAGAAAAGATCGCGCCGTTTTCCTTCACACCGGGGTATACCCGGGTAATAAAGCCAATGGCGTCGTCCGGCCGGGTGTAAGAGGGGGCGTTGAGCCGCAGGCCAAAGGGGGTGTACAGCGCCTCATCCACCGCGTCCATGGCTTTCAGCCCCCGCTCCCGCCCCGCCGCCCCGGACAGCACCGCCCATACGTTGCTCTCCAGGTGGACCCGGCCCTCCCGGTCGGTATGGGTGCCGATTTTCCGCCCGCCGGCGGTGATGCCCCGGATATACCAGTCCCCGTCCCACAGCTCCCGCCGGCAGACCTCCGTCACCTCCCGCCGCATGTCCCCATAGTGCCGGACATCCTCCTCCCGGCCCAGGGCGCGGGCCGCCTCCACAAAGTGGCCCAGGGCCCACACGTGGAGGAACGACACCATGGCGCTCTCTCCCCCGCCCAGGTTCAGGCAGTCGTTCCAGTCCGCCCGCAGCCCCTTGCAGATACCGTGTGCGCCCACCTGCCGGGCGGAAAAATCCAAAATCCGTCTCAGGTGCTCATACACCGTCCCCTGCCCGCCGTCGGCATAGCTCACCGTCCGGTCAAAGAATTCCAGCTCCCCCGTCTCCCGCACATATTCCGCCACAGCCGCCACCAGCCACAGCGCGTCGTCCGCGCAGGCGTCTTCCGGCCCGTGGACAATATCTGCCCTGGCCGGAGTGGGGATGATGGTGGGGGATTTGTAGGCGGGCTTCTCCGGCTGGGGACCAAACCAGACCGGGTCAAAGAGGTGCAGGCCGTAGCCCTGGGAAGTGAGTCCCTGCATCAGCTGCAAAATCCGCTTCCTGCACGCCTCCGGGTTGGAGTGGGGGACCGTCATGGCGTCCTGGGCGGTATCCCGGTAGCCCAGGCCGGTGCGTCCCCCCACCTCAATAAAGGAGGCAAAGCGGGAGAACATCACATTAATCTCGCTCTGATACAAGTTCCACACGTTGAGCATGGTGTCCATATCCGGGTCGGGCGTGGACACCTGGAGCCTGGACAGCTTCTCATCCCAGTACCGGGCCAAATCGTCAAAAGCGGCGTCCACGACCGCAAAATCGCTGTATTTGGCCTGGAGCCTCCGCCCCTCCTCCAGGCCGCCCTCGCCCAGCATCCATACCAGCCGGGCCCGCTCGCCGGGGACCAGGGTCAGCTTCTTCCGGAGAACGGCGCAGTGGTTGTTTCCCTTCTCAAAGGAGCCGAAGCAGCTCCCCTGCTCCACGGCCAGAGGATTGGTCTCCGTACGGTAGGGGCCGATAAAGCTGTCCCGCAGGCAGTCGAAGCCGTCGGGCCGGAAGGAGGAGGCCATAAACTGGTGAGCGTGCTCGTAAAACAGCTCGTAGTCAATGATTCCCTCTTCACAGCGGCTTCCGGCGCAGTAGAGGGACATCTGAAAATTCTGGTTGTCAATGGGAATCTGATGGTAGGAGAATTCGGCATAGGCGTATACGCTGAGGGAGCGGGGCCTTCCGCCGTTGTTCTCCAGGGTCAGGTCCCACAGCTCCACATCCTCTCCCCGGGGGATGAACAGCGTCTGGACGGCCCGGAGCTCCGACCGGCTGCACTCATACACGGAGTAGCTCAGCCCGTGGCGGCAGCGGTAGCGCTCCAGCGGCCCTCCGCAGGGCTGCCAGGAGACCGACCAGAACTCCCCCGTCTCGTCGTCCCGCAGGTAGATGTAATGTCCCGGGCGGTCCATGGGCACGCCGTTGGGCCGGAAACGGGTGATCCGATGGCGCTCCGGGCTCTTGTAAAAGAGATAGCCCCCTGCGGTGTGGTTGACTACGGCGCACAGGTCCTCCACGCCCAGGTAGTTGGTCCAGGAGACAGGCACGTCCACGCGCTCAATGACGTACTCCCGTTTCTCCCGGTCAAAATATCCGTATTTCATAGCGCTTGCCCCCTATCATGGTCTGCCCCTATCATACACCCGCCGTGGCCGCAAAATCCATAACAGGCAATGTGTTCTTTTGACGCTGATTGCCGGACAGCCGCTCCCCGCGCTCCGGCAGGAAAACCGCCGGAGCCGGCGCAGCTCCAGCGCTCCTCCGCGAAAGCGCTTCCCTAATCCTCCTGCACCAGCCTCCAGCGCAGGCCGGAGTAGCGCTTCTGCTGCCGGTTGTTGGCGGTCATCTTCGCGATGACCGCCTCATCCCCCACAATGACCAGCAGCTCCCTAGCCCGGGTGATGGCGGTGTACAGCACCCCGCGGGTGAGCAGCATGGGCGCGCCGTCACAGGCGGCCAGCACCACTGCCCGGTACTCGCTGCCCTGGGCCTTATGTACCGTGATGGCATAGGCGGGCTCCAGCTCCCCCAGCATATCGGCCGTGTACTCCGCAATCCGCCCTTCAAAATTTACCGTGACGGTCTCCGCGCGGTTGTCCACCGCTTCAATCGTGCCGATGTCGCCGTTAAATACCCCCATCCCAGACGCCCGCCCGTCCTTCTCTCTCCACATTATGTCATAATTGTTGCGCACCTGCATCACCCGGTCCCCCTGGCGGAAAATATACTCTCCAAAGCGGCGCTCCGGCCTGTCCTCTCCGGGGGGATTGACCGCCGCCTGTAAAGCGCGGTTCAGGGCGGCTGTGCCGGCCTGCCGCTTTCGGGTGGGAGAGAGCACCTGAATCTGCTCCGCCGGTATGCCCATATTCCGGGGCAGGCGGGTGTGCAGCAGCTCCACAATGGTCTCCGCCGCCCGGCCGGGGTCCTTTCGGCGGAGGAAAAAAAAGTCCGTCTGATTATTTTTCAGCTCCGGGAGCCGGCCCCGGTTGACTCCATGGGCGTTGCGGATAATGGCGCTCTGGGCCGCCTGCCGGAAAATCTCGGTGAGGCGCACCATGGGGACGGCGCCGCTGCGGATCAGGTCGGAGAACAGATTGCCGGGCCCCACCGAGGGCAGCTGGTCCGGGTCTCCTACCAGAATCAGGCGGCATTCCCCCCGCAGAGCCGCCAGCAGCGCCCGCATCAGAAGAATATCCACCATAGAGGTCTCGTCCACAATTACCGCGTCGGCCCGGAGGGGGGCGCTCTCATCATGGGCGAAAACCAGGCGGCCCGAGTGGGGCTCGTACTGGGTCTCCAGCAGGCGGTGGATGGTGGCGGCTTCCATGCCGCACATCTCTCCCAGCCGCTTGGCGGCCCGGCCTGTAGGGGCGGCCAGGGCGGTATCCAGCCCCAGGGCATCAAAGAGGGCCAGCACCCCCCGCAGGGAGGTGGTCTTTCCGGTGCCCGGCCCTCCGGTGAGCAGCATTACCTGACTCTGGGCGGCCAGGGCCACCGCCTGCCGCTGCTGGGGGGCATAGGTGATGCCCTGCTCGGCCTGGATACGGTCAATGAGGGCGTCCAGGCTGCGGGGGGGTGTCATCTCCCCTGTGGCCATCTCCCGGATGCGGAACGCCACATACTGCTCCGCCTCACACAGCTCCTGGAGATAGACTGCCTCCTCTCCGGCCACGGGCTCCTGCGTCAGCTCTCCCCGTTCCAGCAGGGCCTCCAGCCCTTCGGAGAGGGAGGCGTCCTCCAGCCCCAGCAGCTGGGCCGTGGCCCACAGGAGCTTTCTCCGGGGCAGAAAGGTGTGGCCGTTGTCCAAATTGTGCCGCAGCTCAAACAGAAGGCCCGCCTCAATGCGCTGGGGGTCCTCCCCGTCCATGCCCATCTCCAGCGCCAGGCTGTCCGCCAGGTCAAAGCGCACGCCCAGGTCGGTGTCCACCAGCAGGTAGGGGTTGGCCCGGACAGTCTCCAGGGCCCGGTCCCCGTAACGGCGGTACAGGGGCATGGCCAGCTGAAGAGGCACCCCGTACTCCCCCAAAAACTCCAGCAGGCGGCGCATTCCCATTTGAAGGCGGAACGCCTCTCCCATGGCTAAGGCCCGCTTGCGGGTGATGCCCCGTATCTCCGTAAGCCGCTCCGGGTGCTCCTCCAGCACGGTGAGGGTGTCCTGTCCGAAGCACTCCACCATCCGCCGGGCAGTGGCGGCGCCGACCCCCCGCACCGCGCCGGAGGCCAGATACTCGTAGATGGCCTTTTCCCCGGCAGGCATGCGGCGCTCCACCGTCTCGGCCTTAAACTGTTCGCCGTAGGCTGCGTGGCGCATCCAGGTTCCCCGGACGGTAAGGCGCTCCCCGGGAGCGGTCCCGGGCAGGCACCCTACCACAGTGATCCCGCCGGACTCCCCTGCGTCCAGCTTGAGCACCGTATAGCCGTTCTCCTGGTTTTGAAAAATGACCGCCTCCACAGTGCCTTCTATGGTGTTCTGCTCCGCTTCCTGCATGGCCCGCCGCCCCTTTCCTCCATGTCTTTGTCTGTTATATTGTATCACGTAAGCGCGGCGGTGTCCATGTATTGGACAGTTCGTCCTTGCTGATAAAACAAGCCCCCTCCGGCCAGGCCGGAGGGGGCTTGAACCTGTCGAAAAAGGGGCTACGGCCTGCCGCGCGCACCCTTTGGGCACACTTGCAGGCCGGGCAGTGTCATTTCCGAGGCACATGTCCTCGAAAATGGCCGATTTTGACTTTATTTTGCCGCCTTCGGGCGGCAAAACTCTGCGAGGCTTTCCCGCAGGGGAAGTTTTTTTGACAGACTGAAGAACCCTCCGGCCAGACCGGAGGGTTCTTGGGAATCATGAGAAAAAGGCATGTGCCCCGATAGTCGCCACATAGGGCCGGTTGCGGGAGGCCCAGCTTCCCGGTGTGGTCCGGGGATTGACAAAGTACAGCGCCTCTCCCGCCGTATTCGCGCCGTCCAGACAGAGCTTGGCGGCAATAACGCTCTCAGCGTTGGGGGTGCAGTAGACACTTCCGGTCATCGCCGGGGTAAACTGATTGCGCTGAAAGACCACGCCGTAGACGGTATCGGGGAAGCAGGGACTGCCGACCCGGTTGAGCACCACATTGCCCACGGCAATTTTGCCCTCCAGGGGCTGATTGCCGCTCTCCGCGTGGATAATGCGGGAGAGCCAGTAGAGGGTATTCTGCCCGTATGCCTGTCCGCCGGAGGCAATGGGGCCGCTGCCGGAGGCGATAGACACGGTGGACGTGTCGCCCTGCCAGGTGACGCTGGCCCCCAGTGCCCGGCAGAGGGTGCGGACCGGAACCAGAATGTGGCTCCCCTGGCACCGGATGCCCTCAGGCACATAGAGATAGCGGCCGTTTGCCACAATATAGCGGGCGCCGGGCTTGATCATAAGCTCCAAGCCGGTATCCCGGACCTCCGCCTGGCCGTTGGCCCACTGAGCGCTGGCGTCAGGATAGAGCGCCTGCACAATGGGCAGATAGGACACATAGATGGTTTGGTTGACCGTCTGCGTGGTAATCTCTTTCTCTATCTCAGCCCCGTCCAGGACAAAGCTGACGCCACTTTCCGCGGCGGCGGCCGGGCAGCTCAGGACAAAGCACAGCGCCAGGCAGAGTGCCGCATAAATGGCACGTTGTTTCATTTGTTCAGAACCTCCTGTACGATTTGTCACCGGTTCTTTACCGGTTGTAACTGTATTGTAACCACTTTTACATAATCTGTCAATTGGAGCTTTTGACAAATCCAGTCGAACCCTTGTGCCCCAAGGGGTAGCCCCGGTTTTTCGCAAGGGCTGATATTACTATAATTCCCAAAAACAGAAAAAAATACACCCGGCCGGAGAGATCTCTCCGGCCGGGCGCTGTCAAACTGTCCGGCTGAATCAGCGATTCTTATCGGGTCAGCGGTAAAACCAATGGCTGCCAATGGTGGTGATATGCGTTCGCTCCTCCATGGTCCAGAAATTTCCGGCCAGCGCCGGCGCCAGAAAGTAGAGGCTTTCTCCTGCGGCGTCCGCCCCCTCCAGGCAGAGCTTGGCCGCCAGGATGCTGCTCTCGCTGGGTGCGTCATAGATCGTACCGTTGCTTGCAGGGGTAAACTGTCCGCCCCAGCGCCGGTCGAAAATCACCTCATAGACGCTGTCGGGAAAATCCGGAGAGGCTACCCGGTTGAGAATGACGTTGCCAACGGCGATCTGCCCCAGAAAGGGCTCTCCGCGGCTCTCCGCGGAGATGATGCGGGAGAGCCAATAGAGGTCCGTCTCGTCATAGTGAAGGCTGGCGGGGGTAATCGCTCCGCTGCCGCTGGTGACGGTTACGGTCCCGGTGGAGGGGTCCCAGTCCACCCGGGCATCCAGCGCTTCCGCCAATACCCGCACAGGCACCAGGGTAGTTCCCTGAACCGTGTGCACACCGGCGGGCGCGTAGAGGGCCCGGCCGTTGGCCTCAATATAGGCGGCGCCCGGCTGCGCGCTGAGGTCCAGCCCCTCTGCCCGGGCCACCGCCTGTCCATTCTCCCAGGCTACCTCCGCGTCGGGCCGCAGGGCCTCCGTCACTGTCCGCAGGGGGACATAGGTGGTGTCCTGATAGACATATGTACCGGTTTCCAGGGCGGCCCCATCTACAACCAGGGGACCGGCCGCGGCCGCCTTTCCTCCGGACAGCACCGCCGCGGTCAGTGCCGCGGCCATCAACCACTTTCCGTACATGGCTGTCACATCCTTTTACTTTTTGTAACTGAATTGTAACTGATTTCTCCGCTTTTCCGCAACCCTCAAATTTTTCCAGCGGAAGCGGCAGCGCCTGAAGCAAATGTATTTGACCGGTTTTCTGCGCAATTCTTCACCATCTTGCCTGAATACATGATAATTTGCTCCCGTCAGCAGCCCCTTCCATCTGTGCGGATGGCAGCTTCTCTTTGGAAATCAGTCTTTTCGACTCAGAATAACTTCCGATAAGATGATGTATGCTCCGGTTGGACGGTCCCTTTTACGGCGGACTTTTTGGGGTGTCTGCCCCCTGTTTTTTGCCGGGAATATGTTCTGACAGAAATTTCTCCGGCTCATTCACGGTTTGTACATACTTTTATGATATTCTGATCGTTAAGTCGTTAACAAATCAACCGCGGAGGCGGAACTGAGAGAATGGGAGGTCTTCAATGGCGAGCAATCCGAACTATTGCGACATTACGCCTGAGATTGAGGCGCTGGCTGAGCAGACGCTGCATCACAGCAGCATTGACCCGGGGGACTACGTCACATACGACGTAAAGCGGGGTCTGCGGGACCTGAACGGAAAAGGCGTCCTGGCAGGGCTTACGGAAATTTCCGACATTGTGGCCAAGCAGGTGGTGGACGGGCGGGAGCTGCCCTGCGACGGAAAGCTCTACTACCGGGGCGTGGACGTGGAGAAGCTAGTATCCGGCGCTTTGAAGGAGGCCCGCTTCGGTTTTGAGGAGACGGCCTACCTGTTGCTGCTGGGCCGGCTGCCCAACAAGCGGGAGCTGGCCGAATTCCAGAAGCAGCTGGCCTATTACCGCTCTCTTCCCAACAATTTTGTCCGGGACGTTATTTTAAAGGCGCCCAGCCAGGATATCATGAACTCCCTGGCCCGCAGCGTGCTCAACCTGGCCTGCTATGACGACCGGGCGGACGACATCTCTCTGCCCAACGTCATGCGCCAGTGCGTGCAGCTCATCGCTCTTTTTCCCATGCTTGCGGTCTACGGATATCAGGCCTATACTTATAAAAGCGGCAGCTCCCTCTATATCCACGCGCCCCAGCCGGCGCTGTCCACGGCAGAGAACATTCTGACCCTTCTGCGGTCTGATTCCGCCTATTCCTTCTGGGAGGCCCACGTGCTGGACGTGTGCCTCACTCTCCACGCCGAGCACGGCGGCGGCAACAATTCCACCTTCACCACCCATGTCGTCACCTCCTCGGGCACGGATACCTATTCCTGCATGGCGGCGGCGCTGGCCTCTCTGAAGGGCCCCAAGCACGGCGGCGCCAATATCAAGGTAATCCAGATGTTTGAGGACATGAAAGAGCAGGTGGGAGACTGGAAGGATGAGGACGAGGTGCGGGCCTACCTCCAGGCCCTGCTGGACAGGCGCGCCTTTGACAAGGCGGGGCTGATTTACGGTATGGGCCACGCGGTCTACTCCCTGTCGGACCCCCGGGCCAGCGTCCTGCGCTCTTTTGTGGAAAAGCTCTCCCGGGAAAAGGGCCGCAACGAGGAGTACGAGCTCTATTCCCTGGTGGAGCGGCTGGGGCCGGAGGTTATCTCCGGAGAACGGACCATGTATAAAGGCGTGTCGGCCAATGTGGACTTTTATTCAGGCTTTGTCTACCACATGCTGGACCTGCCCCTGGAGCTCTACACCCCGATTTTCGCCATGGCCCGCATCGCGGGCTGGAGCGCACACCGGATTGAGGAGCTCATCAATATGAGCAAGATTATCCGCCCCGCCTATAAATATGTGGGTACGCATACGGACTATGTACCCATGGACAAACGGTAGCGGACAAGCAGAGGCGCCCCGGCCGGTAAAATGGCCGGGGCGCCTCTGCTTGCCGAAAAAAGGCATAGCCTTTTTCGGCAGTAAAGACACAGCCCGACTGCGCGCACGCGCTTTCCGCTTTTAGCGTACAACTCGCACACTTGCGGGCGGGAACTCTGCGAGGCTTTTTCGACATTCTGGGCGCCCCGGAGGGCTGTCCGCCCGGGAATGGACAGAGCCCTCACGCGGACCCCTTTAATCCAATTTTAAGGCTTTTTAAGGGAAACCTTTCTTGTTTTTTTCCGGGGCGGGGACTACAATAAAACCCGTCAAGGACGCGGGGCCGTCGGCTCCGCGGAGGAAAGGGTGAAGAGCGGCATGGACAAAAACGAATATCTGGCTCAGCTGCGGGCAATGCTGACCGGCCGCATGGCTCCGGAGGAGCTGGAGCGGATTTTGACCTACTATGAGGAATACTTTGACGAGGCGGGACCGGCGGACTCCGCCAGGGTCGCCGAGGAGCTGGGCTCGCCGGCGGAGCTGGCCCACCGGGTACTGGGGCATGCCCCGGTGCGGGAGGACCCCGCGCCTCCGCAGCCCCGGGAGCGCCGCGGGCTGGGCGCTTTGTGGACGGCGCTGCTGGCCTTATGCGCCGCTCCCATCGCCCTGCCCCTGATTCTGGCGGCGGTAGTGGTCGTTGTGTCCCTGGCGCTGGCGGTCATCCTGCTGGTGCTGGGCGTATGCGGCGGGGGAGTTATCTGCGCCGCTGTGGGATTGTATGTGAGCGTGCGCAGCTTCACTCTCCTGTTTCAGGCGGGTATGACGACCGTTATGTACTATTCCGGTCTGGGCATGCTCACCGCCGGAATCGGCCTGCTGCTGATTACCGGGAGCCTTGCCTTGGCAGGACTGTGCTTTCGGGGGATGGCGGCGCTGCTGCGGCGGATGCTCCGCCGGAGGGAGGTGCAGGCATGAATCGGATAACAAAAATCGTCTTTGGGGCCGGGGCCTTTCTGTGCATGTCCGGCGGACTGCTGGCCCTCACCGGCTGGGCGGCGGGGGCGGATACCCAGGCTATGCGGGATGTAGGTGTTTTCCCGCATTCTTACAGCGTGTCGGGGAGCTCCGGCGAGTCTGCCCCGGACGGCGGAGCCGGATACCTGGAGGACATGGACCTGGAGCCTTTCACCAAGCTGGATGTGGACCTCTCTCTGGGCGATGTGACCGTTATGACCGGAGATTCCTACGGCGTGATTCTGGACTGGAGCGGACGGAACTACTCTCTCTCCTGTGAGCCGGACGGCGACACCCTGCATGTGCGGAGCAGCCAGAGCGTCAATTTAAACCTGGCCGGCCATTCGGCCTCGGTGACAGTGTACCTGCCGGAGCACGCGGAGCTGGAGGAGGCCGACGTACACACCAGCCTGGGGGACGCGTACCTGGACAATGTGCGCGCCCGGCAGATGAAAGCCGCGTCCGATTTGGGAGATGTCAGCCTGTATCATACCTCCGCCGGCGAGCTGGACGTCACCTGCTCCATGGGGAACATCTGGCTGGACGGTGTGACCGCCGGTGACGCCGAGCTCACCAACAGCATGGGGGACATCAGCGCCGAAGGGCTGAGCGTGGAGCGGAGCCTGGATGTGGAGGCCTCTATGGGCGATATCGACCTTCAGGGGGACCTGCGCGGCGAGACGGACATTGAGGCCAGTATGGGCAATGTCGCCCTCAGGCTCTCGCAGGAAGAACAATCCTACAGCTATGAGCTGGATGTGAGCATGGGCCAGCTGACGGTCAATGGACAGGCCATGCCCAAGCCTGCCAGCCGGACCGGGGGTCCCCACCGGCTGGAAGTTGAAAACCACATGGGAGATATTGAGCTCACATTCGGGTACTGACCGCCGGATATTCTTCAAAAATTTGACCTCCTGGACAGCGTGGAACAGACGCTGTCCAGGAGGTTTTTTGACTGCCGCGGAGCAGGGCGCGTCTCCGCCGGGAAAATATGACACATCACCGTCCGGGCAACGTCTTCCGACTTATTTTTTCCAAAATATGGATTATACTGTCAGTAAAACCCCCTGGAGCGGACAGCGTCCGGGGCGCACAAAAGGAGACGTGTCACATGGCTGCAAAAGAGAAGCTCAAAATCCGGACGGCCAAATTGCAGGAGGAACTTCGGGAGACCGGGCGGGTGGTTCTGCGCTCGGCTGCCCTGGTGCGCGCCGTGGAGTGCGCCATCCGGCTGCTGCTGGGCGCGCTGCTGGCCGGAGCGGAAATTTTTGGCGGATATGCCCCCTTCGGCCTGGGATTCGTGGCCGCGGCCGGGTCCGGCCTGGACGGATTCTGCGCCCTGCTGGGGGCCTGTTTCGGGTACTTGGTCCTCCAGGGACTCCCGGTGGGACTGCGGTACGTGGCCGCGGCCATTCTGGTGTATGCGGTGGCCTTCGCCTTTTATGACATCCGCCTCTATCGCAGGTCCTGGTTCATGCCTCTGACCGCCGCCGTTCTGGACGGTCTGACAGGTTTTGTATACCTGTCGGACCAGGGCTGGACCGCCCAGAATCTGATTTTTTTCGGCACCGAGCTGCTGCTGTGCGGGGCGGGCGCCTATTTTTACCGCATCGCCTTCACCCCCTGGACCGCCAAGCGGGAGGACGAGGACCTGACCTTCCGGCAGACCGTGAGCCTGCTGGTGCTGGCGGGCACCCTCCTCATCACCCTGTCCAAAATTACGGTGATGGGGGACATCTCCCTGGGGCGTCTGGCCGCCGCCCTGGGGGTTATGGCCGCCGCCAGCCAGGGCGGTATGGGCGTGGGCGCGGCGGCGGGGGTAGCCGTGGGAATCGGCATGGATCTGGCGGCCGGGGCACTGCCCTTTTACTCCATGGCCTACGCCCTGGCGGGCGTCATGGCGGGAATCTTCCACCGGCAGGGGCGGCTGGTCTGCGCTGTGGTCTACGTGCTCTCCAACGGTCTGGCGGTGCTGTGGACCTGGACAGGAGAACCGCATATCTCCCTTCTGTATGAGGTGTTCATCGCCTCGGTGCTCTTTCTGGTCCTCCCCCCCGCCGCCCTGCGGCAGGTAAAGGGCCTCACCATCCCGGAGCCCCGCCAGGAAACTCAGGACCGGGCCCGGGCCTATGTCAAGGCCCGGCTGGAGGGAGCCGCCAAAGCCTTCCAGGGCCTCAGCGAAAACCTGCGCACCACCTTTTCTCAGACGGTCCGCAACGATAACGACGCCGCCAGCGTCTTTGACCGCACCGCCGGGCGGGTGTGCAAAACCTGCGCGCTCCAGAATGCCTGCTGGCAGCGGGATTATGTAAGCACCTTCAACGCTCTGAACGACGCCCTTCCCGCCATGCTGGAGCGGGGACGGGGAATAGGGGAGGACTTTCCCGCCTATTTCTCCAACCGCTGCCTGAATTTTAAGGATTTTCTCGCCGCCGCCAACGAGGAGCTCACCGCCCTGCTCTGCCGCCGGCAGTACCAGGCCCGGCTGAAGGAAAACCGTGCGGCGGTGTGCCGGCAGTATGGAGAGCTGGCCGGAGTGCTGGGGGAGGCGGCGGCAGAGCTGGGGGAGGAGCTGGTCTCCGACCCGGTCCGGGAGCGGCGCCTGCGCCAGCACCTGACCGCCCAGAGCATCGAGTGCCTGACCGCCGTATATTATGACCAGGCCGGCCATCTGCGCCTGGAGCTGGAGGGCCAGGGTCTGGCCGTCCTGCGGAAGGCGGAGAGCATCGCACGGCTGTCCAGGGTGCTGGGGGTTCCCCTGCGGGACGCCGGCGAAGAGCGGCGGGACCGGCTGGTGCTGGTGGAGCAGGAACCGCTGATGGCGGTGGCGGGGGTGGCCGCCCGGAAGAAGGACGGGCAGACGGTCTCAGGGGACACGGGCGCCTGGTTCAAGCACGACGACGGCTCCCTTTACGTGCTCCTGTGCGACGGCATGGGCAGCGGACCGGAGGCCGGGCGGGAGAGCAGCACGGCGGTGGACCTTCTGGAGCGTTTTCTGCGGGCGGGCGTGAAGCCCGAGGCGGCCCTGCGCACCCTCAGCGCCGCTCTGGCCCTCCGTGGAGAAGAGACCGGAGGCTTTACCACCATTGATCTGCTGCGGCTGGACCTCTTTTCCGGCGGGGCGGAGGTCTATAAATACGGGGCAGCTCCCACTTACATCCGAAAGGGCAAAACAGTTACGCGCATTACCGGCGCGTCTCTCCCCGCCGGGCTGGTAGGGGGAGAGGGGGCCGCGCCGGATATCACCCGTGCGCAGCTGACGGCCGGGGACTGGATTCTCCTGGTGACAGACGGGGTGTCCGGCAGCCAGTCCGACCTGTGGGTCCGGGACCGTTTCGCCGCGTTTCAGGGGGACAGTCCCAAGGATTTGGCCCAGTCCCTTATTGACGAGAGCGCCCAGCACGGCGGCGCTACCGACGACCGCACCGCGCTGGTTCTAAGGCTGGAGCACCGGAAATCCAAGGCACCCCCTTCGGACGAGACTTCATAAAACCACACTGCGCTGTTTTTCAGGCGCGTCAGCTATATGCCGGCTGGCGCGTCCTTCCTTCCGGACAAAATTTGACGCAAAATTTCGTCCTGCGGCTCGACTTTGGCGAAAAACTATGGTATAGTGACAAATACGCGGCTGACACGCCTGGGTGGGACAGCGTTTTCGCCCCCGGCCAGGAGCGCCGGCCGGATAAGCTGCTCCGCCTTCCGGGGTAAACGGCCCCCGCAGGCGTTTTGGGCCGCACGTCCGCCCTGCGGGGCGGAGGATGCAAAACAAAGAGAGGAAGTTTTTCATGAAGCGGGAGGGCTTTCAATCCCGGCTGGGATTTCTGCTGGTAAGCGCCGGCTGTGCGGTAGGCATCGGGAATGTGTGGAAATTCCCCTATGTTACCGGGCAGAACGGCGGCGGTGTGTTTGTGCTGTTTTACCTGTTGTTCTTGGCGATCATGGGCGTTCCTGTGCTGACCATGGAGCTGGCGGTGGGCCGGGCCAGCCGCAAAAGCGCCGTATTGGGCTACCGCACGCTGGAGCCCGCCGGCAGTAAATGGCATATTCACGGCTGGTTCTGCATCGCCGGATGTTGTCTGCTGATGATGTATTATACCACCGTGTCCGGCTGGATGCTGGGGTACTTTGTCAAGTTTGCCGCCGGGTCCTTTGAAGGGCTGGAGGGCGGCGCCGTGGGCGGGGTGTTTGACGCGATGCTGGCCAGCCCCGGCGAGATGACGCTCTGGATGGCGATTACCGTTCTGGGCGGATTTCTGGTGTGCAGCTTCGGCCTGCAAAAGGGGCTGGAGCGGATTACGAAAGTGATGATGCTGGGCCTGCTGGGGCTGATCGCGGTGCTGGCAGTCCACAGCCTGACCCTGCCCGGCGGCCTGGAGGGGGTCCGCTTCTATCTGCTTCCGGACTTCCGCCGGGCGGTGGAAGCGGGACTGGGCAATGTGATCACCGCCGCTATGAACCAGGCCTTTTTTACCCTGAGCCTGGGCATTGCCGCTATGGAGGTGTTCGGCAGCTATATGGAGCGGCATAACACCCTCACCAGCGAAGCCGTCCGCATCTGCGGCCTGGACACCTTTGTGGCTCTGGTGTCGGGACTGATCATTTTCCCCGCCTGCTTCTCCTTTGGCGTCCAGCCCGACAGCGGCCCGTCCCTGATTTTCAAAACCCTGCCCAAGGTGTTTCTGGATATGGCCGGTGGGCGCCTCTGGGGCGCGCTGTTCTTCCTGTTCATGACCTTTGCCAGCTTTTCCACGGTCATCGCGGTCTTTGAAAATCTCCTGGCCAACTGTATCGACAACTTCGGGTGGTCCCGGAAAAAGGCCGTCCTGTTTAACTGCGCGCTCATTTTCATCGCCAGCCTGCCCTGCGTACTGGGATACAACCTGTGGCGCGGCCTGCACCTCATCGGCGGGCGGGATGTGCTGGATTCCGAGGATTTCCTGGTGAGCAATCTCCTGCTGCCCCTGGGTTCGCTGGTCTATCTGCTGTTCTGCGTAACCAAGTGGGGCTGGGGCTATGACGGCTATCTGGCGGAAGCCAACACCGGAAAGGGCCTGAAAATGCCCCGGTGGTTAAAGCCCTATTTCCAGTTTGTACTGCCTGTTCTGATACTGGTGATTTTAATCCAGGGCCTGCTTCCCGGCTGACCCTCTTCCGCCGCCCTTGCTTTCCCGCGGCATTCATATTATAATGGTTCTGCCGCCGTGCGGAACAAGTAAGCGGCATATCACCACATGGTTCAGGAGGGGACTTCATCCATCATGCCCAACTACTATGCGCACTTAAAATTCGGCGGGAAGGTTCTGGCCGACCTGCCCGGCGGCCTGGCCAAGACCATCCGAAAAGAGCTCCCCGCCTTTCAATTGGGCTGCCTGGGCCCTGATCCGCTGTTTTTCTATCAGCCTATCCGTCCCAACGCCGTCCGGCGGGAGGCGGTCTGGATGCACCGGGGCTCGGCTCTGCCCGCAGCCCGGCGCCTGCGTCAGGCCATTGAGGAGGAACTGCCCATGGCCGTGGGCTACAGCGCGGGCTTTCTCTGCCATCTGGCGCTGGACAGCGCCTGCCACGGCTATGTGGATGAACGGGCCGCCGAAGGCCCCATCTGCCACATGGCCATTGAGGGCGAATATGACCGGATGCTCATGCTCTGCGACGGGCTGGATGTGACGGACCGCGCCTGGCTGCCGGTACTGCCGGAGGACTGGCGGCTGTGGACCGCCGCTTCCAGGGCATATGCCCACGCCTCTCCCAGGCAGCTCCGGCGGGCTTACCGCTCCATGTCCTGGCTCACCAGCTTTTTGGCCCGCTCCTGCGGCACAGGGCGGGGCAAGGTTATCGGCGCGGTAAGCCGGATGCTGCCCATTCCCTCATCCAAGGGCATTGCCCTGGCGCCGGAGCCCCATCCCTCGGCCGCTGAGAGCAACGCGGACCTGGACCGCCTGCTGGAGGCCGCCGTGCCCGAAGCCGCTGAGCAGATCACCGCTTTTTTTGACACCGTGCACACCCCGGAGCCCGTTCCCGACTGGTTTGACCGGGATTTTAAGGGAAGTCCGCCCCACGTCGTAGGCGTCTCCTCCTGGCGGCGGGCCCACCGGCACTATACTACTTAGAGCGGTTCCCCAAAGCACCTGAGAACCTGTTCGGCGGCCCGGAAAATCCGTGGCCGCGCCGCCCTGTTTGATAAAAACCGCCGCAAAAGGAGAGGCCATATGAGTGCAGAGAAAAAGAGCAGACGGTTTACCAACAGCTGGGGATTTGTCCTGTCGGCGGTAGGATCGGCCGTAGGAATGGCGAATGTGTGGGGGTTTCCCGCCAAAATGGGCAGCTATGGAGGAAGCGCGTTCTTAATTGCCTACCTGACTTTTATTGTCCTTTTCGGCGTGGTAGGTCTCTCCGCTGAATATGCCATGGGCCGCCGGGCCCGCACAGGGACGCTTGGCGCCTATGAGCTGGCCTGGAGCCGCCGCCGTAAATCGCTGGGGCGGACCGGCGGTCTGCTGGGCTGGCTGCCTCTGGCCGGGTCCATGTGCATTGCAATCGGCTACGCCGTCATTGTCTCTTACGTGTTGAAGGCCTTCGCCAATTCTCTGACCGGCGCCCTGATGACCGCGGACACCGCCGCCTGGTTTGAATCCTTTTCCCTTGCGGAGCGCTCTGTGGTCCCCTACCACGCCATTGTGGTGGTAGGCACTCTGCTGACTCTCCTGCTGGGCGCCAAAAGCATTGAAACCAGCAATCGTGTAATCATGCCGCTGTTTTTTCTGATCTTTGCGGTTCTGGCGGTGCGGGTGGCCTTTCTGCCCGGGGCCGCGGAGGGCTACCGCTATATGTTCTCCCCCCGTTGGGAGGAGCTGCTGGACCCCATGGTGTGGATCTGGGCTATGGGACAGGCTTTTTTCTCCCTCTCCATCACCGGAAGCGGCATGATCGTCTACGGCGCGTACCTGGACCGCGGGGAGGACGTAGTGGCGCTGGCCAGGCAGACCGCACTTTTTGACACCATCGCCGCTCTGGTGGCCGCTCTGGTCATTATTCCTGCCTGCTTTGCCTATGGACTGGACGTAGGGGCGGGGCCCGCCCTGCTGTTTGTCACTCTGCCCCGGATTTTGCAGAGCATCCCCTTCGGGCGGCTCTTTGCCGTAATCCTCTATACCGCCATGGTATTTGCCGGGGTCAGCTCCCTGCAAAACATGTTTGAGGCGGTGGGAGAGTCCCTGCTCCACCGCTTCCCAAAGCTCAGCCGCAAGGCGGTGCTGGCAATTCTGTGCGCCGTGTGTCTTGGCATCGGTCTGAATATGGAGGCCATTACCCAGTGGGGCCCCTGGATGGACATTGTTTCAATCTATATCATCCCCATCGGCGCCACCTTGGGCGCGGTCTCCTGGTTCTGGATTCTGCCCCGGCAGGACCTGCTGGACGAGGTGGGCCGGGGCGCGAAAAAAGCTCCCGGCAGGCTCTGGTACGGTCTGGGCCGCTATGTCTATGTCCCCTGCGCCATTCTCCTGTGCGGTGTGGCCCTGGTCCTGAAGGTGGCCTTCTGAGCGGGCTCACTCAGTCCGCTTTGCTCCCCGGCTTTCCCCTGTGGAAAAGGCCGGGGAGTTTTTCTGTCCTGTCTCATCATATCCCGGTTTGTCCCGCATAGGATGTATCGTCAATGGGCTTGAGACAGTGGAGAGAGGTGTCGTCTCAAGGCACATGTCCTCGAATTAGTATGCCGCCTTCAGGCGGCATACCCTGCCTGACCTTCCAATGGGCGAAGTTTTTCGGCAGTCTGTCGTCCGTCGGACTTTATTCTTTTTCACCGCTTTGACAACAGAGGTGATGGATATGGTGGGCTGGCTGCTGGAAGAAGAGCACCGCGGCTGGCGGGTCCAGCTGAATCAGGCAACCCTGATGGGCCTGCGGGTGCTGCGGGCGGAGGTCCCGCGTCCGCCCGATGAAAAGCGCCTGCTCCGGCGGCTGGACCGGGCCGCCTCCCTGCTCGCCCGCGCCGGTGCGCGGCGCGTTCTCACAGCCCCCGGCTTTTCCCACTGGGAGCTGCTGGCGGCGCACGGCCTGCGCCCTGTGGATCCGGAGCCGCTCTGTCAGGCCCTGGCTGCTCCGCTGGCCCTGGCGGAGCTGGCCCGGCAGGGCGTGCCGCCCGCCGCCGGAACTGTGGCTCTGGCAGGCCGCCGGGTAAACCGTCCCCTATTTCAGGCGGCGCTTGCCCTGTGTCCTCAGGTGCGGACCTTAGTCATCGACGTCCCCTCCGGCGGCGCAGACCTGGCAGACTACCTGCGCCGGGAATTCGGCGCGGCGGCGCTTACCTCCAGTTCCGCCGTCCGGCCCCAGGCGGCGATATGTTTCGCCGCAGAGCGGACGGTGCCTGGGGCGCTGCGTCTCTGCGGGCCTGCACCGGACCTGGCAGGTTTTCAGCTCCGCCCGCCCTCCGCCCCTCCTCCCGAAGCGGAGCCCCTGCCCCTGCTGGCGCTTTTATGGGAGGCGGGACTGCTCTCCGTCGGAGACGTCCAAATCGTATCCGGTCCCCCCGGCCAGTGGGAGGACGTCGTTCCGTCCGGCTGGCCGTGACAGAATACAGACAGGCCCCGGGCGGAACATCCTGCCGCCCGGGGCCTGCGTTTACCGTTTTTCCTTCTCTGTGTCCGTCCGCTCCCCGGAGGAATCCACTCCATCCTGAAGGGCGGCGATGGCCCGTTTAAACCACCTGGGCTGAGGTGCGCCCAGGGCTCCCGCGTTCTCCAGGATACTGCCCAGCTCCGTAAGGATGTACCAGGCCGTCACCAGCGGCCCAAACAGCACGGAGTAATCAAATGGGAGGGGCAGTCCCGGCAGGTTGTTGACCATCAGCCCCACCACTAGGTCGAGGATGCAGGCCACAGTGACGGCCACCAGAATGGCCAGCTTGTGCCAGAGCCCTTCTCTTGCAGTCCGGGAGGACCATCTGCCCTCCTTCCGGGCCGCTGCGCTTCCGGTCAGATAGTCCAGCCCCATGCACGCGGCCAAAATCAGACAGAACCATCCAAACCATCCCCACAGCGCGGTAAGCCCGCCCGCAATTGCGGCGAGCGCCGCTTTATATTTGTTAATGTATTCCAACGGCAAATTTCCTCCTGTACGGTCGATGCGGCAGCTGTCATGCCTGCCGCCCGTTTCGGCTCTCCTCACAGGACCAGCGTCCAGTTCCGCTCTGCCGCCAGGGCGGTATCCGCCTCGGTGAGCGCTCCGGCCCCGGGATTTCCGGTAATTGTAAGGCTCTTGGCGGCGGTAAGCACCGGCAGACTGCGGAACAGCTGAAGCAGGGCCTCCCGGCCCAGGGCGCATCCGGCGATGGACAGCGGACGTCCGGCCCATCCGCTGACCTCCGGGTCCAGACGCAGGGTCCCCAGACAGGCGCACCCGGTGAACAGATTGTTCAGGTTCCGGATACTGTCGGTCAGGGCCAGCCTGGGCACCGACAGCAGGCTCCCGCAGCCATAAAACATGTTGGCCGCGCTGCCGAGCACCGGCAGCTCCAGCTCCGGCGCGGCGGACAGGCTTCCGCAGCCCTCAAACATACTGGCTGCGTTGGTCACGTTCCGGGTATCCAGCTCCGGTACCGCCGGCAGGGAGGAGCACTCCTGAAACATCCGGGCAGTGCTGGATACTTTTTCGGTGTTCAGCACCGGTAAGGCCGTCAGGCTGCGGCAGCACTGAAACATGCCGGACATATCTGCGGCCTTGGCGGTGTCCAGCGTCCGTACGGCAATCAGGCTGGTGCAGTATCCGAACATACCGGAGAAGTCCGCCGCCTGATTTTCTCCCTCCCAGGAAAAATACCGCAGGGCAGCGAGCGCGCTGGTCTGGGCAGCGCCGCCGGGCCGGACCGCCGTGGCTTTGGGCAGGCGGCAGCGGATTTCCACCACGCTCCAGGCGCAGAATCCGGCTGGCTCCGCTCTGCCGCTGTGGGCCGACGGCTCCCAGGTGAGGATATCGGCTCCGCTGATTTTGACCAGGACCTGAGCTGTGTCTCCGTCGGGATTTTCGTAATCGGAGGCGCTCAATTCTGTCTCAAAGCGTTCTCCGCTGGCGATATCTGTCGTGCTCCGGGGAACAAACACCCCGCCGGAGACCGTCCCCAGAGACACGGTATAGTCCCCCGCGCAGGTCACGGTAAAAGCCAGCAGCGAACTGCCCCCGGCGGGAATGCTGACCAGCAGAAACATCTCGTCGTCTGCGGGCTCCGGCATGGCCGGCCAGTCCGCAGGGCGGGTAGCCCGATACACCGTGCCGGGCGTAAGGGGCTCTCCCGGCCCGGCGCCTTGGGCGGGGAGGGCCAGAATGCGGCCGGGGAATTCCCGGGCGGGAATGGGCTCCGCAGTGCCGTCCTTGGTCCGTATCGCCTCCGCAATGTCAGAAAAAAGCTGTGTCAGCGCCATTTCAATATGCCTCCTCTACCGCCCCGGTAATCGCAGTCTGAATCGCCTGCTGAACCTGCTCTATGGTCACGCCGGAGACGCCCGGTTCCCCTTGGGGCCCCTGTTCACCCTGGGGACCCGGCTCTCCCTGGGGACCCGGCTCTCCCTGGGGACCTGGCTCTCCCTGGGGACCTGGCTCTCCCTGGAGACCTTGTTCACCTTGGGGGCCCTGCTCCCCCTGGAGGCCTCGCTCCCCTTGGGGACCCTGCTCACCCTGGGAACCTGGCTCACCCTGGGGGCCTCGCTCCCCTTGGGGGCCCTGCTCTCCCTGGGGGCCTCGCTCCCCTTGGGGGCCCTGCTCTCCCTGGGGACCCGGCTCTCCCTGGGGACCTCGTTCCCCTTGAGGGCCCTGCTCTCCCTGGGGGCCCTGAATGCCAGAATCACCTTTCGGGCCCTGGGGTCCTGCCGGACCATCTGCCAGACAGACGGACGCCAGAATCCTGTCTGCGGCCAGCAGCCGCAGCTCGTTTTCCTCCAGCATCAGTCCGTCGGCTTTCCCGGCCAGCCCGCCCAGTATCTGCTCAAACGTACCCGGCGAGGGCTCCCCCGCCCTGCGGCCGGGAGACGCGCCCTCCAAAACAGTTCCCAGCCCTGCCCAGACGGTTGGCAGCACCAGCTCCTCCCCCCGGACTCCATAGACCCCGGCATAGAGCGCCACATGGGGCATTTCCAGCACCTCCCAGGGGACGTTGCACATTCCGGACGCATCCAGCAGCACCGAGCGGGAGGTCTCCCCGGCCCGAAATACCGCGGTCCTGGAGAGCCCGGCCCAGTCCTCCGAAAAGGAAAACTGCACGGGACTGGCGTTTACGGAGCCGCTGGTCAGCGGCTCCTGGGCCTTTACGGTCAGTTTGTTTTTATCCGCATACAGGACAAACATGGACAGCATTTCTCCTTTCCCGCCGTCCCGAACGGACGGCATATCTAACCGTCTGGGGCCGGGAGCGGAAAGTTGCACTTTTTTCTGCAACTTTCCGGGCTTGAATTTGACAGGCCCCTTCCCCTGCCGGACAATCCGCAGCGCTTTTCCGCCAGGCGGATTGATTTCCGCGCTCCGGTCTGCTATGATATCCTTAAAGCCTGTTTCATATCTGAGTGTGCGCGGATTGGCAAGGGGATGTGAAACAGGCGCTCAGGCATAGACAGATAGGAGTGGTATACATATGGGCCTGACTCTCTCCTGGTATGAGCTGGGGTTTTTTCTCCTGCTGTATTCCTTTTTGGGCTGGCTGGCGGAGGCCGCCTATTTTGCGCTGGTAAAGCGGCGGTTCTACAACCGCGGCATCCTGACGCTGCCGCTGCTGCTGTCTCACGGCTCTGCCTTTGTCCTGCTCATTCTGGTTCTGCCCACTCTGGGAAACCGCCGCGTACTACAGTTTTTAACGACGGCAGTAATCATCTCGGTGGTAGAAGCCCTGTCAGACCATCTGTTTCAGCGCGTCAGCCCAAAGCTCCGCGGCGGTTTCGAGCGGGAGCAGCTTTTTTCCGGCAGCAAGCGGGGCCTGATATCCACCCTTCTGATTACCGGCACGTATTATCTGTTCTATCTGATTGTCCATCCGCTGCTGCTGGGACTTACACTGCTGCTGCCGCCCTTTGTTCTGAAGGCTGTGGTCCTCGTCCTGCTGGCGGTGCTGCTGGTGGACTTTGTCACGGTGGTCTACGCCCTCTGGTCAGGGGGGCCGGACTATATCCGGCTCCAGCAGGGAAGCCGCCAGCGCGCGCTGGCAGTCCGTCTGACCAGCGTCATTTGGAAGCGTCTGCACAAGGCCTATCCCGGCCTGCGGGAGCTGGAGGCCGGGCCTCAGCCGGCCTGTCCCTTTGCCCGCGGGCTCTGCCTGGATAAGCTGGTGTGGGTTTTCCTGCTCTCCGCTCTGCTGGGAGATATCATTGAGACCTTTTACTGCGGGCTGGTAGACGGTGCGTGGATGAGCCGCTCCAGCGTGCTCTACGGTCCCTTCAGCTTCGTATGGGGACTGGGGGCGGTAGTGCTGACGGTAACGCTGCAGCGGCTGGCGGAAAAAAATGACCGCTATGTCTTTGTAGCGGGCTTTTTTATCGGCGGTGCCTATGAGTACATGTGCAGCGTATTTACCGAGCTGGTGTTTGGAACGGTGTTTTGGGACTACAGCGATATGCCGCTGAACATCGGCGGACGGACTAATGTACTGTTCTGCTTTTTCTGGGGTATCCTGGCGGTAGTTTGGATTAAACAGATCTACCCGCCCATGTCCAAGGCCATTGAAGCGCTGCCGGCCCTGGCGGGAAAGGCGCTGACGTGGGTTGTCGTCTTTGTGATGCTCTGCAACGGCGTGCTCACCTGTGCGGCCATGCTGCGCTACAGTCTGCGTCCCCTCCGCCCGGAGAGCGCCAACCTCTTTGAGCAGTTCCTGGACAGTCAGTATGACGACGCCTTTATGGAGCACCGCTGGCCCAACATGATTGTAACGGAGCCCCCCGCTGCTCCCGGCACATAAAAAATTCCTTATATAATTTACAGTCGGGACCACCCGTTATACGGGTAGTCCCGACTGAGCTTGTCGAAAAAGGCTGGAGGCCTTTTTCGACAAAAGGGATACGGCCTGCCGCGCGCACCCTTTAGGCACACTTGCAGGCCGAGATGTGTCATTTTCGAGGCACATGTCCCCGAAAATGACCAATTTTGACTTTATTTTGCCGCCCTCGGGCGGCAAAACTCTGCGAGGCTTTCCCGTGGGGGAAGTTTTTTGATAGACTGAGTCGGGACCACCCGTTATACGGGTAGTCCCGACTGCTTTTATCCTGTGGCTCTCTTAGAGCCTGTATTCACTTTAAGAGTATCTTATTCTCCTCCACGTGGATATTGCACTGTTCCTCCACGGTGGTGATCTCCGCCGCCAGTCTGCCGATCTGGACATCCAGAGAGGGGTACAGCTTCTCGCACCGGATTTTGCCCTCGCTCTTCCTGTCCAGTATCTTATTGACCGCCTTCAGCTCGGCCGTCAGCGCCTCCCGCTTTTCCACATACAGGTCCCGCTGCTCCAGCAGCTGTTCCAGCAGCTGCTGTTCGCCCTCCGAAATCCGGGGACCTTTCTTCCGCAGGCTGGTAATGGGCTCCCACAGCCTTTCAAAGGTTGACTGCGCGTCAGCCAGCTCCGCCTTAAGCCGCTTCCAGGACTCCGGAACCAGCGGGGGATAGCCCACGGAAACCTGACTGCGGCCTCCGGCCAGATTTCCAATCCGCAGACACAGGATGCTGTCTTCCGCCCGTATCAGGCTGTCTGCAATCATTCCGCGTCCGGTCATGACATAAACCGTTCCACCGCAGTGAATCGTGCTGTTCAGAATGGTCTCCGCGATTACGCTGGTCCCGGCGTTGATATCCGCCCATTCCACTGCCGGGGACTGCACCTGACAGGCCGCTTTTAAAAAGGTCTTGTCCTTTGTCCCGTAGACGCCTTGCTGGACACGGATGGTTCCGCCAGTGGAGACCACGCTGGCCTGCCCCATTTTTCCGTTGATCACAATATCGCCGGAGGCCTCTACATCAACCCCGCCGTCCACATTTCCGCCCACATAGAGATTGCCCGAAATCCGGAGCGTACCCTGAAACTGGTCTAAATCGCCGTCAATAATCTTCTGCTCGTGGATGCAGAACCGGTCGTTTTCCATGTACAGAATTCCATCCACGCTAGCTGTCAGAGCCTGTCCGCCCCTGCTGACTGCGGTGTTGTTCCCCTGGGGTACACAGGCGCTGACGGCCTGCGGACAGGGCAGAAACTGCCCGGTCACATCCATGCCGTCCGTCCCCGCCCTTGGGAGCCGTATCAGGCAGATGACAGTTCCCTTCCGAATGGGCTGCAGCTGCATGTCCTCCCCAAAATCCGCATGACTTCCGCTCTGCATTTCCAGGCGCATATTCCTGCGCCGCTGGAAAAGCTCCGTCACCCTGCCGTCTTCCCCTGCCTGGGGCGGCTTTCCCCGTGCTACCGGAAATATATGGAGATATCCGAGCGCAAACTCCCGGGGAATATCCTCCTGTAAAACGCCATACTTGATACCCTCGTAGTGTATATCCTCCAAAAACTCATTCAGGGTAATCTCTTCCCCATCGTTCTCCGGGGGAAGCAGGCACGCATAGGCGCTCATCCGGTCCTGTGACAGAAAAAACTGCGCCTGTGCTTTCATGGGCTGGAGCTCGTCTATTGCTTTCTTATAGCGGGCTCTGCACGCTTCTTTTAACGCCCAGACAAAATTCTCCACAGTTTTGCTGTCGTCCGGATATTGCTCCTTTGCCTCTTTCCCTGACGTATCCAGCGCTGAAAATGTCCTCATGTAGGGAACCGAGGGAAAAAATTTCCCCTTCTGCTCGCCCGCTCCCTTGGGAATTAAACGGTCAAAGAACGACATTCTCATCTCCCGCCTTTTCTTGAGCCTAGTATTGATATAGTCGCCGCAGTTGAAAAAGCGCAAAATGCGTTTATCCTGAAAAACGGCGCAGCCGTTTTTCAGGCGTGCTGCCCGCCCGTGTGCGCGGCGCGCGATATCTGACGTTCAAATCCAAATCAAGGCCGCCGAGCGGCCTACCCAAACTTCCCGCCTGGGCGCTTGAACGAAATCCGTGCTTCTTTTCCATTTACTTGATTATATCATATCATTTCTATGAAAAATTATCAACTACTATTCCGTCGCTTCTCAGCGCCTGTTTGTCGTATCAACACAGCCCCCTTCTCCCGCGGGGCTCTTGCATTTTGCGGGACAGTGTGGTATACTGACAGGCAGAAAGCTATGATAAGGAGACGGTGATCCCCAGTGGATGAACCTCCGCCTGGATTAAAAACTACATAGCAATCCAGCGGGACAGCCTTAGCCGGTGTGGATAAGGCTGTCCTTTCCTGCGTAAAATCTAAAACAGAAAGCTGAGTTGATCGCATTTCTATGTTGGACAGTACCAGTATTACCATGCTCGCGGCGCTCGTCTGCCTGATTGTGCTGTCGGCGTATTTTTCCGCCACCGAGACGGCGTTCTCCTCTCTGAACCGGGTCCGTCTGCGCAGCAAGGCGGAGTCCGGCGACCGGCGGGCTGCCAGAGCCCTGGCGCTGGCGGAGGACTATGACCGCCTGCTCTCCACAATTCTCATTGGAAATAATATTGTCAATATTGTAGCGACCACCGTCTCCACGCTCTTTTTCACCCAGCTGCTGCCGGTGTACGGACCCACGGTCTCCACCGTGGCGCTGACCCTGGTAATCCTGATATTCGGCGAGATTTCGCCCAAAAGCCTGGCCAAGGAGAGCCCGGAGCGGTTTGCCATGTTCTCTGCGCCTCTGTTGGGACTGTTTATCAATCTGCTGCGTCCGGTGAATTTTCTCTTCTCCCAGTGGAAGCGGCTGCTGTCCCGGCTGTTCCGCAGCCAGGGGGACGAGGGCATCACGGAAGAAGAGCTGATCACTATGGTAGACCAGGCAGAGGACGAGGGTGGGCTGGACCAGCATGAGAGCGAGCTCATCCGTGCGGCCATTGAGTTCAACGACCTGGAGGTGGAGGAAATCCTCACCCCCCGGGTAGACATCGCCGCAGTGGAGGACACCGCCACTGCCGAGGAGATCGCCAGGTGCTTCGCGGAAAACGGATATTCCCGCCTGCCGGTATATCACGAGGACATCGACGATATCGTGGGCGTTATCCATGAAAAAGACTTCTACTCCGCCCGCTACCGCGGGCAGTCGGATGTAAGTGCTCTGGTCAGCCCGGTGCTCTACACCACCGGCAACACGAAGATCTCCGACCTT
Source organism: uncultured Flavonifractor sp. (assembly GCA_947384055.1). Classification (GTDB taxonomy): domain Bacteria; phylum Bacillota; class Clostridia; order Oscillospirales; family Oscillospiraceae; genus CANAAV01. Next base: position 44,261 of record CANDFO010000013.1, read on the forward strand.
CTGCGGATTCTCCAGCGCCAGAAGGCCCACATGGTTATCGTGGTGGACGAGTATGGCGGCACGGAGGGCCTGGTCACGCTGGAGGACATTGTGGAGGAGCTGGTGGGCGAGATTTGGGACGAACACGACGAAGTGGTGGAGCAGTTCCAGAAACAGGAGGACGGGAGCTACATCATCTCCTGCGGCGCTGATCTCAGCGACCTGTTCGATCTGTTCTCCATCTCCGGCGAATGTGACGCCAATACCGTCTCCGGCTGGGTGATGGAGCAGGTAGGCCGGGTGCCCGAAGAGGGAGACCGCTTTGTGTGTGAGGGTCTGGACGTAACCGTGACAAAGGTAGACCACCGCCGGGTGATGGAGATTCGGGTTGTGGTTCTGCCGGAGGAGCCCCCGGAGGAAAGTTCCGGCTGAGCCTTTTCAAAAAAGGACCGGAGAAAACTTGACATGCGGCCGCTCTTCATGCTCAAATGATATAAGCCGCTCCCGGAGCCGGAACATATCCGGCTCCGGGAGCGGCTTATTGTCATGCGCGGCCGACTCTGGTCAATCCTGGGCTTCGTCACGGTGCTGCTCCAAAAGGCGCATGGCCTCTGTGAGCGCCTGAAACCGTTCCGTGATGTAGCCGTAGCTCTCCTTTTTGTGGGGCAGGAGACAACGGGAGCAGTCTTTAATTCCATTGTCCAGATAGGTGAAGTTACCTCCGCAGTTCCGCCCCAGAGCGTACAGCGGGCAATAGCAGAACAGGCAGTTGAAGGGCTCGCCCTCCGGCACCGTGTGGCAGGGGAAATATTCGCAGTCCTTGTTGCAAAAATAGGAAAAGCCCTTGCCTGCCCAGTAGGGGGCATCCGGAGTACTGCACATAAAATTCACTCCTTTTTATTGATTGTCTTCGGTCAGAGGCGCGGCGGTCTCAAAACCTGTATCCTATAACCGGGGAACGCCGGATGGGAGCGGGCTTTTCCCGCCAGACAGCGCTCAGCGGCTGTGCGTACAGATCCTCAGACGGACACCGAGCGCTGCGCCTCGTACAGCCGGGCATAAGTTCCGCCTTTCGCCATCAGCTCCTCGTGGGTGCCCTCCTCCTGGATGCCGCTGCCGTCAATAACGATGATCCGGCTGGCTGAGCGGATGGTGGACAGGCGGTGAGCGATAATCAAGGTGGTCCGGCCCCTGGCCAACTCGTCAAAGGCCCCCTGGATGCGGGCCTCTGTGACGCTGTCCAGGGCGGAGGTAGCCTCGTCCAGGATCAGAATAGGCGGATTTTTCAGGAAAATCCGGGCAATGCTGATGCGCTGCTTCTGCCCGCCGGAGAGCATGGCGCCCCGCTCGCCCACATAGGTCTGGAACCCCTTGGGCATTTCCAAAATGTCCTCATAGATTTCCGCGCGCTTGGCGGCCTCGATAACCTCGGCTTCAGTGGCATCGGGGCGGCCATAGCGGATGTTGTCATAGATGCTCCCCGCAAAGAGAAACACATCCTGCTGGACAATGCCGATGTGCTCCCGCAGCGCATGCTGTTTGAGCCCCCGGATGTCCCGGCCATCCAGAAGGATACGGCCGCCGGTGACATCGTAAAACCTGGGGATCAGCTGGCACAGGGTAGACTTGCCGCCCCCGGAGGGGCCCACCACCGCCACAGTCTCACCGGGGCGCACATGAAGGGTCACATGCTCCAGCACCGGCTCTTCGGAGGACTCGTAACGGAAGGTAACGTCGTCAATGAGAATATCCCCCGTTACCTCTGTCACTTCCTGGGCGTCGGGGGCGTCCTGAATGTCCGGCTCCACCCGCATCAGCTCCACAAAGCGCTTGAAGCCGGCCATCCCCTGCATGAACTGCTCCACAAAGGCGGAGAGCTTGCGGATTGGGGTGATAAAGGTGGTAACATAGAGGGTAAAGGTGGTCAGGTCAATCAGGTCCATTTTCCCCTGCATGATCATGTAGCCGCCAAAGGCGATGACCAGCACGCTCATGATGCCCATACAGAATTCCAGACCGGACTGGTAAGTGGCCATCGCTCTGTAGTAGCCCCGCTTGGCCCCCCGGAACAAGTCGTTGGCGTGCTGGAATTTGGCGCTCTCCGCCGCCTCGTTTGCGAAGGCTTTTGCGGTGCGCATCCCGGAGATGGAGGATTCCACCTCCCCGTTGATTCCCGCCAGCTTTACCTTAACCTCAGTGGAGGCGGACATCATCCACCTGCGGGAGAATACGGTAAAGAGGAGAAAGAGGGGAATTACCGCAAAAACAATCAGGGCCAGCTCCCAGCGGATGGTGAGCATAATGGCGAAGGCGCCGATCAGGGTAACGGAGGAGATAAACAGGTCCTCCGGGCCGTGGTGGGCCAGTTCGGTAATCTCGAAGAGGTCTCCCGTGACCCGGCTCATAAGCTGTCCGGTGCGGTTTTTGTCATAGAAGGCAAAAGACAAATCCTGCATATGGGTGAACAGGTCCCGCCGGATATCCGCCTCCATTCGCACCCCCAGCAGATGCCCCCAGTAAGCGACGACAAAATAGAACACGCTTTTCAGCACATAAGCCGCGACCAGGGCCGCCATCACCAGGAAAAAAGCCTGAAAAAGTTTACCGGGCAGCAGCTCCCCCATGGCAAACCGGGACACAAACGGAAAGGCCAAATCGATCAGTGAAATGCAGAGGGCGCAGGCCATATCCATGGCAAAGATTTTCCAATGCGGGCGGTAATAGGAGGCAAATATGCGCAGATAACCGCTTTTTTTCATCCGTTCCGGAGTCATGCGGAACAACACTCCTCTCTGGCGTGTAAAAAACACCCTATCAGTATATCTCGGAGGGGCGTTCCTTGTCAACAGCCGGATGGCGCCTGGGAACGTTCAGGGACAGGGTCAGCGGTAAAGAGAGAAAAAAGAAACGACCGCCTGTGGCAGTATCATTAATTTAAGGAAGTTTTCTAAAATATAGGCAAAAAAAGTTCACTAATTTCCCAAAATCGGAAAACAGGAACTCTTTGATGACTAATTTCGGCGTGTTATGTCTTAACTTGATGACATATGTAAGCGTGTCTTTCTCTTCGGAGTGCCTGCCCAGTTTAGAAGCGCCGGTTTCCAGAGCCGCGCCCGAAACCGAACCGCAACCCTGCGCAGCGGTTGTGATTTGGAGAAGAGCCACGGCAAAATGAGTGAGAGGTGACTTTTGCAAAAAGTCGCCGCGAACGATATGACGTCCGCGGCGACGTGGAGCAGGTAAAGGGAATCGAACCCTCATATTCAGCTTGGGAAGCTGACGTTCTGCCACTGAACTATACCTGCACAGTATTAACTTGGGCATACGCTTATACAGAACGCTCCCTGCGGTTCTGCTGTGAAATACAGCGACATCAATGAATTTAATTTAGTTTAGCATAAGGCGTCCCAATTTGCAAGACATTTTTTTGTCGATTTTTAGGGTGTTGATTTTTCAGGGGCCGCGCCCGCCAATGAGACGCAGTTCAAAAAAGACTTGCGGTGGGCCATAAAAAATGATATATTAGTAACAGGAATAATTATTGATAATTTTTCAGGGGAGAAAAAGGATGAACGGTACACGCTATTCCCGCCAGCGGGAGTTGATTTACGAGGCTGTAAAAGGGAGCGGCCAGCATCCGACGGCCGAGATGGTCTACCGCTGGCTCAAGCCCGCCAATCCCAGCTTAAGCCTGGGTACGGTCTACCGCAATCTGAACCTGCTGACAGAGGAAGGGCGGATTGTACGCATGGCCTTTCCTGTGGAGCGCTACGATGCTGACACCAGCCTGCACACCCACTTCCGCTGCGACCGGTGCGGGGGCGTATTTGACCTGAACATCCCCTACGACCACAGCCTGGACCAGCGGGCCCTGCCGCTCACAGAGCACCGGGTCGTCAGACATGAGGTGCTTTTCCACGGCGTATGCATTCACTGCGGGCAAGCGCATGACGCGGACGCCAGGCGCTCTTCCGGCGCGGCCGGCCATCCATAAGCATAAGATAAGCAGGAAGGCTATGACCTGATGGTCATAGCCTTCCTGCTTCAGACTGTCGCGGAATACTGGAAACGGCAAAGGGAAATAATCAGAACAGCAGAAACTCCGGGCTTTAAAAAATGACAAAACCTGTTTCCTTTTTGAAGAAACTGTGCTAAAATGGGGCGCGGAAACAACCTGTAAAGGCGGAGACGCCTGGGCATTTGCCATATGACCCAATGAATGCAAGGAAGGAGCGGCAATCTATGTCTATTTTAGTCAGCGGCGGGGCGGGGTACATCGGCAGCCACACCTG
>CANDFO010000014.1 GCA_947384055.1 uncultured Flavonifractor sp.
AGCAACTGGGGAGATTCGAACCCTCGTGACAGGGAATTGAAAAAGGGCGCTAAATATTGAAGCGCCTGTTTTGAGCGCCGGTCCATCAGTTCCAGGGGAATTGACAGACCGGCGCTTTTTTCTTTTCCAGAAAGACGCCAGGAACGCAATACCTTCAGCGCCCGTTTTCAGAACAGGCGAAATCAAAAGGGACCTTGGATTTTTTTGGATAAAAAGTTACCATTCCGTTAGAAAATTAGGAGGGTCAAAATGAACGCAAAAGTAAAAAACAGGTATTTTCAAGAACTGACCCTCAATCTCCAGCACGAGGGCTTCACAGTAAAACCGGAAACGGAGGAGGACGCAGCCGGAGATGCCAGGAGTGCGGCTCTGCCGTCAGGACACAGCGACATTTTCACAAAAGCGCATAAGGATAGCGGCTGCCTGGGCGCGGGTGGCGCTGCCATCAGGGGACAGAGCGCCGTCCCCAGTGCCGTTGATGAGACCGGCGGCGTTGGCCCACTGCATGGCCTCCAGCGCGTAGGAACTGATCTGGCCGGCGTCTCCGTAGCCGGACAGGTCCGCCCGCTGCTCCGTCCCATAGCCCTTATACTGGGCATAGCGGAAGAGGACCAGCGCCATCTGCTCCCGGGTGATCAGGTCGTCGGGTCCGAACCGGCCATTGCCGTATCCGGACACCACGCCGCTGGACGCGGCCCACGCCACCGCGCCGGAATAGTAGGCATTCCCCGGCACATCTCCAAAGGGGGCGGCTCCGGCAGCGGGACTGCCCTCCAGCCGATGAAGGATAGTGACAATCATGCCCCGGGTAGTAGTTCCGCCGGGAGTGAACCGCTGGTCTCCAGTGCCGTTCATCAGCCCCCGGGTACAGACATAGTCCACCGCTCCCCGGAACCAGTCATGTTCCGCTACATCCAGGAAAGCCGGGGCCGTGCCGCCGGAAACTGTGCCCGCCGGGGGCTCCTGGAGGCGGAATTTGGCCTCAAGCTCCACCTTGCCCCGGGGCATGGTAAAGGCATACACCCCATTTCCCAACTCCCGCAGCTCCACCAATTTCCCGGCGTCATCCCGGACGGTGAGGCTGTCCAGCACGTAGCCGGAGCCGGGGGTGGCGTAAACGGTGACGGTCTCCCCCTTCTGCGCCCGCTCCGGACTGGTCCGCACAGTGCCGTGTTCCGTCTTTTTAACGGAGACGCGGTAGCTGGACGGCGTATCGTCCCGGTCCTCCGAGCCGCCGGAGCTGCCGGTATTCCCGGTGTTTCCGCTGCTGCCGGGGTCGGAGCTGCCTTGGCTCAGCTCCCGCAGGCGCACCAAGGTGTTGTCGGCCCCGTCATAGGGCTGGAGCTCCGGGTCCAGCAGGGTGAGACGGGCGGAGCCGGGCATCACGAAGGGCTCACCGGCGTCCAGCACGCCCAGCTGGGCCCGTCCGTCTCCCCCCAAAGGGCTGGCGGCGTCGGGAACCAGGTAGATGTGCACCGTTGTGCGCCCGCCGGAGACCTCAGCCTGGCAGGGCGGCGCGTAGGCCCCCGCACTCTGAGGGGTGAAGGAGACGTTGGGGTACTCCCCGTCCAGTACCAGGTCCACCTGGGCTCCATATACATGGCCGTCCAAATTTTCCGCCGACAGCCGGACCCCGCCGGCTCCGGCGGGCTCATAGGCCAGCCCCGGCCCCCCGGCGGCAAAAGCCGCCGGAGAAGCGCTGAGCAGCAGGCACAGGGCCAATAGATATCCGAAACGTTTTTTCATGTTCCCTCCGTTGTTACCACAATCTCAGGCAGATCTGTTCCGCCGGGGCTGTTAATCCAGAGCGTGCTGGCCGTTACCCGCTGGCTGGAGGCGTCGTCCGGGCTGTCGGTGCGGGCCATCTCCGCCTGCATCTGGCTGGGCAGCAGGTTTACGCCGCTGCAATTGCTGGTCTCCTGGAGCTCGGCCTCCTGCTGGACGTTGGGCACGAAGAGGAAGAGGCCGTCGCTGATATCGCTGACCTGGAGGTCGGCGGGGATCTCCGCGAAGAGGTAGGTGTCGCCCGCCAGATAGCGCTCCTGGGTCTCCTGCTCCAGGACCTCGCCGTCCTCACCGATGGTGGTGACGGTAAAGCGGCCCTTGAGCTTGATGGTGCAGAAGAGGGGGTCTCCCCGGTAGGTGCCCGCCACCACCAGCGTTCCGGCGGGCAGGGTGACGCCCTCCTCCACCTCCAGCGGGGCAGCCAGACGGCCCACGCAGCCTCCGGCGGAGGCCGACGTGCCGGTGGTCTCATCCAAAATCAGTCCGCCGTCCAGGAAGGCGATATCGTCCTCGGCGTAGGCCACCAGCCGCACATCCTCCAAAGGCATCTCCGCAGGAATGCCCTCCACGGTGATGGTCCTGGCGTCGTAGGTCCAGATGCGGGTGTCGCCGGTCCCGGCGGAGCCGGGCTTATTGAAGTAGACCAGGTAGGCGCCGTCTGTGGCCAGATTGCCCGCGTCGAAGGAGCCCTCGCAGGCGGTGACGGACCGGAGCACCTCCGTGCCGTCTGCGCCGGTAACAGAGGTCTCGATGTCTACCTTGTACAGTCCATCGGCCGGCGGGTTGGTACCGGTGAGCTTCAGGCCGGACACGGGGGTGGGCTGGGTGAAGGTAAAGACCACGTAGTCTCCCTCCCGGACCGCCTGATAAGCGCCGGCGTCCACCAGCTTGTCGTAGGCCACGCGGACCTGTCCGGCCCGGCCGGTGCAGATCTCGTTGCCCAAGGTGTCGTAGGCCGCCACACTGTACTCATAGGTGCGGTGATTGCCCTGCCCGACGATGTCTACATAGGTGGTCTTGGTGGTGAAGGCCACCGGCGTACCGTTGCGGCGGATCTCATAGCCCTGAATCCCGCCGGTTATGGATGGGGTGATATTGAGGACAATCTCATTGTTGTTCTGGAGACCGGCTTCCACCGCAACCGTTCCGGCGCCTTCCGGAGCTCCCGCCAGGGCGTCCCGGCGGCTGTCGTCGTTGAGATACCAGACGGCCCGGTCTTCACCGGGATAAGAGGCCAGGGTGTTCCGGGTGCTCTCGCTGAGGGTCATGCCCCAGCGGAGGAAGAATTCGCTCAGGTCCCGTCCGGCCACGCCTGCGGCGGTGAGGGCCACCTTGTCGTCATAGGCGGAGGCGCCGTCAAAATAGGTGCCCGCTTTCCAGGCCTGGAAGAACCGATGGTAGAAGTCCATGGGGTCGCTGCCGGTGTCATAGGCCAGGTGGAGCTGCCAGTACATACCCAGCTGGACAAACACATCGTTGGACGCGCCGGGATAACCCTGGGCCACCTTGTTGAAGATTGCCGCGTACTTATTGCTGCGCTCCAGGCGGGAGGGCAGCGTGTTCTGGGCCCCGTCATAGGTCTGAACCATGAGAGAATAGATGTTGTTGGTGATCTCCGCCCGGCCCAGTTTATCCATGTTGTGGCCGATTTCATGGGCGATGCCCCAGCCGAAGAGCCGGTTGGCAGAGGCCCCCGCCTCCATCTGGGAGACGGGCTTCCCGGCGGCCATACCGCTGCAGGAGCCGTAGCCGATGCCCACATGATCCCCGGCGGCGTACATGAAGGCCCCGGCGAACATGGTCATGCAGCGGATATTCTGACGGGTCTGCATGTCGTTGCTTTCATAGGTATTGGCGATGCCCTGGGTGGTTTTGCAGATGTGCATGACATCCTCCCAGGCCAGAATGCTGTTGTAAAGGGTATCCGCCCGCTGCTCCGTGCTGCCCTTTCCGGCTCCGCCGGATACTGCGGCGGCAGGCAGGGAGAGCAGTACGGTGGGGGTGGCGACTTCGGTGACGTTAAGACAGTTGGCGGTCTGATCGCCGCTGCTGAGGGCCGACTGCGCCAGGTATGCGTCCAGCTCCGCTACATAGCTCTGGAGCAGGCTCCGGCGGTCGGCCTCCTCCATGCCGTACCAGCCGGACAGGTTCACCATGGGGATATCCACCGCCCGGCGCACATGGAGCCGGATGTTCTCCGGCGCGGAACCGCCGTAGGTGAGATACAGGCTTCCGCCCCGGCCGGTAGTGCCGCTGCCGATTTTGGGCACCACCAGCACGTTTCTGCCGTTCTGGATGGTTCCCACCTGGGCTTTCCAGGCGGACACCTCAGCATTGAACTGGGTGGCCCACAGGGTGACGCTCTCCCCTTCAGGGATGCCGGAGGCATAGACTGTAATCTCACTGCCTCCCTGCGCCGCCGCGCCCAGGGGCTGGAGCACGCTGCCACCCTGCTGGTAGCGGGTGCTGTCGGGGCCGCCGCTGCGGGATTCAATGCCGTTCAGGAGCACGCCGGGAGTCTGCCCCTGGAGGAGCTCTTCCGCCAGAGCCAGCTGGTCGGCCAGCGCCGCGGGATAGAGGTAATAGCTGCCCTCGCTGTCCAGCCGGGCCTTCAGACCGTCGATCTCCTCCTGGGTTACGTCCGCCCGGAGGGTGGTGCACAGCTCGTCGGCAAAGAGAGCGTCGGTGAGCGCGTCCAAGTTCCGGTCCTCACGGTAGGGCATGAACATCAGCTCAGACAGGCTGACGGCGGTGTAGGCCTTCTGCTCAATGCGCACCGCGATTTTCACCACGTCCTTCACCGGGTCAAAGGGGAGCACGGCAAACCGGGTGACGCTGGGGTTATTGCGCACGCCCGGCCAGTTGTTGGCGTTGCCGGTGTCCAGGCCGGTCCAGTCGGGATTGGGGGCCACCAGAGTGCCGGGGCCGTTCAGGTCCTGCCCCTGGGTCCAGACGGAAATGGTGTAGGTGCGCAGGTTCCCTGCATAGCCGCCGTCCAGCCGGGGCACCCAGATCACCGCGCTGAGGTCCTGGGGCTCCTTGAAGGTGCACTGAATCTGCTTGTCGTTCCACCAGTTTCCGTCCCCATAGGAGTGGGAGGTCCAGTGGGTAGAGAAATCCCCGTCGTACATAAATTCCGGCTGGAACGGCTTATCGGCGGGATAGGCCGTGGGGGAGTAGTTATAAGAGGCGGTCAGCCAGACCTTTTCGATGGCGGTATAATCCAGCGTGCCCTCCGGAATCCCCTCGGGCCGGGAGTAGTCCACCGCCGCGGGGGTGCCGGAGTGGACCTGCGAGGGGGCGCTCTTGCCCAGAGTGTTGCCCGCTACCACATAGAGATAATAAGTAACGCCGTTCTCCAATCCGGTGAGAGTCAGCTTGTTCTCCGTAACCGGCTCCCCAGCCAGCTGATAGCTGGAGACGGGGGCGTCGGCCTGGCTGGTGTAGTACACCTCGTAGTACTCGGCGGCCTTGCCCGCCTTCCAGGATATGTTCAGAACTCCGTCCCCGGCGGTCACGCTGACCATGTCCGGTCTGTCCGGCACGCCGGTAAACAGCGGCGTGGCAAAGACCGGGGCAGAGGATTTGCCCTCCCAGCTGCCGTCGATGGGGGTGACGGTAAAGCCGTAGGACCGGCTCTCCAGGCCGGACACCACCGCCTGGGCGGTATCCACCCGCAGGGACTGCCGGGGGGCATTCTCTTTCTCGGCCTCCCAGTAATCCACCCGGTAGCCTGAGAGGTTGGGGAGCGGCCGCCAGGACAGGCGCACCTGCCCCGCCTCTGCGACGGCGGTCAGGCCCTCAATGGTGCTGTTGGGCGCCACGGGATTTTCCGGCACAATGTCCTTTAAAAAGCGGATAGTCTCAATGGCGGCAAACTCGTTCTCCGCTGTCTTTGTCACAGAGACCGTGATCTTCTTTACTGCCACCCGGCGGCCCAGAGAAATGGTAATCACGCTGGTGCCCGGCGTGCGGGACATGGCGTAGACACCCTCCGGAACGCTGTAGTCAAAGGAGTAGACCTCGACCGAACCGTCCTGGGCCTCTACGGTGAGCTTGCCCGCCAGCACCTGACTGCCGTTCTCCGGAGTGACAATGTGCACCTCGGAGGTCTCCACCGGCTCCGTCAGCGCAATGGGCAGAAGAAGCGGAGCCTGCTCGCCGATTTTTCCCCCGTTGCTCCGCCGGAAGGTAACGGCCTCCGTGTTCTCCCGGAACAGGTCGCCGGGGGTTCCCTCCGTAATCTCCGTGTAAACGGCGGCCAGCTCTGTGCGGAGCCGCTCCAGCTCCACAGGTACGGACAGGCACAGAGTATCCGACACCTGGGCCTCTCCCGCGGCGCCGGTCTGATGGCTGACGTAGGCCAGGTCCACAATGTTGATCTCCGTGTCTCCGTTGAGATCATAGGCGTCCAAGTCCGCCTGGACCCGGGAGCCCAGAGCGCCGGCCAGGGCACTCCGGTCGGCCTCCGTAACCCGACCGTCCCCGTCCAGGTCCCCCAGGGAGAAGGTGCCGTCCCCGGTGCCCAGGGTGACATGCTGGGCGTACCGGTCCAGCGTGACCGGCACGGCGAACGCGGCATAGCCGGTCCCCGTGAACTCCAGCCGGTAGCCGCCGGCGGGCAGGCCGTCTACCTTCAGGTCCACGTAGTCCGGCCAGTCCGGGCTGCCGTCCTCCGCGCACCGCAGGGAGACCTGAACCGGATAACCGCCGGTTTCACCGGTGTACGCCTCATACAGCGGCACAGCGCATATCGCCGTGCCGTCCTCCCGGTACAGGGCGGCCTGAAGCTGCCGTTTTTGAAGCTGCTCCAGACTTTGGGCATAGTCTATGCGCAGGGTGGCCGCAATGCTGCCGGTAACTGCCGGAGCGCCGCTCTCCGCCGGCGCTTCTCCACCGGCGGCGGCGCCGGCGGGAAGCATCCCGGCCAGCAGGCAGAGCGCCAGCACAGCGGCTGAAAGCCGTTTGCGTAGTCTCATGGTTGACTTCCTTTCTGTCGTTTGGTGTTGATAAAATCATTTGCCGCCTGGAAGGGCGTAAAAGATCAAGAATATTATAATTTGTAAAGAAGGATTTGGCAAGTTTTTCTTGACGATTCCTGCGCGGTTCCTGCGGCGGTTCCTGCGGCCGGCCGCATCCGCGCCGCCCAAAATCCGGAAATCAACCCCATTTACGGGCTTTTTCCAGATGAACTGGCATAAAACACCCCGCTCTTCCAGGCGTTTTGTGGGGGTCAGGCCGGAGCGGAACGCCCCTTCCCCGGGAAAATTTTTTTATTTTCTCCTCCGGAAGCGGAATCCTCTCTTGATATCCGGAGGTTTATCTTTTATAATACAGAGTGGCATATATTAAATTCAACCAATCCCCCGCAGAGACAGTATCCCCGGCGCTCCGCGCCGGGCGTATGGACATATCCGCGGGGGATGCCGGCGGAGCTTCGGACCGCTCCCCAAAAGCTCTGCTGAAAGAGGAGGAAGGAGCCCCTATGTCCAAGGAGCAAAAGTGCAGACAAAAAATCCTGATCGCAGACGATTCTGAGATGAACCGTTCCATTCTTACGGATATGCTGGAAGAAGAATTTGATATCATTGAGGCGGAAAACGGTCTGGAGGCCGTCTCCATCCTGCAGCGGGGCGCCGACGAGCTGTCGCTGGTTCTGCTGGATATTGTAATGCCGGAGATGGACGGCTTTGAGGTGCTGATGGTGATGAATCAGCGCCGCTGGATTGAGGATGTCCCGGTCATTATGATCTCCTCAGAGACCCGCTCCTCCCAGATCGAACGGGCCTACAAGCTGGGGATTACCGACTTTATCAGCCGCCCCTTTGACGCGCTGATCGTCCACCGCCGGGTGGTCAACACCATTCTGCTGTATGCCAAGCAGAAAAAGCTGATAGGTCTGGTGGAGGAGCAGATCTATCAGAAGGAGCGCCACGGCAACCTGATGATTGAGATTCTCAGCCACATTGTGGAGTTCCGCAACGGTGAGAGCGGAATGCACGTGCGCAATGTGCGCACGCTGACGGAGCTGCTGCTGCGGCACCTGGTCCAGCGCAACAGCCGTTACCAGCTTACTCCCATGGAGATATCCATTATAAGCACAGCCTCCGCCCTCCACGATATCGGAAAAATTGCCATTGACGAGGCCATTCTCAACAAGCCCGGCAAATTTACCGACGAGGAATTTGCCGTCATGAAAACCCACACCACCATCGGCGCCAAGATGCTGGAGGAGATGGTCATGTACCGGGACGAGCCTCTGGTCCGGGCCGCCCATGACATTGCCCGCTGGCATCACGAGCGGTACAACGGCCGGGGCTATCCGGACGGGCTGGTGGGGGACGCCATTCCCATCTCCGCCCAGGTCGTGGCCATGGCCGACGTGTATGACGCCCTGACCAGCGAGCGGGTATACAAAAAGGCCATCCCCCACGAGCAGGCCATTCTGATGATTCTGGAGGGGAAGTGCGGGGTGTTCAACCCGGAGCTGCTGGAGTGCCTCATCGCCGTGGCGGACAGCATCCAGGACGAGGCCAACAACCTCAACTCCGAGGAGGTAAACCGCCGGAGTATTCAGACCATTACCCAGGAAATGCTCCAGCACGAGGACCTTACCGCCTCCGAGCGCACGCTGGAGCTGCTGGAGCACGAGCGGATGAAGTATAACTTCTTCGCCGCCCTCACTCAGGAGATTCAGTTTGAGTATAACCTGACCCCGCCCATGCTCACCCTCTCCAACTGGGGGTCCAACCGCCTGGGCCTGGGGGAGGTGGTCATGGACCCGCTCCACGATGAGAAGGTGCTGGCCATCCTGAACCAGGACCATCTGCGGGAGCTGACCGCCGCCCTCCACAGCACCACCCCCAAAAAGCCGATGGTCACGCAGGACTGCTCCGTTCGTCTCAACGGGGAAGAGCGCTGGTTTCGGGTGATCGCCCGGGCCACCTGGTCCTCGGAGGAGCCCCCCCGGTACACCGGCTGTATCGGCAAGGCCATGGACATCCACGACTCCCACATGAAGCTCAACGCCTTGGAGCGGCAGGCCGCTCACGACGCCCTCACAGGCCTGCTCAACCACGCCTATGCCAAGCTGCGCATCGCGGAACGCCTGAAGGAACGGCCGGAGGGCAAATACGCCCTGGTTATCTTTGACCTGGACCACTTCAAGTCCGCCAACGACACTTATGGTCATATTTTTGGCGACCAGGTGCTGAAGTACACGGCGGAACGCCTTCAGAGCAGCATCCGCACCGGGGATATCGCGGCGCGGGCAGGGGGGGACGAATTCCTGATCTTCCTGGAGTACGAGAGCGACCTGACCCATATTATCCAGCGTATTTTCCAATTCCTGTGCGGGCAGTATGAGGATTTCAAAATTTCTGTGAGCATGGGCGTGGCCCAGACAGAGATTGTGGGCACCGAATACGCCGAGCTGTTCCACGCGGCGGACCAGGCTCTCTACACCGTAAAGCGGTCGAGCCGGGGTCAGTTCAAGTTCTATGACGACAGCATGAAGCAGATGCTCTCGGTCATCTCTCCTATCGACCAGGGCACGGAGAGCGCCGCTTCCCAAACCACACGAAAAGGAGACGAACATACATGACTTTGCAGGAGTGTTACGCGGCCCTGGGCGGCGACTATGAAGAGGTGCTGGGCCGGCTGCGCAGCGAGCGGTTGATTCAAAAATTTTTATTGAAGTTCCCGGCTGACCCCAGTTATGACCTTCTGACCCGCTCCATGGACGCCCAGGACTACAGTGAGGCCTTTCGGGCCGCCCATACCATCAAAGGCGTGTGCCAGAACCTGGCCTTCACCGCGCTGTACCAGTCCAGCTGTCAGCTCAGCGAGGCCCTGCGCAACGGTTATTCTCCGGAGGCCCCCGCCCTGACGGAGCAGGTGGGCAAAGACTACCGCCGGACGGTGGATGCCATACGCAGCTTTCAGGAGGCGAACGGAGGATGAAGAGCCAGGAGAGCAGGAACACCCGGTTTCTGATCACCAGCATGGTGCTGGTGGCTCTGCTGAGTGTGTTCATTTTCGGTTTTCTGGCCTTCTACATGAACCGCAAAAGCGCGGATACCATCAGTCAGGTGGGCAGCATCTACATGACCGGAATGGGGGAACAGATCTCCGAGCATTTTGCCACTACCATTGAGCTGCGCCTGTCCCAGGTGGAGGCTCTGGTGGAGACGATCCCCCCCGGCAGCACCAGCCATGACAAGCTGCGGGAACGCCTGGCCAGCGCCGCTCAGGTCCGGGGATTTGAAGCCCTGGCTTTCTACTCCATAGACGGTGAATTTGAGATGATCTACGGCAGAGAATCGGTTCTGGTGGATTCCACCCCGTTTCTGTCCTCTCTGAACGCCGGGGAGAAAAAGGTGGCGGTAGGCAACACCCCCGACGGGGAAAAGGTGATTCTGCTGGGCGTCTCCACCACTTATAACATGGAGAACGGCCGGCCCTGCACCGCGCTGGTGGCCACGCTTCCCGCCTCTTACATTGGAGAGACCCTGTCTCTCTATGATGACGAGGATTCTCACTCTCTGGTCTATTCCCATATCATCCGGCGCGACGGCAGCTTTGTCATCCGCAGCGGGGACGCCTTCCGGGACAACTACTTTGACCGTATTCAGGCTCTGTTTGAACAGGAGGGGGCCAGCGGTGAGCAGTATATCCGGGATATGGAGCAGGCCATGGCCTCCGGAAAGGACTACAGCTCGGTGCTCCAGTTCGGCCGTGAGCGGCGTCACCTGTACTGCACCCGCCTGCAATACTCGGAGTGGTATCTGGTTACGGTTATGCCCTACGGCAAGCTGGACGAGGTGGTCAATGACCTGAGCCGCCAGTGGCTGTATTTGGTTTTCGCCGGATGCGCCGTGGTGCTGGGGGCTGTTCTGGTTGCGTTCAGCCGCTATTTCAAGCTGCTGAAAATCCAGATGAAGGACCTGGAGGAGGCCCGCCGGACAGCGGAGTCCGCCAACAAAGCCAAGAGCGAATTTTTGTCCAACATGAGCCACGATATCCGCACGCCTATGAACGCCATTGTGGGCATGACGGCAATTGCAACCGCCAACATCGACGACCGGAATCAGGTTCAGCACTGCCTGAGAAAGATCACCCTGTCCAGCAAGCATCTGCTGGGTCTGATCAACGACGTGCTGGACATGTCCAAAATCGAGAGCGGCAAGATGACGCTGAACATGGACCTGGTCTCCCTGCGGGAGCTGATGGACGGCATTGTCAGCATCGTGCAGCCCCAGGTCCGCGCCAAAAAGCAGCAGTTTGACGTCTTTATCCACGACATTGAGGCGGAAAATGTCTGCTGTGACAGTGTGCGCCTGAATCAGGTCCTTCTGAACTTTCTGTCCAACGCTGTAAAGTTTACGCCGGACGGGGGAACCATCCACGTCTCTCTCTACGAGGAGGCCTCCGCAAAGGGTCCGAATTTTGTCCAGGTCCACCTTATTGTGAAGGATAACGGCATCGGCATGTCGGCGGATTTCAAGGATAAAATCTTTGACTCCTTCGCCCGAGAGGACAGTATGCGGGTCCACAAAACCGAGGGCACCGGCCTGGGCATGGCCATCTCCAAGTATATTGTGGACGCCATGGGCGGCACCATTGAGGTTGAGAGCGAGCTTGGCAAGGGCAGTGAGTTCCATGTGACCCTGGACCTGGAGATAGCGGAGGTCCAGGAGACGGATATGATTCTGCCGGACTGGAAAATGCTGGTGGTGGATGACGACAAGCTCCTGTGCGAGAGCACGGTGGCCTCGCTGAAGTCCATCGGTGTCAAGGCTGAGTGGACCTTGGACGGCGAGGCCGCCGTTCAGATGGTGGAGGAGCACCACCAGCGCCATGACGATTACCAGATTATCCTGCTGGACTGGAAGCTGCCCGGCATGGACGGAATTGCCACCGCGCGGATTATCCGCCAAAAGCTGGGGAATGACGTGCCGATCCTTCTCATCTCCGCCTACGACTGGAGCGAGATTGAGCAGAGCGCTCACGAGGCGGGGGTAAGCGGCTTTATCTCCAAGCCTCTGTTCAAGTCTACCCTGTACTACGGGCTGCGGCAGTACGCCGGGGAGAGCAGCGAGCCGGTGGAGCACACCCAGGCGGAGCATTTGGACCTCCACGGCAGGCACATCCTGCTGGCCGAGGACAACGAGCTCAACTGGGAGATTGCCTCCGATCTGCTCTCTGAAATGGGTCTGGTACTGGACTGGGCTGAAAACGGCCAGATCTGTGTCAACATGTTCAAGGACTCCCCGGTGGGCTTTTACGATGCGGTGCTGATGGATATCCGCATGCCCATTATGACGGGCTATGAGGCAGCTACCGCCATCCGCGGCCTGGACCGGGCGGACGCCAATGTCCCCATCATTGCCATGACTGCCGACGCCTTTTCCGAGGACATCAAGAAATGTCTGGAACACGGTATGAACGCCCATATCGCCAAGCCCATTGACATACGCGAGGTGGCCAGGCTTTTGGAAAAGTACATCAACTGTGAACACGAATAGGGTGAAAACAACCGGCCCGGCTGACCGCAGTGGTCAGCCGGGCCGGTTCCGTTTTGTTGAAAAGGGCCAAGGCTTTTCTCGGCGGGCTCAGCCGGCATCCGCGGCCTGAACGCCCGCGCTTTTTGTCTTCAACGCCCGCATGGAATTTAAAATCGCAATGACGGACACACCTACGTCGGCAAAAACCGCCTCCCACATGGTGGAGATACCCAAGGCGCTGAGGATCAGCACCAGGGCCTTCACCCCCAGGGCAAAGACGATGTTCTGCCGGACGATCCCCAGTGTCCGGCGGGCGATGGCAATGGCGTCGGCCAGCTTGGAGGGCTTGTCGTCCATCAGCACTACGTCAGCGGCTTCAATGGCGGCATCGGAGCCCAGAGCGCCCATGGCAATGCCGATATCCGCCCGGGAGAGCACCGGAGCATCGTTGATGCCGTCGCCCACAAAGGCCAGGCTACCCCTGGGGGACAGCTCACCCAGCAGGGCCTCCACCCGCTCCACCTTGTCGGCAGGCAGCAGCTGGGTGTAGACCTGGTCCAGCCCCAGCCCGGCGGCCACAGACTCGCCAACGGCGGCGGCGTCCCCGGTAAGCATGACGGTCTGCTTGACACCCAGCGCTTTGAGGGCGGCCACCGCCTGTCCCGCGTCCTCCTTGACCTGATCGGAAATGATGATGTGTCCGGCATAGGTTCCGTCCACCGCCACATGGACGGTGGTTCCCACCCGGTGGCAGGGGTGCCACCGGACCCCCAGCTCCTCCATCAATTTGTCGTTTCCCGCGCAGATGATTTTTCCGTCCACCGCCGCCCGGACACCCCGGCCGGACAGCTCCTCCACATCGGAGACCCGCTCCAGCTCCAGAGGCGTGCCATAGGCCTCTTTCAGGGAGCGGGAGATGGGATGGTCGGAGTAGGACTCCGCCAGAGCCGCCAGCTCCAGCAGCGTTTCCTCCGGCCACTGCTCCGGGTGAATGGCTGTGACCTGAAAAACCCCTTTGGTGAGCGTTCCGGTCTTGTCAAATACCACGGTCTCCGTACGGGCCAGCACCTCCAGGTAGCTGCCGCCCTTCACCAGAATCCCCTGCTTAGAGGCCCCGCCGATCCCTCCGAAAAAGGACAGCGGCACCGAGATTACCAAGGCGCAGGGGCAGGACACCACCAGAAAGTTCAGGGCCCGTGTCACGGCGTCCTCCCACTCCCATCCCAGGAAGAGGGGCGGCGCCAGCGCCAGCACCGCGGCGGCCAGAACTACGGCCGGGGTATAATACCGGGCAAATTTGGTGATGAAATTCTCCGCTTTGGCCTTCTTCGCGGTGGAATTCTCCACCAGATCCAGGATTTTAGAGACGGTAGACTCCTCAAAGGGCTTTGTGACCCGCACCCGCAGCAGGCCGGACAGATTCACACAGCCGGAGACCACCCCGTCCCCCGGCTGAACGGAGCGAGGCAGAGATTCGCCGGTCAGGGCGGCGGTATCCAGTGTGGAGGCCCCCTCCGTCACTGTGCCGTCCAGGGGGATGCGCTCCCCGGCCTTCACCAGGATGATGTCTCCCACAGACACCTCCTCCGGGTCCACCTGCCGGAGCTGCCCGTCCTCCTCAAGGTTGGCCCAGTCGGGGCGGATATCCATCAGGGATGAGATGGACTTGCGGGACTGGTCCACTGCATAGCTCTGAAAGAGCTCCCCCACCTGATAAAAGAGCATCACAAAGACTGCTTCCGGAAACTCTCCCACCCAGAGGGCCCCCACCGTGGCCAGGGCCATCAGAAAATTTTCGTCAAAAATCTGCCCGTGGGCAATGTTGCGCACCGCCCGCCACAGCACATCCCAGCCAATGACGGCATAGGGGAGCAGAAAGACCGCCAGCCGGACCCAGCCCTCCAGGGGCAGCAACGCCGCCAGAATCAGCAGCGCGGCGCTGGCCAAAATGCGGCAGAGCGTCCTCTTTTGCTTTTTTGACATAGCTCACTCACTCCACTCCGATTTATTCGCAGCTGCAAACCCTACAGGCAGGCATCCGGGAATACGCTCCACCTGGGCGCTGAGGCCGCAGCTGCAGAGAAAGGCGGCATAGCTCTCCCTCGTAAACCGGCGGCAGGGCCGGAAGCCCAGCAGCCGCCAGAGGGCGAGTATCCCCCGGAAGAGGGGGGAGGCCTCCCCCTGTAAATAAGTAGGCAGAAGCAGCAGGCCCCCGGGGGCTGTCGCCCGCCACAGCGCCGCCACCGCTCGCTCCGGCTCCGGAAGCAGGTGGAGCACATTGGCGGCAATGACCACCTGCCAGCCGCCGTCCCGCTCGGGCAGTGCGGTCAGGTCCCGGCGGGCAAAACGGATATTGCGCGCACCCTGCCGCTGTGCCTTTGCCGCAGCCCGGTCCAGCATGGGCTGGGACAGGTCGGTGCACAGCACCAGTCCGGCCCGCTCGGCCGCCGCCAGAGAAAAGGCTCCCGTCCCGGCGGCGCAGTCCAGCACAGAGGCTCCCGCCGGAATCAGCCCGGCAGCCCGGCGGACAGCGGCCTCCGCCGCCGGGCTGATGCGCTGCGTCAGGTCGTACACCCCCGCCGTACGGTCCCAGAAGCACCCGGCCATGCTCAAATTACGATGGTACAGTCGGGTTCTACCCGTTTGCAGGCCTTTACCGCCTCCTGTAGGATTGCGTCAAAGCGGCCGTCCTCCGCGTCCAGGGTGAGCTTCTGGGTCATAAAGCTGACGGTGCAGTCGTTGACGCCCGGGATGCGGCGGATGGCCTCCTCCATCTTGGCGGCGCAGTTGGCGCAGTCCAGATCCACGAGTTTAAAGCGTTTTTTCATCACAACCAGCTCCTTTTTCTATATTATAATAATGGGTTAACCGGGTATTTCCTTGCGGCAGGGCCGTGCGCCTACTCCATCACGTGCTCCATACCCTGGTCGAAGATTGTCCTCACATGGGAATCGGCCAGGGAGTAGAACACGGTTTTTCCCTCCCTGCGGTACTTTACCAGCTTGCTCTGCTTGAGGGAGCGCAGCTGATGGGAAATGGCGGACTGGGTCATGCCCAGCAGCTGGGCGATGTCGCATACGCACATTTCTGATTCAAACAGCGCGTAGAGAATCCTGATCCGGGTGGAATCCCCAAAAATTTTAAAGAGTTCCGCCAAGTCATACAGAATCTCCTCGTCGGGCATATTCTCATTGACCTGGTTTACAATTTCCTCATGGACGTGCATGTACTCACAGCGCTCACTGTCGCTCAGCTCGGCCACAGGACATCCCCCCTTATTTTATATATGAGCGATTGCTCATATATTATTATATGCACGAATGAACAAATGTCAAGCATAATTTTCAGGACTAGAGTCCAATGCGCGCAGAAGGGCGGGAGACCTGCCATGCACAGCAGGTTTCCCGCCCTTTTTACGCATGTTTTTATTTGTTTGCCGCTGCGGGAACGCCCTTTTTCTTCCGCAGCTTTGCAGCCGTCAGCGCCACTGCCGCAACTCCGGCGGCCCCGGCCGCCAGCAGCAGAGGTCCGCCGCCCTCCGGTCGGGACAGCACCACCAGGGTGCCCTGGGGGGCGCTGGCAAAGACCAGATAGCTGCCGTCGGACTGAACCTCCAGCGGCACAAAAGCTCCGTCCTGATAGAGGCCCGCCTGGGGATGTCCTCCGACGCCATCGGTCAGCGCCCGCAGTGTAACGGTATCGGGCAGGGCTTCTTCATCGGTGATTATATAGTCAAAGGCGGCCGCCACAGTACCGCCTGCCAGGGCGGTGCCGGTCAGTTCCTCCCTCGGGGTGAGGGTCAGCCTGGCCCTGGGAGAAAACGCCCCCTGCGCCAGCAGCAGGGGCCGCTCCCCGCCGGAGGAGATGGCTGTCACCCAGCCACTGTATCGGGCCTCCACTACAATGCTGCGGGTGATGTTGGCATAGTCAAATTCTTCCCACTGGCCATAATCGCCCTCCTGCGGCGGAACCGCGGGGAAACTCTCCGGGTCCAGCCTCCCGCCATAGGGGACCGTAACGCGTTTAACTACCCGTTCACCCGCCTGGAACACCACCTGTATGTTCAGAAAATCAGCGGGAACCCCCTCCAGGGCGGAAAACTCCGGCCAGTCCAGGGGCTCCGCCCGTCCGGTGTAGTCAATGCCGTCTATGGCCGCCGTCCGCTCTCTCAAATAGTAGTTTTCGGAGACCTCTCCCTCAGCCCAGCCCGCAATGGCTCCGATGCGTTCGCCGCCCTCCAGAACGCGGGTCATGGCAGTGCAGCGGGAGATGTCCATGCCCAGTCCGGCAATACCCCCCAGCTCGTCGCCGCCGCTGAGGTCCACCTGGGCGGCGCAGTCCCGGATAGTTCCCCGGCTTCGGCCGGCAATGCCGCCGCACTGCCCGCCGCCGGAAGAGCTCACGGCTCCGTAGCTGGCGCACGCCAGGGCCGCGCCCGCCTCCGCCCGGCCCAGAATGCCTCCGGCACAGCCGTTTTTGGAGGAGACCTCCCCCCGGTTTTCACAGCCGTGGAGCGTTGCGGTCAGGGTAATCACCGTATCCACCAGCAGCTCCTCTACCTCTAGGTCGATATCCTGTTCGGGGTCGGCGGAGATCTCCGGGGCCACTATGCCCGCAATACCGCCGGTGTTGTTATCGCCCTGCACTGCGGCGCTGTTCCGGCAGGCGGATACCAGGCCGGGCCCTGTGAGCTCCTCCTGGGAGGCGTCCTCCACCGTCTTCTCCGGCCCCTGCACCAGGTCCGTCACCGCTTGGCGGGCCCGGTCCAGCTGGGCGATGATGGCGGTAGTGGTAGCGTGGAGCTCATCGCTGCCCGCGGCAGTTCCCTGGGTGATCCGGTCCACCTGCCGGCTGACGTCCTCCAGATGGGCATTCATCTCATCCAGCCGGAGCTGGCTCTGAGCATTGAGCTGGTCCAGATATGCCTTGACAGTATCCTCCACGTAATCCATTCGGTCGTTGACCAGCTGGAGGCTCTGGGAGGCCCCGCCGGAAAAGTCGCTCATGTGGCCGCTGAGACTGTCGAAGGCCATCTGCAGCGCCGCCATGGAAGCGTCGGCGTCCGCTCTGGCGCTGTTGAGGCTGTCGGAGGACTCCGACTGGATAGAGGACAGGCCGTCCCACAGAGTCCCCATGCCGGAACCCATGCTGTGCAGGCGGCTGCCGATGCCCTGGATATGGCCCCCCAGGTCAATGGAACCCACATCCCAGCGGCTGAAGGCGGCGGCGATCCCCTCCAGGTCGAGGGCGGCGGCGGCCTGGACCGCGTCCTGAAGAAATCCCTTCAGCCGACGGACCTCATCGGCCATCCCGCTCATGTGACGGGAAATGGCCGCACTGTCCGCCTCCAGGCGGTCCATGCTCCGGCTGACCTCCGCGAAGCTGTCACTGATGCCGGTATCCACCGCCCCCAGCATGCCGTCCACCGCCCCGCCCAGCCGGGCCAAATGCCGGTTGAACTGCTCCAGATCTCCGCCGGCCTCCTCGCTGAACACATCCCAGTAGACCAGCAGATTGCTTATGGCCCGGTTCATATCCTGAATACCGTCGTACACCCGGCTGCCGGTGACATCCAGGTCCTCCAGGGCCTCGGTGCCCGACTGGTGGACGGTATCCCGCAGGGCGGACAGGGAGTCATTGACGGCCTCCACATCCTCTACCGCGTCCCCGGTAAGGCGGTTAACCTGACCTGCCAGACGGTCCATCAGGGCAAACAGGGCGGACATGGCCTCGTCCAGCTTGGCGGCAGGGTCCTCCCCGTAGGTGAACACGGAGTAGGGCTCAAACTGCCCCACAATGCCCCCCACGTCCTTCCGACCGGACACCGGGGCGGAATTGACGCTGGAAGTGATCGTTCCATTCTGCCTTCCGGCAATACCCCCCACATTGTAGCCCACGTGGGGGTAGCCCACCGTACCCCGGTTGGCACAGTTTTGGATGATTCCGGTATTTTGTCCGGTAATGCCGCCGGTGTCCTCTGCGCCGGCGGCGTCCGTGTTGTTGACCGCGCCGTAATTGGTGCAGTCCTCAATCCGTCCCTTATTGGACCCCGCCAGGCCCCCGGTGCGGCTGACCCCGGTGAGAGAGGCCCGGTTGGTGCAGTTCCGCAGGACGCCGCTCTCCCCGTTGACGCCCACCAGACCGCCTACATCCTCCTCGCCGTCCACGCTGCCGGTGACGGCGACATGCTCTATCACGCCCAGGTTCTGCCCGGCCAGAGCGCCTACCCCGGTGGCGGTACCCTCCGGGGCCACCACCGCGTCCAGGGTCAGGTTCTTTACCACGGCCCCCTCCCGCAGGTAGCGGAACAGGCCCGTATCGGAGCCGCGCCCGGTGCAGACAAATCCCGTAATGCTGTGTCCCGCCCCGTCGAAGGTCCCCCCAAAGACGGGGATTGGCGTAAAGCCGCTGGAGGCCAGGTGCAGGTCGGCGGTGAGGACCACCGTGACGCCCTGAGACCAGGTGTCGGATACACACTGCTCCGACAGGCGGATGAGCTCCCGCACATTGGATATGTATATGGTATTCCCCTCTGCCGCCAAAGCGGGGAGGAGCATCTGCCCCCACAGGACGGCCGCCAGCAGCAGGGCTCCGGCCCGCCTTGCGGCCCCGGAGCACTTAATGCACTTGCTCATGTTCCCCCTCCTCCAGTTCCAGCTCCTGATATTTGCTCTCAATCAGGGCGTCCACACTTCCGCGCATCACACCCTTGAATTCCCCGTCCACAAAGCCGGACACATGGCCCCGCACATGCCCGTCCAGCCGCATGATCCCGTTTTGGAAGCGCTGCTTCCGGTCCCGGTTCAGGGTGATGGCAGTGCGCTCAATGATAGCGTCGCCCAGCACCAGCAGCTGGGGCAGCACCGTCATGACCAGAATAATGGAGGTCAGCGTCCCCCGGCCCAGGGTATCCCCGATGGAGCTGATGATGGTGTCGGTGGACAGCTTTCCGATGAGGAAGCCCGCCACCGTCATGATGGTGCCCGAGGTGAAGATGGTGGGGAAGGACTGATTCAGAGCCTCCACCGCCGCCGCCTTCCGGTCCATCTCCAGCTTCAGGTCCATATAGCGGTTGGTGATAACAATAGCGTAGTCAATCGTGGCTCCCATCTGAATGGCGGAGACAATGAGGTAGCTCATGAAAAACAGATTGGTTCCGGTCAGATAGGGGTAGGAGAAATTAATCCAGATGGACCCCTGAATGGTAAGCACCAGCAGCACGGGCAGACCCGCCGATTTAAAGGTAAACAGCAGGATGACCATAACAAAGAGCACGGTAAGCACGCTGATTTTCAGATTGTCCCCGGTAAAGGACTCCGACAGGTCCCGGGCGTTGGTGGAGTTGCCCACCAGGAGCACGTCCGCGCCATAGTATTCCGCCGCTACCGCCCGGATCTGGTCCAGCAGGGCATAGGTCTCCGGGCTCTCCTCGGGCAGGTCGGCGGTGAACACCAGCCGGGACCAGTTTTCCCCCCGCAGTTGGGAGAGGCCCGCGTCCAGCTCTGTCTGAAGGTCCTCCACCTTCTGCGCCTGGTCCCCAGTGAGGCTCACCACGCCCTTGTCCTTTTGCTCCAGCAGAAACTCAAAGACGTCCAGCAGCGGGGCCGCATAGTCGTCCGGGTCCTGGAAAACAGCTCCGTATTCCTCCACCGACAGCCCGTAGGCCTGGTACAGCAGCCGGGCCAGCTCAATGTCCACCCCGGCCAGCTCGGAGAACTGCCGTGGGCTGAGCTTATCGGTGAGATAGCGGCCGTCCTCCACCTCAATGTTGGCCAGCCCCGTGGCGGAGGTAATGGGCTCCAGGGCCTCCACCCGGCGGAGCACCGCACCCTCGCTGTCGTAATCTCCCCGGGGAACCAGGACGGCGATGGTGTTGCTGTAGCCGAAGGTCCCGTCCATCTTGTCCAGGGCCACGCGGTAAGCGGGTTTGTTGCCGGAGTTGGTGGAGTTGGTGGAAAAGACATAGTCACAGCGGTTGGAGAACACCACGCAGGCGGCGGTCAGCACCACAAAAATTACCGGCAGCACAAAGCGCAGTTTCATCACCAGCCGGCCCCAGAAGGTGATCCGGGGAACAAAGTTCTTGTGCCGGGTCTTTTCAATGCCCCGGTTGAAGAGCATCAGCAGGCCTGGCATCAGCAAAAACACCGTCAGCATGGAGCAGACAATCCCCTTGCTGAGGACGATTCCCATGTCGAAGCCGATGCGGAACTGCATAAGCATCAGGGCGATGAGGCCGGAGATGGTGGTCAGCGAGGAGGAGGAAATCTCTACAATGGCCTTGGACAGGGAGGAGATGTCCGCTTCCCGGGCGTCCAGGACCTCCCGCTCCTCCATATAGCGGTGGCAGAAAATAATTGCGTAGTCGATGGCCAGGGCCAGCTGAAGCACCACCGCAATGGAGTTGGTAATAAAGGATATAGAGCCGAAAATGAAGTTGGTGCCCATGTTCAGCAGAGCGGACACCACAAAGACAATCAGAAAGACCACCACCTCCAAATAGCTCTTGGAGGTGAACAGCAGCACCGCCACAATAACCACCGCGGCAATCAGCAGGATGACGCTCATTTCCTTGGCCAGGCTGTCAGAGCTCATGCCGTCGCCGGAGACCACATAGCTGTCATAGGGTTCCACCAGCTCCCGGACCTCCTCCAGGGCGGCGTCGGCCTCCGGCGTGCCGTCCTCCCCCGAAAAGGAGACGGCATACAGGGCGGAGGCGTCTTTATAGTGGTCCGCGGAGCTGTCAAAGGCCACGCTGTCCACGCCCTTTATCCGCTCCAGGTCCTCCGCCAGAGCGGAGGCCTGCTCATAGGTGATGCTGGACACCATCACCCGGGCGGAGCCCAGCGTGGTAAACTCCTCCTCCATCAGGGACAGTCCCCGCCGGGTCTCCGTGTCGGCAGGGAGATAGGAGGTGATATCGTTATTGACCTCTACCTTGGAGATGGAGGCGGCGCAGAACAGGCAGGCCGCAAAAAACACCAGGTAAAGGGCCTTGCGCTTATCCACAATAAAGCGGGCCAGCTTAAAAATGGGGCTTTCCTTTTTTTCGTCGGCCATAGAATCCACTCCTTCTTCCCTAGCCGCCGCAGGCCGCATTTACCCGGCGGCGGACTTTATTCACAGCGCAAAACAGTGTAACATATCATAGCGCCTTCCATGATCCAGGTCAATATACACAATTGAGGCCGTGTATAGAATGGTCCGCCGGAAATATAAAACGGCCGCAACCCCAAAACATGAGGCTGCAGCCGTCTGTGGCAGTTCAGTTTTACCGGCGCCGCTATTTCCGCGGCAGGGACTTGGTCAACGTGACCGCTCTGGCCCCCGGCCCGATATGGCAGGCCACGCTCAGGGACAGGGGATCCATCTCAATGGGCCAGCCGGGGAAGGCCGCCCGGAGCTCCTCCAGCCACTCCCGGGCCTCCTCCTCGCTGCCGGAGTAAGCTGCGTCAATGCGCATATCCTCCGGTCCGCCGCAGGTGGGAAAATCCCGGTCCAGAACTTGCCTGGCCGTATCAATCATAGTCTTTTTCGCGGCCTTCCAGCCGCGGGTTTTGGCGAAGGCGTCCAGCTTCTCTCCCTTGATACGCAGTACCGGCTTCAAATTCAGCACCGTGCCGATGGCCGCCGCCGCAGGCGTCAGGCGGCCGCCCTTCTTCAGGTATTTCAGGGTGTCCACCGTAATATAGATATCTGAGTCAAACTTGACGGCCTCCAGCAGTTCCCGGATTTCCCGGGCGCTCTTTCCCGCCTCTGCCAAGGCCATGGCATCCTCCACCGAGCGGCGCAGGGTGATGGAAATCCGCTGGTTGTTGACCACCTCCACCCGGCCGCCGTAGTCCTGGGCCAGCATAACCGCCGTGTCGCAGGAGCTGCTCAGGCCGCTGGACATGGGGAGATAGACCAGTGCGTCGTGGTCCTGGAGTACCTCGTCCCACAGGGCGGTTACATCGCCGGGGGCGGGCTGTGTGGTTTTGACGTCCGCCCCCTCCTCCAGACGCCGGTAGAATTCCTCCTGCGTGAGGGTCACATCTTCAAAAAAGAGCTCGTCATTGATATAAAAGGGCATTGGCAGCACCCGGATCCCCAGCGCTTTTCCCTGTGCCTGGGTAATGCCGCTGTTGCTGTCGGTGACAACCGCGATTCTGCTCATACATACCATCCTTATCTGCATCGGGCCGCTGTAGCTGTAGCCATTATACTCAATCGCCGGGAAATGTCAAGATGACAAAAAGCGGAAATTGTCAGAATCAGCCTCCGGTATTTCCAGCCGGCGTCCCCGGCCTCGCCTGCGGGTTCAACTTCCCGGAGCATAGGGCATATCCGCCGCCGCGGGAACATAGGATAGCGGTGTGCACGCCCCAAACAGGGACGGGCTGTCCACCAAAATACGGCAGATAAAAGGATGGGATGCAGCATGAAACAGGACAGAATCCAGTGGGGAAGGCTTCTGCGGCGGGGAGCGGCGCTGTTTATGGCGACACTGGCAGTATGGCTTCTGGCAGTCTGTGCCGGGGCGGGCGCCGCTGCCGGGGCGCTCCAGCGGCTGGGGGAAAACGGCGGCTTTGTATCGGCAATGCTGGCGGCGGAGCTGGGGGCGGCGGACGACGGTACCCTCCGGGGCGCGCTGGACGGCTGGGGGCGGCTGGTGGTGGACCAGTCCGCTCTTCTGCGGGCCAACGGGCAGGGCGCCTCCCCCAAACCCGCCGGCGGGGAGCCTCTTTCCCCTGACCTCCCCGCCGGACAGCCGGCCCAGGACCACGACGATATCGCCGAACCCCCCGCGGCAACTGCCGCGCCGGGAACGGTAGTGGAACGTACGCTGATTCCCAACAGCACCCAGGGATATGTCTGCGCCGGCGGACTCTACCTCTATAACCGGACTAATCTGACAGTGGACCTGGCGGCCGCGGCCGCAGCCCCGGTGGATATCACCCTCCCGCAGGAGGGGCCCCAGGTCCTGATTGTACATACCCACGGCACTGAGGCCTATACCCCCGATGGCGCCGACCGCTATGAACCCTCTGATAACAACAGCCGTACCCTGGATAACAATTACAATGTGGTCCGCGTGGGAGACGAGGTGGAACGGGTTTTTACAGAGCTGGGACTGACGGTGCTCCACGATCGGACCCTCTACGACTACCCCAAGTACAGCGGGGCCTATGACCGCTCCGGTGCCGGAATTGCCGGTTATCTGGAGCAGTATCCCTCCATCCGCATTATCCTGGATCTCCACCGGGACGCCCTGGTGGGGGAAGACGGCACCGTATACAAGGCCGTCACAACGATCGACGGGGTCAAAACCGCCCAGGTTATGCTGGTGCTGGGCTCCAGCGAGGGCGGCGAGCACCCCAACTGGACCCGGAATCTGGCGCTGGCGGCCAAAATACAGCAGAGCATGAATACCCTTTACCCTACGCTGGCCCGGCCCATGGCCCTGCGCACCCCGCGGTATAATCAGCATATGAGCAGCGGTGCGCTGCTGGTGGAGGTAGGCTGCCACGGCAATACCCTCCAGGAGGCTCTGGCCGGGGCCCGGCTGTTCGCCCGCGCCGCCGGGCAGGTGCTTTTGAGTTTACAGACCACGCCCTCCGGCACGCCCTGACCTGGCGGCAGACAGACGGACGGCTCGGCTTTGCCGAGCCGTCCGTCTGTGCCTGTCGAAAAAGGCCTCCAGGCCTTTTTCGATAAAAGGGATACGGTCTGCTGTGCGCACCTTTTGGGCGCACTTGCAGGCCGAGCTGTTTGTCTGTCAAAAGGGGCAGGCAGAGGCACATTATAAAAAGCTCGCGTGGCTTTGAGAAAACGAAACCAACGACAGGAAAGGTGATTCCACAAGACGTTGAGTGCAAAAATCGGCAACACCACAAGGAGAACTATCTAACGGCGAGAGGGATACCGCTGTGTCCTCTGTGACAGCACCAGATACCTGCAACACCACTGCGTAAAGTGCGCTCCCTGGGCGACACAGGCAGCCCCCACAACCTCTCTGGGACTCCTGGTCCCTCCTGTCCTGTAAAAAATAATAGCCGGACAAAATCTGACTGTCCATTTACATATTAAAGCTTGCCGCGGCGTGAAGCGGCATCCATTTAGCCTTGACATACCCGGTATTCTGGCATACAATTTATCTGTCATATTTCAAAAAGCGCCCAAATCTGCGGCTGAGACAGCACGCAGGCCGGATGTCCCGGGGACGGGGTAGGGTCTGACGATAAAGGAGTGCTCGCCTTGATAGAACTGAAACACCTTTCCAAAACCTTCCCCACGGCGGAAGGGAGCTTTTCCGCGCTGACAGATATCAACCTGACCATTGCCGATGGGGACATCTTTGGCGTGGTGGGCATGAGCGGCGCGGGGAAATCCACTCTGGTCCGCTGCATCAATCTGCTGGAGCGGCCCACCGAGGGGCAGGTGCTCATCGGTGGCCGGGATATGACCGCTCTGTCCCCCAGGGAGCTGCGGGAAATGCGCCGATCCATCAGTATGATTTTTCAGCAGTTTAACCTGCTTAT
Organism: uncultured Flavonifractor sp.; assembly: GCA_947384055.1. GTDB lineage: Bacteria > Bacillota > Clostridia > Oscillospirales > Oscillospiraceae > CANAAV01. The sequence goes on from CANDFO010000014.1 coordinate 24,812, forward strand.
GCAGCGCACCTGCCTGGGCAACATCTGTTTTCCCATGGAGATTGCCGGGGTGAAGGCCGCCGATGCCAGAAAACGGGCCATGGAGCTGCTGGAAATTGTGGACCTGCCCGACAAGGCCGAAGCCTATCCCGCCCAGCTCTCCGGCGGGCAGAAGCAGCGGGTCGCCATTGCCCGGGCGCTGGCCTCCGACCCCAAAGTGCTCCTGTGCGACGAGGCCACCTCTGCCCTGGACCCCACCACCACCCGCTCCATTCTGCGGCTGATTCAGGACATCAACCGGAGAATGGGCATCACCGTGATTGTGATTACCCATGAAATGACCGTGGTAGAGGAGATCTGCTCCCACGTGGCCATTTTGGACCACGGCCATATGGTGGAGACAGGCACGGTGGAGGAAATCTTCCAAAACCCCAAGACCGAGGCGGGCCGGAGGCTGGTGTATCCGGATGGGATACGGCTGGACCAGCTCCCTGCCGCCCATGTTGTGCGCATCGCCTTTAACGGGGGCTCCTCCTATGAGCCGCTGATCGCGTCCCTGGCCATCGACTGCGGCGTGAAGGTGAACATACTGGGGGCAGATACCCGCAATGTAAACGGACAGGCCTTCGGCTCCATGCTGCTGGGCCTGCCCCAGGACAGAGCAGAAGCGGCAAAAGCCCTGAGTTATTTGCGTTCTCAGCCGGATGTCGCTGTAGAGGAGGTCCCGGATTATCATGGATAAACTGTTGGAACAGCTTGCGGAGGTGCTTACCAGCCCCCGGCTCCACGAGGAATTTTTAGTTGGCCTTTGGGACACCATTTATTCCTCTGTTCTGGCCACCGCCGCCGCCTGCCTGCTGGGGCTGGTCCTGGGCGTTCTGCTGGTGGCCGGTGAAAAGGACGGCGTATACCCCCTGCCCGCCCCCCTGATGAAAGCGCTCAATCTTGTCATCAACATTCTGCGTTCGGTGCCCTTTCTCATCCTCATGATTTTTGTCCTTCCCCTCAGCGGCGTACTGGTGGGCACTAAAGTGGGCACTATGGCCTCTGTTCCGCCTCTGATCATCGCGTCTACCCCCTTCGTGGCCCGCCTGGTGGAGGCCGCCCTGCGGGAAGTGGACCAGGGTGTGTTGGAGGCGGCGCAGGCTATGGGGTGCTCCCCCTTTCAGATTGTATGGAAGGTGATTTTGCCGGAGAGCCTGCCCTCCCTCTTGTCAGCGGCGACCACCTCTTTCATTACAATCCTCAGCTACGGGGCCATGGCCGGCGCCATCGGCGGAGGCGGTTTGGGTAAAATCGCCATCAATTACGGCTACTATAAATACAATGTAGGCGTGATGCTGGCCGCTACCGTGCTGATTGTCATTCTGGTGCAGATTATCCAGAGTGTGGGCACCCACTTGGCGGTACGCCTGGACCGGCGTGTCCGGACCGTGGAGAGAAAGGGACGCAGGCGGGAGCTCCGCGGCCAGGAGCGGAAAGACCGCCGGCGTCCCGGTATGTGAAAAAGCTATGACGATACGTAGAATATCCGCGTGTTTATTGCTGCTTGTATTTATTTTGACCACTGCCTGCGATCCAACCCCTGTGCTGCCCGGAAGTCCGGAGCCTACGCCTGCCCCCACGCCTGCCCCTACCCTGCCGCCCCTTCCCGTGCCGGAGCGCACTCCTGCCCCCGACCCGGTGGAGGTCTGGCTGGAGGGGCTGACCCCGGAGCAGAAAGTGGGCCAGCTGCTGGTGGCGGGATTTGAGGGCGCCCGGCCCGGTGAGGTCGGGGCCAGGCTGGTCCGGGACTATCAGGTAGGCGGCATTATCCTCTTCCGCCGGAACATTGAGGAGAGCGGGCAGTTAACCGGACTGCTTAACGGCCTGAAAAACCTCAACGGGGACCATATCCCCCTTTTCTTGTGTGTAGACCAGGAGGGGGGCCGGGTAGACCGGATGCCCCCGGAGCTTGCCCGCACCCCCGGCGCCCAGGCGGTGGGGGATGCCGGCCCGGAGGCGGCCAAGGCTTATGGCGCTCTGCTGGCCCGGGAGTGCGCCGCGTTTGGCTTTAATATGGATTTTGCCCCCTGTCTGGACATCTGGTCCAATCCGGAGAATACCGTCATTGGCGACCGGGCCTTGGGAGCGACAGCGGATCAAGTCTCCCGGGCGGGAGCTTCCGTGGTGGGGGAGATGCTGGCGCAGGGGAATGTGGTCCCAGTGCTCAAGCACTTCCCAGGACATGGGGATACATCGGCGGACTCCCACACAGACCTTCCGGTGGTAGACAAGACGCTGGAGGAGCTGTGGCAGTGTGAGTTGCGCCCCTTCCAGCAGGCGCTGGCCCGGGACGGGGAAGAGAACCCCCCCGGCACACCGCTGCCTGCGGTAATGGCCGCGCACATCCTCTTGACCCAGGTAGACGCAGAACGACCGGCCTCTCTGTCTCCGGCGGTAATTGACGGTCTGCTGCGGGAGAAGTTTTGCTTTGACGGGGTAGTCGTCACCGACGACCTGACAATGGGAGCCATTGCCGATAACTACGGCATGGGGGAGGCGGCGGTGCTGGCGGTGGAGGCCGGATGCGACCTGCTGCTGGTATGCCACGGGCTGGAAAATCTGGAGGCGGCCCGGACAGCTCTGCTGGAGGCAGTGGAGAGCGGACGGATTACTCCGGAGCGGCTGGACGAGAGTGTCCGCCGTATTTTGGCATTGAAGCTGGACTTTGGCGTCAGCAGCGAACCCGCAGAACGCCCCGACACGGAGGCGCTGAACGAACAGATCGCCGCTTTAACGGCATATCTTTCAAAATAGGACTATAAACAGCCTCTCTGCGGCAAAAATGCCGCAGAGGGGCGTATACTGTCGAAAAAGGCCGGAGGCCTTTTTCGACAAAAGGGATACGGCTTGCTGCGCGCGCCCTTTGGGTACACTTGCAAGCCGAGAAGTGTCATTTTCGAGGCACATGTTCCCGAAAATAACTAATTTTGACTTTATTTTACCGCCCTCGGGCGGCAAAACTGTAGCCGGACACGCAAAACACAACTGAAAGCTCGACTAATTCGGGGGTCAAAAATTCCGGAAACTACCGATGCCGTAGGTGGAACGCCTACGGCATCGAAAAAGTGGGCATTTGTTTTGGGGTAAGCGGTCGAAAATGATTTTTCTCAAGCCTGCACCCAAAACCAAACCGGAGCCCAGCGGAGCGGGTCCGGTTTGGAGAGGAGGGGCAAGGGAGCGAAGCAAAAGAATCCCGCCCCTTTGGGCGGGATTCTTGAACGGGGCGGACTTTGCCCCGACGTGGTGACCCGTCGGAGATTCGAACTCCGGACACCCTGCTTAAAAGGCAGGTGCTCTGCCGACTGAGCTAACGGGTCAAATTGGCTGGGATGGCAGGACTTGAACCTGCGAATGCGGGAGTCAAAGTCCCGTGCCTTACCACTTGGCTACACCCCAACATAGCAGGTTACAGGCAAGAGAACCAGACCTGATGCCCGGTCCTCTTGCCTTACAATTTTTATGGGGTGGATGACGGGACTCGAACCCGCGACACTCGGAACCACAATCCGATGCTCTACCAACTGAACTACATCCACCATACAGCAACAACCCCGCCAGCATTCCCCAATTCAGACAGCGTCCCATACCTCCATTCTTTACAGCACTCCTGATTCATATGGAGACGCCTACAAATCCTCCCATCCATTGTGCCAACGCTGACAAGTGAAAGTTGGCACGCCTGGAGGGACTCGAACCCCCGGCCCACTGCTTAGAAGGCAGTTGCTCTATCCACCTGAGCTACAGGCGCATATGGAGCGGGTGATGGGAATCGAACCCACGCGACCAGCTTGGAAGGCTGGGATTCTACCATTGAACTACACCCGCAAGAAATTAACGGTAAGCGTATCACTTTCTTTACTATACCATAATCAGGGCAATCTGTCAACCATTTTTGTGTGTGGCAAATTTTAAGGATGAATGCGGCGTAAATTTGTACATGGCCCGGCGTTACGGACGTGGAAAGGGCGGTCGGCGGGTGACAGATCACGCACCGCTGAGCACACCGAAATCCACAACCGCCCTGTCCTCGATCCGTCTGGCTGGAGAACTGGCTTTTACGACATTTCAAGATGGGGCCACGGGTACCCGATTCCTGGCCTATCTGAGAGATATCCTGATTCCAACCCTTCGTCCCGGTGACATTGTCGGGATGGATAACCTTCGGACCCACCATATCCAGGCCGTGGCGGAGCCGCTGCATGATGCCGGGGTGCAGGTGCCGTATCTACCCCTGTACAGCCCAGACCTGAATCCCATCGAAAAACTCTGGTCTAAGCTCAAAGCTATTTTGCAGTACTGATGCCAGTGGTATATCTCTCATATTAAAATTTGCCTTAAAATTTGCCATCGCCTGTGCAATCTGTTCCAGCTCTTTACTGCCCAGCACCCATTTACAGTCCCTTTGGCTGACACGCAGATTTACGCTTGCTGTCTTTGACTTCTGTTCTCCACCAGCCGGTACACCGTTGGGACCGACACCCCACATGCCTGCGCTCTCCCTTTTGCGTCATGGTTTTTTCGTACGCCTCTACCAGCAGATTCCTCGCTTCGTTGTGCAGCATCCTGCTCACCTCACCTGCTATTTTAGCACCTCTGTCAATTTATTGCTATTTTTCAGAATTGCTCTAGGGCCTGTTTGATCATTGGCAATATGACCAACGACGAGGGATTTTTTCGCCAGACTAAGCAAAAATTCGCAGGAGCACTTTGTGTATTTCAAGAATTTTTAACGCGGTATGGTGGAAAAAGCCCGTCGTTTGGGCGTGTTGACAATGTTCAAACAAGCCCTAATATTGAACGATAAAAGCTATGACAGCAATAAATTTGTATGTTGGCTGAAGGAACAGGGCGGAATGTGGTAATTCCCAGTCGCGCCACTACTATCAAACACCCCGGAAAAGCTGACTGGTACCTTATCTGGTTTATATGAACAAGGCTTTAAGTCACATGGTCAATACATTCATGCCGTCAATGAAAACTGCGGTAATCCGGCTGTCCCACGCCAGGGGATGTCCCTGCGTAACCACCAGGTCGGCGTCCTTGCCGGGGGTCAGAGTTCCCACACGCTGGCCGATGCCGCCAATCTTGGCGGGCACACAGGTGACGGCGGCCAGAGCTTCCTCCGGGTCCATGCCCGCCCGAACCGCCATTGCGGCGCACAGGGGGAGATATTGAATGGGAATTTCCGGATGATCGGTACAAATGGCCACCCGGATCCCGCTCTGGGACAGCAGAACAGGGTTGTCCAGAGTCTGACCGGTCAGCTCCGGCTTGCTGCGGCTGGTGAGACAGGGGCCGGTAATCACCGGAATCCGGGCCTGGGCCAGCAGCTCCGCCACCAGATATCCCTCCGTGCCGTGGACAATGGCGCAGTTCAGGCCGAATTCCCGGCTGATGCGCACCGCAGTGGCAATATCGTCCGCCCGGTGTGCGTGAAAATGAGCGGGGAGCGTGCCGTTGACCACCGGTAATAGAGCCTCCAGCTTAGGGTCGTAGTCGGGGGCCTCGGCCTCCTCCGGATCAGCCTGGTACTTCGCCTGCTTCGCCTGGTACTCCATGGTCTTGGAGAGGGTCTCCCGAATAATAGCGGCAGTGGCCATGCGGGTAACGGGAGTCTCTTTGCGCTCGTTGTACACGCTCTTGGGATTCTCCCCCAGCGCGAACTTCATGGATGCCGGAGCTTTCAGAACCATCTCATCCACCCAGCGCCCGGTGGTTTTCATGGCCAAAAACTGCCCGGCAATGGGATTTGCACTGCCGGGACCCGTCAAAACTGATGTAACGCCCCCCTGACGGGCCTCCTGAAAGCCCCGGTCCAGAGGATTTACCCCGTCCAGCGCCCGCAGCTGGGGCGTGCAGGGCGCAGTCACTTCGTTGCCGTCGTCAGCCTCGAAGCCCAGACTGTCTCCAAACAGACCCAGATGGCAGTGGGCGTCCACGTAGCCGGGGAAGATATGTCCTCCCGCGGCATCCATCACCGGGTCGCCATCTCCAGCAGGCAGGGCCTCCATGGGACCCACAGCCGTGATCTTTCCACCCTGGAAGGCCACAAATCCACTGGGAATCACTGGGCCGTCCATAACATGGACGATTCCATTTTTTACAATCACACCATTCTCCGCCTTTCGACAAAAATTCTCATTGACATATCTGGAAAAATAAGGTATTCTATAGATGCAGCTCAACCTGCTTGCAGGTAGGATCGTTCCGCATGATTCCTTTCTCCCGTGCAAATTCTTTTGGCGCTCTCTTATGAGAGCGCTCTTTTTTTGTCTGTGGTCTGTGCAGTAGCACATCCGATGAAAAAAGCACCGCACAAACGTGCGGCGCTTTTCTCTGTGCTTTATACACAGCCTGGAGCAGGTGACGAGGCTCGAACTCGCTACCTCCACCTTGGCAAGGTGGCGCTCTACCAGATGAGCTACACCTGCAAGTCGATGAACAGTATGTATTATACTGGCTTCTTCCGCCAATGTCAAGCATAATTTTTATGTCGGGGTGACTGTGTTGATTTACTATTGAAGTGCGTCGAGGTCTTTCGACCTTTCGCACTTCAATAGTAAATCAACTGGGTGACTGCACTGCAAAAATTTCGGTTGACAACCGGACACAGAGCTGGTATACTGCTAGGGAAAACAAAGCAGGAGCGGTACCCCCGTCCTCACCTCCAGCCCAGGGTGAAGAGGTCAACAGGTAAGGTCAGGCGCACGAAGCATCATTTTGTGCGGCTGTTGTGTTGTGACGCGGGTACCGGCCAGGGTAGCCGCGTTTTTGTGTGTCAGTGTGACAGAGAACAGGAGGTGCTTTCGTATCAGCAAACAGGGTCATCAGATCAACGAAGATATCCGGGACAAAGAGGTCCGTCTGGTCTCCGAGACGGGGGAGCAGCTGGGGCTTATGTCCGCCCGGGAAGCGCTGGAGCGCGCCATTGAGCGCAATCTGGACCTGGTAAAGATCTCACCCACCGCCAAGCCCCCCGTGTGCAAGCTCATGGACTACGGCAAGTACAAATTTGAGCAGACCAAGCGGGAGAAAGAAGCGCGTAAAAATCAGCATGTGGTGGAGATTAAAGAGGTGCGCATGTCGCCGGGTATCGACGTGAACGACTTTAACGTCAAACTCCGCAACGCGCAGAAATTCCTGTCTGAAGGCAACCGGGTAAAAGTCACCGTCCGCTTCCGCGGGCGGGAGATGGCGCACACCGATATTGGCCGGGGCCTGCTGCTCAAATTTGCGGAGCAGTGCAGCGGGGTGGCCGCATTGGACAAGGACCCCAAGCTGGACGGGAGGCACATGTCTATCTTCCTCTCCCCCAAGGTCGCCAAAGAGGGGAAAAAGTAAGCGCCCCGGGGCGCAGCCTTTTTTCGGAACGTATTTAACAGAAAAGGAGTCTTACCACCATGCCTAAACTGAAAACCCACAGCGGTGCGAAGAAGAGATTCAACCTGACCAAGTCCGGCAAGGTCAAGCGGGCTCACGCTTTCAAATCTCACCTGCTCAACGGCCACGGCAAGGACACCAAGCGCAAGAGAGGCCTCCGCGCCGGCGCTTATGCGGACAAGACCAACGAGCCCGCCATCAAGCGCATGATCCCCTATAAATAAGAATTGATTCTGAATTAGGAGGCTTTTACAAATGGCTAGAGTAAAAGGCGCGATGATGACGCGCAAAAGAAGAAATAAAGTCCTGAAGCTGGCAAAGGGCTATTGGGGCGCCAAAAGCAAGCACTTTAAGATGGCCAACGAGCAGGTAATGAAATCCCTGTCCTACGCCTACACCGGCCGCCGTCTGAAAAAGCGCGACTTCCGCTCCCTGTGGATTACCCGCATCTCTGCCGCCTGCAAGACGAACGGCATGAACTACTCCACCTTTATGAACGGACTGAAGAAGTCCGGAGTGGAGATCAACCGTAAAATGCTGGCGGAACTGGCCGTCAATGATAAGGCTGCCTTTACCGCTCTGACCGATATGGCCAAGGCAAAGCTGGCCTGAACCGGAGCCAGACAGCAACCGAGCCCTGTTCCAATGGAACAGGGCTCGGTTTTGTGTTTATCAGGTTTGCCGACTGTACCGGGGTCCAAGCCGGGCGATGGGTTTTTACAGGGTAGAATCAGCGGACGGCGACGGCCTCGACCTCGAACAGAGCGCCCTTGGGCAGGGCGGCTACCTGTACGCAAGAGCGGGCGGGAGCCTCGCCGGTGAAGTACTCGGCATAGATGGCGTTGATAGCGGCAAAATCATTGATATCCGCCAGGAAAACGGTGGTCTTTACCACATCGGCGCAGGTCATATCCGCAGCCGCCAGTACAGCGGTGAGGTTGTCCAGCGCCTGCCGGGCCTGGGCCTCCACACCGGCGGGCAGCTCCCCGGTGGAGGGGACCAGGCCCAGCTGGCCAGAGGTGTACAGGGTATTTCCCGCCAGCTTCGCATGGCAGTAGGGCCCTACAGCGGCGGGAGCATTGGCGGCAGTAATGGTTTTGTTCATAACGGGGTTCCTCCTTGTAAGTATATATCATGTCTTATTATAGCGGATATCAGAAAAAATACAAGGGGGGGCAAGAGGATTGGGAGTGTCCAAAGAAAGAGTTAAAGGAAGTCAAAGAGAGAAGTCAGTCCAGGATGGCGGGAACGATAGCGGTCTTTCTGCGCACCGGAACGGTTATAGGCCTGAGCGAAAACAGCAAGAACAGCCTGAAGGTTTTCCAACTTTCTCGGAAAATATCCGCTCCTCCGGGCCAGTGTCGGGACATAATGGTGCAAATCAGCGTTGACTCCCCGATCCATTGTACCCTGCCCTAATCTGCTTCTCAAGCTTTCCACATTTTGGGCATCTTTTCCATGCCCCTTCTGTCCTTAACAAAAAACAGACTTTTCGCACTTTTGCTCCGGCAGACGGATATTTTGCAAAAACAATGTTTTCGCGGGCTCTAATTTTAAGCAGGGCGCCAATCTGTATCCGGTCTTTCCATTTTACAGGTTGCTTTTTTCCGTGGGAGCCGCTATAATCTACGGTAGTTATGGAAACCGTTACAAAGGATGGAGGTACCCATATGAAAGGAAAACGGTTTTTGGCGCTTCTGCTGAGCCTGATATTGGCCCTGCCCCTGGCGGCGGTCCCCGCCGGCGCGGTGGGATTCACCGACATGGTGGGCCACTGGGCCAGGGAAGATGTGGAAGCCCTGGCCGCCGAGGGAATTGTCAACGGCACCAGCGCCACCACCTTTTCGCCCAGCCGCCGGATGACCGCCTGTGAAGCGCTGCTCTTCTGCTCCCGGGCCACCGGTATCAGCAGCACCGACAAGCTCCGCATCTATACCGACTGGCTCCCTGCCGCCCAGCGGCTGCTGCCCAGCGCTATGGTCTCCTGGGCCGGCGAGGAAATGGCCATCTGCCTGGCCACCGGCATTATCTCTGAGGCGGAGCTCCAGGCCCTGACCACCTCGGGCAATATTTCCCGCTCTATCTCGCGGGAGACGCTGGCCATGTATCTGGTGCGGGCCATGCAGCTCTCTTCCCTGGCCAACAGTCTGACCAGCTACAACATGAGCTTTGCCGACACCGCTTCCATCTCCCCCGCCCTGCGTCCCTATGTATACCTGCTGAACATGTATGGAATCGTCCGGGGGGACCAGTCCAACAGCTTCATGCCCCAGGGTTCCCTGACCCGGGCGGAAATGGCCACCATGCTCCGGCGGGCCATCCGCTTTATGGAGGAGCGGGGCATCTATGCCGAGCTGCCCCAGTACACTGACTTCGAGTGGATGGGCGGCGTGATCACCGGGGCCTCCGCCGGCGCCGCCGGCACTACCCTGCTGAGCTTTACCAGCCTGAGCGCCGGGAACCGCTCTGTTTCCCTGCCCGACGGGGTGAAGATTTATGAAAACAATATGCTGGCCACCACTGCGGCCCTGAAGGTGGGCCAGTATGTGCGGGTGAATTTCAGCAGCCGGGGGACCCCCGATTCTGTCCGGGTGGGGGGCGTACTGACTACCTACACCGGCTCTGTCACCAACCTGACCCAGGAGCGGGTGTCCATCAGTGTCAGCGGTGTGGCAAAATCCTTCGATATTGACCGCTTTACTGAGGTTCAGGCGGGTAAAAATTCCGGCGGCGGCGAGGTGATCGACCTGAACGCCGGGTACACCGAGGCGGCCTGCCGGGTGGACGGGCAGGGCCACCTGGTCCAGCTCCAGCTCTCCGGCGGCGTCGTGGGCGACGAAGGCATACTGGCCGGGGTAGAGGCCAACCTGGGCGGCGGGTATACCCTGCTGGTTACAGGTTTCAGCGGCGTCACCAAGCGGTACGCCCTGCCCGCGGCGGCGGCAGTGACGGTCAACGGACAGCCGGGTATTATGACCAACCGGTATGTGGGCTGCTATGTGGGCCTGCGGGTTTCCAACGACGGGGTCAACCAGCTGGAGGCCGTGTCGGTGGACAGCGTCACCCAGTATGTTCAGGGCTCCCTGCGCAGCGTTAATACCAGCGGCCGCTATGACACTGTGACCATCGCCGGGCTCACCAGCGGGCGCACCTCCACCTATGATGTGGCTGCCGGCGCAGCCATCCGCTATGAGGGGCAGGCCATCACTCTGAACGACCTGAAGCGCAACAGCTTTGTCACCGCCTGTCTCTCCGGAAGCGAGGTCATCCAGATGGACAGCTATCCCTCCTCCACCGAGACGGAGGGCGTGCTGGAGACCATCACCTACGGCAATACCACCGGCCTCACCGTACACACCGCCGACGACCAGTTGGTCTCCTTCAGCATCAGCCTCACCGATCTGCCGGACATCTACCGGGACGGCAAGGTCAGCTCCATTGACCGCCTGCTGGTGGGGGATGACGTGGTGGTTACGGTCCGGTACAATGAGGTGGAGAGCATCGAGGCCTATTCCCGCAGCGCCAACGCCGCGGGCACCATCAACCGCATCACCCTGGAGGGCAGCGGCGTTACCCTGGATATCACCGGTGCTGACGGGCAGAAGATGTCCTACACCGTTCCCGGAACCGTCCCCGTCACTCAGGACGGCACAGCCATCTCCGTGTACGCCCTCAAGCCAGATTACCGGGTATCCCTGGTGGTCAACGGGTCCACCGTGGTATCGATTAAGGTGGAGCAGGCCCCCAGCGGAGGAAAGCAGGTGGCCGGTACGGTGCTGATGACCAACCTCTCCGACGAAACTGTCACCATCACACTGGACAACGGAAGCCTGCTGACGGTGGACACCGCCTACGCCAATTTCATCCTGGCCAAAGACGGCTCTACCAAAGTTTCTCTGGAGTGGCTCCAGCCCGGAGACCAGCTCCAGCTTCACGGCAGCTATGAAGGGGCTGTCTTTGTAGCCACCCTGGTGGTTATCCTTTAGCTGCTTTCTCCTGAAGACTTCATAGAGCCGCCCGGCGGAGCATCCGCCGGGCGGCATTTTTGCGGCAACCCGAAAAGAGCAAAAAAGTGCAAAGCACACTTGACAAAATGTGCAAAGCGTGCTATGCTTAATTTGCAAAGTTAACTTGGCAAAGGAGATACTCTGATGCAGACAAAGCTACGGGAGCTGCGCCGGGCACGCAAGCTCTCCCAGGAGGAGCTGGCCGACGCGGTGGGCACCACCCGCCAGACCATCACCTCCATTGAGACCGGGAAGTACACAGCCTCCCTGCCTCTGGCCTACAAGCTGGCCCGGTATTTCGGGCTTACCATTGAAGAAGTGTTCGATTTTTCAGAATGGGAGTGACAATCATGGAAAAAGAGTTGGAGCAATACCGGAAAACCCTGCATATAAAAAATCTGCTGTTATCTGTCGGCATATTGTTCATGCTGGTTTTGCTGATTTTTGGCAGTCAGGTGTCCCCCATAGGCGGGGACCGGGCCTGGACCGGCGCCTGGAGCGGGTTTATCAGCGGATGCAGCAGCTCCCTGGCGGCTGTAATGGCCGTGATTCTTGTGCGCAATGTTCTGGCTCTGCGCAATGGGGACAGACTGCGCAGGCAGTATATCAAATACCACGATGAGCGCACCCTGGAGATCTTTCGCCGGGCGGGGCACAGCTCCTACTGGTTTGACGCCATGGGTCTGCTGGTGGCCACGGTGGTGGCCGGATATTTCAGCCCGACGGTCTCCCTGTCCTGCCTGGGCTGTACGCTTTACGTCTGCCTGGTGCGCCTGGCCCTGAAAATCTACTACGCTCAGGTGCTGTAGCGTTTCAGCTCTCCGGGCGGAATCCCCAGCAGCAGGAGAACGCCCATCAGCGCCAGAAAAGGCAGCGGGGACGCCTCCGGCGGGAAAGGAAGGACCAGTTCCTGCTGTTCCACAACCGCCCCCTCCAGTGTGACCAGCTCCCGCTGGAGGGCCAGGCAGAGGGAGCTTCCCTCCATACTGGAAAAAGTAAGGGTATCCCTGGGGGAGGGGCCGTAGCTGACCGCCTGCCGGGCCCGCAGGGAGCGGGCCAGCGGCGCGGCCGAGCCGGGGAGCAGCACCGTGCGGCAGGCGACGGCTCCGGCCCCCGCCCAGGCGGTGGCCCCCGGCGCGGCCGCCAGCAGGTCCAGGGGCTCCCCCGCCAGCTCCGCCGGGTGCGCACCGGACCGGACGTGCGCCAGACCTGGCGGCAGTCTGTCCCGCACCGCCGCCGCGATTCCCTCGTTCCGCTCCCAAATTCCCACTTGGAACACTCCGCACACCGCCTCAGCTCAAATTACGCTGCATAGAGTTTATGGAATATTGTACTGTTTTATACGGATGTTTCATCGGCTCCCGCGCAGAGCCTCCTCTTGCAAATTCGACTGGATTCGGCTATAATAGCCCCAGCGAAAGGAGGACGCGCAGATGGCAAAGACGGAAGAAAAGCCCCGGGGTCTCCGCCTGCGGCACAAGTTGTTGCTGGCGCTGGCGCTGGTGGCGGCGCTGGGAGTGTCCTTTTTCCTGGGTGCGGCGGCCACCCGGCAGGGGACTCAGCCTGAGCTCACCACGGACTTGATCAGCCAGCAGCTGGCCGGGGTCCGGGAGCTGGCCACCGTGGAATATTTTTACACCAATATGGGCCGTTATGAAAACCAGCTGGACTTTTATGGCTGGGCGGTTCCCCTCACCCGCAAGAGCTTTATTGTCTCCTACGACGGCACGGTCAAGGCGGGCGTGGATCTGGCGGAAATGACCGTTAGGGTCAGCGGGACCACGGTTACTGTCACCCTTCCTCAGGCGGAAATTCTGTCCCATGAGATTCCGGAGGACAGCATTGAAATTTTTGACGAGACTCACAACATCTTTAATCCCATTCAAATCAGCGATTATACCGGTTTTACCCGCGACCAGAAGACCGACATAGAGGCCCGTGCCATCGAAAGCGGTCTGCTGGAAGAGGCTTCCCGGCGGGCCCGCTCCGCTGTCGAGCAGCTGCTGGCCCTGATGCCGGGGATGGAGGCATATACCCTGGTCGTCAAATAATCAAAGGGACCATCCGCCGGGGGGAGTCCCTTGAGACTGTCGAAAGACGTCCCCTACGGGAAAGCCTCGCAGAGTTTCGCCGCCCGAGGGCGGCAAAATAAAGTCAAAATTGGTCATTTTCGAGGACATGTGCCTCGGAAATGACACCGCTCGGCCTGCAAGTGTGCCCAAAGGGTGCGCGCGGCAGGCCGTGTCCCCTTTGCTAAAAAAGACTCTTGGTCTTTTTTGACAAGCTGAAGGGACTACCCGCCCGGGCAATGGTATTAAGCCGAGCATTTTTTCCTACCCGAAAAAGCACCCACCCTATTTGAAACGGGGTGGGTGCTTTTTCTAAAAAATCATTGTAAGCGGGGCTGATTAATCTCATCAATCGGCTCTCACTGACCTAACGCACGATACAAGAACGTGACAATTTGTCCACGGGTACAAGTGAAAGATGGACTGAATGTATTCTTTCCGGTGCCGCTGGTGATTTTCTGCTCCACAGCCCAGGCCACAGCTTGTGCGTAGTTCGCATTGGCGGGAACATCGGTAAAGCTGGCCTTGTTGGAAGTCGAGGGACTTCCTGCCGCTTTCCATATATATTCCACGGTCATGGCGCGGGTACAGTCGATATTCGCGCCGAAAGTGGTGCCGGACACCATACCCTTTTCAGCGGCCCACACAGCCGCCTTGTAGAAGTAATCAGAGGGCTTAATGTCGGTGAAGGGGTTAGACGCTGTTGGCTCTGGTGAGCCGTTAGCGCGCCACAGGAAGGTCAAAATCTGTGCTTTACTGCAAGTCACGCCGGGGGAGAATGTGTTCGCGCTGGTGCCACTGGTGATGTCTTTCTCTACCGCCCATTGTACCGCGTCTGCATAGTAGGCAGTGGGGACCACATCGGTGAAATTAATCGCATCAGGTACTGTGTTCCCGGAGGTGTCCTCAGCGATGGTGATAAACACCTCATAAGTACCCTCCAATCCCCAATAATCGACCTCTATACGATAGGTGCCGGGAGCGGACAAGGTGGCAGTCGCGCCACGGCAAAGACCATAGATTTCCTCTACTCTGTCCCATATGTCGGTGGTGCAGTACTCCTCAATGGAGATGTCCTCTATCGCCCCGGACTGGTTCAGAAAAGAAAAGTAGCCATTAAAGAAGAGCGTATGTTCCTTCAGGACTTTATATGTTTTGTTTGCTGCGTCGTAGGATACCAAATCCACCTGAGCTATGCCTAAAGGAATTGAGAGCGTCCCAGGCTCGTCCACCACGGGAATGCCCCTCTCTACACCATCTTCCAAGGTTACAATAACCGGTGTACTGGCGGTGTAGACGGGAACCGTAAACTGGTAGCCGCTTTCTCCAAATTCTGGATACACCACCGTACCGGTTTGTTTCAAATCAGCGCCGCTGATACTGTATGGACCTATGTCATTGCTGGCACTGTCGGATTCAACAAAGAAAATGCTGCTGTAATCTTCACTGTGAGTCATCTCAAAGTAGAGTTTCCGGTCTGCGGCCAGAGCAGGGATGGCTAGGCTCAGGCATATGGTTAGAGCTAGCGCGAGGGATAGAATTTTCTTCTTCATCTGTTTTCTTCCTCTCTAAAATCAAAATTTCCAACAAAACCCCGAGGGACGGGCGGGGGACGCGCCCCCGCCCAAGGGGGCTTGTCGGAAACATAAAAAGCGGTGTTGAGCGTATAACCCAACACCGCCTGACTGAAAATCAATCAAAGCGAAACACCAGCCCCATTTCCTGTTGCAAATTGGACAACATAACAGTATAATGGGAGATACGGTGTAGTCTATGCAAGACTATGGTGTTGAGTGCTATCATCACTCTTCATCGGAGCATAGCGGGTTGCCGCCCGCTATGCTCTGCCGCTATTTATGTTCCCAACATGATTCTACCCCATAGCGGAAGAAATTGCAAGGCCTACACTACAAATTCCGAAAGTTTGTGAAAAAGACACCCCTGCCCGATTTTGCAATTGGGCAGGGGTGTTTTGCTTTTTGCTTTTTCCGCGGGCGCTGGGGCTTAACCTAATGACATTGCCCGCCCGGGTGGTCCCTTTTCATGCATTTCAGCCATACTGCCGGATTACCGTGCGGACAAAAAAATTTCCCAGCAGGCAGGGCACGGAGAAGCCGATAAAAAGCAGATAAATGGCGCTTAACGGGAACTCCAGCGCCGCCGCCAGCAGAAGCCCGTAACAGCATGCCGCCGCCAGCACCGCCCGGAGAGGCTTGCCGACGCCCAGCACCAGGGACAGGCGGAGCGCCTTACCCCAGGGGTGTCCCGCATCCAGGATGCCGTAGAGGTATGTGGAGGCCAGCATCGTGACCAAAAAGATGGTGGAGCACAGGAGAAAGGGGGCAAAAAACAGGGGATTGTCCCCTGCGTACCGCAGGTAAAATCCCGCCCCGAAGCCGGAGCACACCAGTGGGGCCGCCACCAGAAAAAAGGCCCCGTAAGACCGCTTCCATCCGGTTTTAAAGGCTGTGCGGTAGTGGTACAGGCAGTCCACATTCTGGTCCAGCACCATTCGGCGGATGACGGAATTCAGCGCGTAGACAGCGGGGGGAATCGTAACCAGAGGCAGGCAGCTGACCAGAAAAAGCAGGTTGAGCTTAACCAGAGTGGTGCATTCCACCTGTAAAATCTCTACAAAACGGGCAATTCCGGTCTTTTCCGGCGCGTTAGGGTCAATTCCCGGCCCCGGCGCAGCATAGTCGTTACGGAACAGCAAGGCGCTTCCTCCTCCGTTTCTCTGGCGTATGGACGGCAGGCCCATATTTTAGGATATTATACTATATCATGGTCTAAGGCGCTCTTCAACAGCAAAATAATGATGCTACAGGTAAAAAAGAAATACAGAGGTCGAATGTCACTTTTTTGCCGGATATATCATTTTTTTATCCTTGCCGAGAGAGGGGGTTTGTGTTATCCTTGCTGCAGTTAAAAGTTTGGACGGACAGCAAAGCGGCAGGCATTCTGCTCCGTCATAAAATTACCCATCAATTTGTACAGGAGGAACCAGCTATGGCAAGCATTACCTTTAAGCACGTAAAAAAAATCTATCCCGGCAACGTCACTGTGGTCCCCGACCTGAACCTGGAGATTCAGGATAAGGAATTTGTCATTCTCGTGGGACCCTCTGGCTGCGGTAAATCCACCACCCTGCGTATGATCGCCGGGCTGGAGGACGTCAGCGAGGGCGAGCTCTACATCGGCGACCGGGTGGTCAACGACGTGGCTCCCAAGGACCGGGACATCGCCATGGTGTTCCAGAATTACGCCCTGTATCCCCACATGACCGTCTATAAAAACATCGCCTTCGGCCTGAACCTGAAAAAAATGCCCAAGGACGAGATCGACCGCCGGGTCCATGAGGCGGCCCAGGCTCTGGATCTGGAGCCCTTCCTCAACCGCAAGCCCAAGGCCCTCTCCGGCGGCCAGCGTCAGCGGGTGGCCCTGGGCCGCGCCATGGTCCGCAATCCCGCCGTGTTCCTGCTGGACGAGCCTCTGTCCAACCTGGACGCCAAGCTGCGCACCGCTATGCGCGCCGAGATCAGCCGCCTGCACAAGCGCCTTCAGACCACCTTTGTCTACGTCACCCACGACCAGACCGAGGCCATGACCATGGGCGACCGGATTGTGGTGATGAAAAGCGGCATCATTCAGCAGAACGACACCCCCCAGAACCTCTATGACTTCCCTTGCAATCTCTTTGTGGCGGGCTTCATCGGCTCCCCTCAGATGAACTTCATAGACGCGGTGATCACTGAGAAAAACGGCGGCTACCGGGCGGAGTTCTGCGGCAGCGGCGTGGACCTGCCCGAGCGCATGGACAAAAAGGCGCTCGCTTCCTATGTGGGCAAAACTGTGGTGCTGGGCATCCGCCCCGAGGATGTGGACGCCGTTCCCGCCGGGGAGCCACACCATCTGGACGCGCAGATTGAAATTGCCGAGCTGATGGGGGCGGAGATCAACCTCCACCTGGACTGCAGAGGGGTCAAGCTGGTGGCCCGCATCGAATCCGGCTACAAGGGCCGGGAGGGAGACGCCGCCGCCCTGGTGCTGAACACGCAAAAGCTCCATCTGTTTGACAAAGAGACCGAGCAGGCTATTGCCCATTAATGTGTCTCGTACTCACGCGGTCAAAAACAGGGAGGTGGACCCATGCCGTCCCGCCAGGAACAGCCCCGCGAAATTTTCCCCGCCCCTCCTGACGAGCTGCTCAGCAGCCTGCTGGCGCTGCGGTGCGGACGGATTCTGCCCCTGACCCCGGGCGACGCCAAGGCCTGTCTGTGCGGCGCGGGGGAACGCCTGGTCGCCGCGGCAGTGCGGGGGAGCCTGACCGTCTCCTCCCACGGACAGTATACCCTGCTGTCTCAGGGCCAGGCGCTGGCCCTGGACACCCCGGGGGAGTATACCCTCCAGGCGGTGTCCGGATGCCTGTGCATGGCTGTCACCCTCGGGGGAGAGCTGGCCGGCCGCCTCCTGGAGGACCGGCTGGAGGCGGGGCAGGCCCTTTTCGTCCAGGGTGCTCCGGCGGTGCGGACGGCGGTGCTGGCGCTGGCGGTTCTGGAGGATGAGCAGGGCCGGGTGGACGGCGCTCTGGCCTCTTCGTGTGCCTATACCCTGCTGACCGGCCTGCGCGGGCTTCCGGCGGAAGCGGACTCTCGGCGGGACTGCCTCTCCCCGCTGGCGGAGTCCGCCGCCGCCATTATCCAGGAGGAATTTCCCTACCTGGAGGGTCTGGATGAGTTGGCGGAGCGGCTGGAGGTCTCCAAGGCCCATTTAATCCGCAGTTTCACCAGGGCCGTGGGCATCTCTCCGGGAAAATATCTGACCCGTGTACGGGTGGAATACGCCAAGCTCCTGCTGCGGGATGAGGACGTTTCCGTCACCTATGTGGCGGAGGCCTCCGGTTTTGCCAACGCCAACTACTTTGCCAAGGTATTCCGCCGGGAGACCGGCATGTCGCCCAGCGAATATTTGGAAAGCGCCCCGCCTCAGCCGGGAAAACGGTCCCGTCCGGGCGGCGCTCCGCCCCTGTGGTAGGGACGAAATTCAATCCCTTGCCGCCTCTCCGTTTCACGGAGAGGCGGCGTTCTTTTTGTACACATCTGGCTATATATTTGTTATAAACGGAGAATCCAGAAGCTGGTAATTGGATATTTTTACTCATTAGTATGTTAATAGTGCATAAAATAATTCGATATTTTATGTCTATATCTAACAAAAAATCGGAAAATATATCAGGATGTGGCCTGACATGCGCATATGCAAGCCTATGCAACATTTTGGTATCATTCAAGAATTTCCGACTATTTACAGACAGAAATGGCTGTACTATATTTTTAACAAGGAGCCGGGCGTTCAGCGGTACGTGTCCCGGCAAAAATAACATAGAAGAGGAGTGGAGTTATGAAACAGTTCCCCCGCATCGCCGCCGCAGTTCTGGCCGCCGCGCTGCTGCTGTCCCTGTCCGGGTGCGGCGCGGCCGACGGAAAGACCCATCTGAAATTTCAGATTTGGGACGTGGCCCAGCGCGACAGTATGCAGGCCATCTGCGATGCCTACACCGAGAAGAACCCCGACGTGGTCATCGAGGTCCAAGTCACCAGCTGGTCGGAGTACTGGACCAAGCTGGAAGCGGCCGCCGAGAGCAATACCATGCCGGATATCTTCTGGATGCACACGAACCAGATACTGTATTACTCCGACTTTGGGATGCTGGCGGATGTGACCGACCTGTACGCCGACGAGGACCCCAATTACTACGCCAACCATTTTTCCGACATTTCCATCGGTAACGCCCAGGGCAGCGACGGACGGATGTACGGTGTGCCCAAGGACAAGGACAACATCTTCCTGGTGTACAACAAGGAGATGTTCGACCAGGCGGGGGTCTCCTACCCCGACGAGAGCTGGACCTGGGACGACCTGGTGTCCGCTTCCCAGCAGATTTACGACAAAACCGGCAAATACGGCTATATGGCTTACAACGACGACCAGATGGGCTACTGGAGCTTTGTGTACCAGGCCGGCGGCTATATCCTCAACGAGGATAAGACCCGGGCCGGCTTTGACCAGGAGGGCACGAAAAAGGGCATGGAGTTCTACGTAGGTCTCCAGAGCTATGACTGGTGTCCCAACCAGGCCTATTTCGCCGAGACCGCCCCCGGCACCGCTTTCTTCTCCGAGGTAGGGGCCATGTACATCGAGGGCAACTGGGAGCTGATGAACAAGGCGGTGAACTTCCCCAATATGGAGGGCAAATGGGATATCGCCGTCATGCCCCGGTGCCCCGACCCCGTCAGCGGGGACGGCCGGGCCACCATTTCCAACGGTCTGTGTTACTCCACCGCCGCCCACGGCAAGACCCGGGAGATTGCCCTGGACGTGCTGAAGTTCTTCGGCACTGAGGAGGCCCAGCTGATCGCCAGCTCTTACGGCGCGGCAATCTCCGCCTATAACGGCACCGAGCAGCCCTATTTTGATGCCTTTGAGAAGGCAGGCTACGACCTTAACGTGGGCATCGTCATGGACCAGTTTGAATACGGCATCCAGAACGTCAATAACGCCGCCCGGCCCAAGTGGAAGAGCCCCGTGCTGGATGAGATGAACAAAGTCTACAACGGCCAGCAGAGCCTGGAGGCGGCCCTGGCCAATATGCAGGAGATTGTAGACACCGAGACCGCCAAAAAGCTGGCGGGCAACTGAAAGGAGGGTCTTCCGTGAACAAGGGTATGAAGCTGTCCGCCGCCGCACGGCGGGAAGAAAACTGGGGCTGGATCATGGTGGCCCCCACCATCGTCGGCCTGCTTGTGCTGAACCTGTGGCCCTTTGTACAGACGCTGTATACCAGCTTCTGCGAGCATCTGGGCTTCGGCCATTACAAATTCATCGGCCTGCAAAATTACATTGAGATGTTCCAGAACGCCGAGTTCTGGCGGGCCACCTGGAACACCATTCTCTTCTGCATCCTGACCGTACCGCTGGGGCTTTTCCTGTCCCTGCTGGTGGCCATGCTGCTGAATGCCAAGATCAAGGGCAAGGGCATCTTCCGTACCATCTTTTTCCTGCCCATGGTCTGCGCCCCCGCCGCCGTCACCATGGTGTGGCGCTGGATTT
>CANDFO010000015.1 GCA_947384055.1 uncultured Flavonifractor sp.
CTGCTCTTTTAAAACCTCAAAAATCAGCGCTTCCTACAGTTCTGGGGTGGGGCAGTACGTCGCGGATATTGGAGATGCCGGTGAGGTACATGACCATCCGCTCAAAGCCCAAACCGAAGCCCGCGTGCTTGCAGCCGCCGTACCGCCGCAGGTCCAGATACCACCAGTAGTCCTCCGGCTTCATGCCCAGCTCCTTGATCCGGGCCTCCAGCAGGTCCAACCGTTCCTCGCGCTGGGAGCCGCCAATAATCTCCCCGATGCCGGGCACCAGGCAGTCCGCCGCCGCCACTGTCCTGCCGTCATCGTTGAGGCGCATATAAAAAGCCTTGATATCCTTGGGGTAGTCGGTAACGAATACCGGGCGCTTGAAAATCTGCTCGGTGAGATAGCGCTCGTGCTCCGTCTGAAGGTCGCAGCCCCATTCCACCTTAAAGTCAAATTTGTCGTTGTTCTGCCTCAGCAGCTCCACCGCCTCGGTGTAGCTTACCCGGCCAAAGTCGGAGGAGGCCACATGCTCCAGCCGCTCAATGAGCCCCTTGTCCACAAAGGAGTTGAAAAATTTCATTTCCTCGGGGCACTTCTCCATCACCGTTTTGATAATATGCTTGATCATGGCCTCCGCCACGTCCATGTCCCCCGCCAGGTCGCAGAAGGCCATTTCCGGCTCAATCATCCAGAATTCGGCGGCGTGGCGCTGGGTGTTGGAGTTCTCCGCCCGGAAGGTGGGTCCAAAGGTATACACGTCTCCGAAGGCCATGGCAAAGCTCTCGGCGTTGAGCTGTCCGGAGACGGTGAGGTTGGCGCTTTTGCCGAAGAAATCCTGGGCGTAGTCCACTCCGCCCTCTTCTGTCCGGGGGAGGTTTTCCAGGTCCAGGGTCGTCACCCGGAACATCTCCCCGGCTCCCTCGCAGTCAGAGGCGGTGATAATGGGGGTGTGGACATACACGAAGCCCCGGTCCTGGAAAAAGCAGTGAATGGCGTGAGCGGCCGTGCTGCGCACCCGGAAGGCGGCGGAAAACAGGTTTGTCCGGGGCCGCAGGTGGGCGATGGTCCGCAGATACTCCACGGTATGGCGCTTCTTCTGGAGGGGGTACTCCGGAGCGGAAGCGCCCTCCAGGGACACAGAGGCAGCTTTCAGCTCCAGGGGCTGCTTGGCCTCGGGGGTGAGGACCACCGTTCCGGTGGCGGTAAGGGCGGCCCCCACGTTCTGGCCGGCAATTTCCCGGTAGTTGCTCAGGGCGTCCGCCTCCAGCACAATTTGGAGGTTTTTAAAGCAGGAACCGTCGTTGAGCTCCACAAAGCCGAATCCCTTTAAATCGCGGATGGTGCGGGCCCAGCCGCTGACGGTGACAGTCTGGCCGTCCAGGGCCTGGCTGTCGGCAAAAATCTGCGCAATCTTCATTCGTTCCATAGTCTATATCCCTCTTTTGTCTGAAATTTTCAGGTGGATTCCATTATAAGAGGTTTGGCCGGATTTTACAACCATGACTTGGGCCTTTCGCGGTAAAATATAAAAAAGAGCCTGCCCGCGGAAAAAGATGGACAAACCCAGGGCAATCGTGTAGGATCATGTTGCCGTAAAACGGAGAGGCCCCGGCTGACCGGGGCCCGCGATAAACGCGTGAAGGAGAGATTGCCATGCTGTTTGTACACTACCCCAAATGCACCACCTGCCAGAAGGCCGCCCGCTGGCTGGAGGAAAAGGGCGTGTCCTTTACCGCCCGGGACATCAAGGCGGACAACCCCGCCGAGGCGGAGCTGCGCGCCTGGCACGCCAAAAGCGGTCTGCCGCTGAAACGCTTTTTCAATACCAGCGGCCAGCAATATCGGGCCCTGGAGCTGAAGGACAGGCTTCCCGCCATGAGCGAGGACGAGCAGTTTGCCCTCCTTGCCACCGACGGGATGCTGGTGAAGCGGCCCATTCTGGTGGGCGAGGACTTTGTATTGGTGGGCTTTAAGCAGGCGGAGTGGGAGGAAAAGCTGTGAACAAATACCCGTGGATTGAGGATTATCTGAGAGCCAAGCCCGGAGCTCAGGAGGATTTCAAGGTGGAGTGGCAGTGGCAGCGCTTTCTGGTCCGGGGCAAGATGTATGCCGCCATCTGCACCCCCGGTCCCGAGCACAGCGCCTATGGAGGGCGGAGTATGGTCATACTCAAGTGCGACCCCCGCCTGGCCGAGGGCTTTCGGGCGGAATATCCCGATATCATACCGGGCTTCTACTCCGATAAGCGCCACTGGAACAGCGTGTATCTGGACGGAGCGGTGCCGGAGGACCTGATGCGGGACCTGTGCGACATGTCCTACCGTCTGGTGGTGGAGAAGCTGCCCAAATACGTGCAGAAGGAGCTGCAATAGCGGCGCCGCGGGGCGCCAGCGCCCGCGCTGTGCGTAAAGAAGAACCTGTTCCACATCTCTCCCCATGGGCCGAGATATGGAACAGGTTTTATGTGCCGGAAAAGGGGCGGACCGTTTTTTTGCGGAACGCCGGACGCGCCGGCGGCGGGACCGTCCCCGCCGGGGAGGAGAACAGCAGCCACAGAGCGGTGATGGGCAGGGTGACGTTGACCGCCCCCCGCAGCAGGAGCAGGCATCCCGCTGCCGACAGAAGGGCCGCCAGAGCCAGGGAAATCCCCTGGAGGACGCCCTCCGTCCGGGGGCCCGCCCCCAGGAGGAGCAGCAGGTCTTTCAGAATGCGCCCGCCGTCCAGCTGGGCAGCGGGCAGCAGGTTGAACAGCCCCAGGGCCAGATTGAGCCCGGCAAACAGGCAGGCGGATTCCCCGCGCCCGCCGGACAGCCGGACAGTGAGCCCCGCCGTCAGGAGATTGGCGGCCGGTCCCGCCAGTGCCGCCAGGAGCTCTCTGCCGGGGGTGAGAGGGCAGCGGGCCGACAGGCGCAGCTCCGCCCCTACGCAGGTCAGACGCAGCAGCGACACCTGCCCCCCCAGCAGGCGGATGGCCAAAGTGTGCCCCAGCTCGTGGAGGGCGCAGGCCAGCAGCGCCCAGGGTACCACGCCCGCGCTGTCCAGGTAGTAGAGGGCCGCCGCAAGCAGCAAGAAGCCGCCGCTGACCTCCAGACGCCTCCAGCGCAGCATGATCAGATGGTCTCGATATAGTAGGCGGGATCCAGCAGGACACCGTTGAGCTTGACCTCAAAGTGCAGGTGAGGGCCGGTGGCGTTTCCGCTGTCCCCGGACAGGGCCACCCGCTGTCCGGCCTGGACGCTCTGCCCCTCCTGCACCAGGAGTTGACTGCAATGGGCGTAAAATGTGGTCAGCCCCCCGGCATGGCGGAGCTGGAGATACAGCCCGTAGACGGGACTGTCGCCGATATAGTCCACGGTGCCGCCGGCAAAGGCCAGCACGTCGGTCCCCCAGTTGACCCCCAGGTCCACGCCGTTGTGGAACTTCTCCCCGCCGTCCACCGGGTGCTCCCGCCAGCCGAAGGGGGAGGAGATCCAGCCCAGGGCGGGGGTTACGGTTTCGCCTACGCCCAGAAGGTCCAGGTTCCAGCGGTCCTTGGTGGCGTTCTCAGGCAGGGCGGGGCCGTCATAGGGTACAACGGTAAAGGCGGGCTCCGCCTCCGTCCCTTTCTGCGGCAGGGGCTGCGGATGGATCAGCTCTTCCGGCGCTTCGCCGTCCTCCCCGGCGGGGAGCCCCAGCCAGTGGGCCGCGGGGACGGTCTCCCCCCACAAAAAGGTCAGCTGGGCCTGATAGAGCGCGGAGGGGGGCAGGTCAGGCAGGCTGACGGCGCTCCTCCCGAATACATCCGACCACAGTCCGTTCAGCCCTTTCCACACCGGTTCCCCCTGGGACAGGGACCGGCCCAGCCCCGCGAAGGCCGCCCGGAAATCGGTGTCGGTTTGGAGCGTCTGGGTCAGCTGCTCCCGCACTTCCTCCATCTCCTCCGGAAAAACACCTTTTCCGATAAAAACCACCAGAAAAAGCAGAATACATACGCCCAGCTGAATCAGACGGCGTGTCTCCCGGGGCCCCAAAACCGCGCCGCCCTTCCGCCGGGGAGCGCTCCGCCGCGCCTGCCGCTTTCTCTCCCATGCCCGATAGCTCGTCTCCATTCCGGCATCCTTCCCTTCTGTGTTTGGTCTCGGATTATGTATATGCGTCTCCCGATTCCTTATACAGAGAGATATTCCGCAGAATAGGCCGGTTTTTCCTAAAATCCTGTAAAGAACGGCACGGAGCCCTGTCAACTTTTTCTTTTCCCTGTTTTTGCTTGCAATCCGGCCGGGACTGGCTTATAATAATATCTGTTATCTGTCATATCTCCGCGCACCGGCCGCAGAGCGGCTGGCGGGCGGACCGCAGGTTCTGCGGACAAACGTGTAAAAAAGGAGTGATAGGCGCCGTGAGCAGCGACCCTTGGAGTCGAGAATGTCCCTTTATCAGCGCGGCGCTTTGGCTCCGCGGCGGGGCGGCCCCGGCCGCCTGAGTCCGTACGCCCGATGTCGCCGCGGGTCCCCGGGGGCGCTGTGCCCAGGGAGACCGTTCAGACTAAGGCGTGCGGGTTTTTTGTACCCTTTTTTGGCCCCCGCGCCGGGAAAGGCGTGATTATTTTGCTGAGCATTCACAAGACCATCGGCGGAAAGATGACCCGGCTGGAGTCCATCCAGGACGGCTGCTGGGTCAACCTGACCAACCCCAGCGAGGACGAGCTCACCACCGCAGCGGCCACGCTGGGCGTGGAGCCCGCCTTCCTGCGGGCGGCCCTGGATGAGGAGGAGACCTCCCGCATTGACACGGAGGACGGGCAGACCCTCATTATCATCGACCTGCCCTCGGTGGAGAAGGACGACGCGGTGGTCTATTCCACCCTCCCTCTGGGCATCATCGTAACGGAGAAGCACATTATTACCGTCTGCCTGAAGGAGTCCTCCATCTTAAAGGACATGCAGGACGGCCTGGTCCGGGGGGCGGAGACTCAGAAGCGCACCAGCTTTATTCTCTACATGCTCCTCCAGGTGGCCAAGCGCTACCTGCAGTATTTGAAGCAGATCGACAAGATTTACAATTACATGGAGCGCCAGCTCTACAAATCCCAGCGGAATAAGGAGCTCATCCAGCTGCTGGACCTGGAAAAATCCCTGGTCTATTTCAACACATCCCTGAAAGCCAACGAGGTCACGCTGGAAAAAATCCTCCGGGGGCGGATTGTCACCCTCTATGAGGAGGACCACGACCTGCTGGAGGACGTACTGATTGAGGTCCGCCAGGCCATCGAGATGGCGAACATCTACTCGTCCATTATCTCCGGCATGATGGACGCCTTTGCCTCGGTCATCTCCAACAACCTCAATGTGATTATGAAGGTCCTCACCTCCATCACGATTCTGCTGACCATTCCCAATATTATTTTCGGTTTTTATGGAATGAATGTGGCGGGTCTGCCGCTGGACCAGTTCTGGTGGTTCCCGCTGGCGGTGGCGGGCGTGGCGATTCTCCTGGTAGCTGTCATCCTGAACCGGAAAGACCTCTTTTGAGCCTGCGGACGGCAAAATATCCCGCCGGGACAGAACAGAGCCTGCGGCGGACCTATTCTCCTGGAGGCACGGGACACGTGCCGCCGGAAGAGCGGGTCCGCCGCAGGCTTTTTTTGCGGCCAAAGCCGGATGGGTCAGCACGCTGCGCAGTGCGCCGGTTAGAGGTGCTCCGCGGGGACGGTCTCAGTGAGGAAGGTCTCCCGATAGCGCTCCCGCAGAACCTCATAGGCGTTCCGGGCGGCTTCCGGGCAGTCAAACAGGCCGAACACCGTAGGTCCGGTGCCGCTCATACTGGCGCCCAGGGCTCCGCAGCGGATCAGGACGGTTTTGATTTCCCGGATTTCTCCCGCCCGCCGGGAGGGGAGAGCGTCCTCAAAGACATTGTACATGCGCCGGGCGGCGCCCGCCAGGTCTCCCCGCTCCAGGGCAGCGGTCAGTCCGGCAGTGTCCGGGCGGCAGCGGATGCGGGTGCAGTCAATCCGCCCAAAGAGCTCCGGCGTGGATACGGAGAAGGCGGGCTTGCACAGGACCGCCTGACACCTGGGGAGGGGCGGCAGGGGGGTCAGCTTCTCTCCCCGGCCCTCGGCCAGAGCAGTGCCCCCCATGACGCAGTAGGGGACGTCGGAGCCCACCGACTCCCCGATTTCAGCCAGCTGCCGGGCAGAAAGGCCCAGGTTCATCAGGCTGTTGAGCCCGCGCAGGACCGCCGCCGCGTCGGAGCTTCCGCCGGCCATGCCCGCGCATACGGGGATGGATTTTTGCAGGCCGATGGACAACCCGCCAAAGTCTGTGCCTACCGCCTCGCCCAGCCGCAGGGCGGCGGCGGCGGCCAGGTTTTTCTCATTAGCGGGCAGAAACCCCAGGTCGCTGGAGACCCGCAGGGGGCCGCCGGTTCCGGTCTCCAGCCGCAGGCGGTCGCAGAGGGCGACCGTCTGCATGACCATGCGCATGTCGTGATAGCCGTCCGCCCGGCGGCGGAGAACGTCCAGGGACAGATTGAGCTTGGCCCGGGCCCGGACTTCCATGACAGGCATACCGCCGCCTCCTTTGTTCCTGTCTGTTTGATTGGGGGTGTGATCTAAACGCGGATCTTCCTGGCCTCCAGATAAAAGCGCTTGTCGTGGGCCTGCCCCATGGAGAAGGTTTTGCGGGGAAGCACCCCATCGTGGATGACGGTGGGGAAGAGCTGCTCCTTCCCCATAGCGGGCAGCAGGAAGGCCATGCGGCCCGGCAGGGCGGCCAGCTCCCGGGCCACGTCGGACCCGTGGATATAGTCGATGCGCCCCTTGTGCCCCCTGAGATAGGCGTCCAGGAAGGTCTGAAGCGTGCCCACCTCCAGCTGGTGGTCCGGGTGGGGCACCGTCACCGCGCCCCGGCCGTTCTGGTAGAGGTAGCGCAGCACATGTCCGTCCCCCTCCCCCCGGTAGGCCCCGGGGCAGGCATTCAGCAGGGCTTCCACCACCACCTCCGGCTCCACGCCGAAGAGCACCCGGTGGATGGGCTCAAATTCCAGCGAGGCGTCATGGAGATTAACCAGCTCGCACAGGGCGAAGCGGGCGGGCAGACCGGCCCACTGCTCCCGGGGGGTGAGCTTTTTTTGGCGCTCATAGCATTCCTTGGCGGTGGCCAGGGAGTGGTTGCCGTCTCCCATGGCGAAGAGAAGCACATGGGCGTCCCGGGTGCCGTAGCGGGCGTTGAAGGCTGCGGGATCTGACAGGTCGGTCAGCGCGGCGGCCACCTGCTCCATGGCGGCGGCGTCCAGCTTCCAGCCGGCGATGTGCCCGCCCCGCTCCATCAGGTCGAAGTCATAGAGCTTCTCAAAGCGCCCCTTTTGCTCCGCCAGGGGTTCGACCACCGTCCTGCCTGGGTCGTCAGCCAGGAGCATGGCGTGGGGGAGCTCCAGAGGGGCATTCTTGCGCACCGCCACCCGGGGAGGGATGCGGGAGAGGACGGTGCCCTCGGTAGCCCGCACCAGAGCGGGGGAGCTGGGCTCATAGTCGTACTGCTCCAGGTCTACCATGCCCACAATTCCCCGGCGCAGGCGCAGGTTGTCCAGCCGCCGCTCCACATAGATGAGGCAGTCCGGCAGCTCCCGAAAGCGCCCCTCCCGCAGATAGCGGGTCATGGTGGTGTTGACCTCCATAATGTCGGTCTCCACATTGGGACCGTCCAGACAGCTCTCCGGCAGAATCAGCCGCAGGGCGGAGGGGGCGGAGCCCACCGTCTCTTCCACCCGCTGCCAGTACTCCGGCTGAGAGGTGTACTGGTCGCAGGCCACCACGGACCACTTGTCATAATCGCAGTTCTGGGGCAGCAAAATGTCCGCCGGGCGGAAGGGGAGGCGTTCAAATGCGCTCATCGGGTTCACTCATTTCTCAATTATAAATTTGTCCTGGGGATGGAACTCCTCTGGCCCGCGGCCAGTGACAAACAGGGTGCAGAAGGGCGGAGGCTGGGTCCCGCCGATGTGAGGCCCCTGGGGAATGGGGCGCTCGACCTCCTGAATGACGCAGGGGAACCGCGTTCCGTCGGCAGTTACACAGGTCACGGTATCTCCGGCGTGGACCTGGCCGTGAGACACCATGCCGAACACCGCCGTCCCCCGGCCCTCCACCGCCTGGACCGCCAATACCCGAAAGGTAAACGCCCGCTTGTCCGCGTCGGGGTCCTTTGTGACCAGCGGACCGCCAAAGCCATAGGAAAACGAGACGGAGCCTTCAGAGCCAGTTTAAAATCTCCAGGTACACCGTCTGAACTGGTCTTTTTCCGCCCTGCGGCGTCAAACATGCTCGAAATACGTCCAGTATTCCTGCGCTTTTTTCCTTGCCGGACAAAAAAATCCTGGTCCATCCGGCGCATCCGGAGATTTCAAACTGGCTCTTAGAACCTGTATTCTTCCGGCCGTGCCTGGTAAACAGGTCCGCCGCCCCGGTGACA
Organism: uncultured Flavonifractor sp.; assembly: GCA_947384055.1. Classification (GTDB taxonomy): domain Bacteria; phylum Bacillota; class Clostridia; order Oscillospirales; family Oscillospiraceae; genus CANAAV01. The sequence goes on from CANDFO010000015.1 coordinate 8,433, forward strand.
GCGCGGATAACTCCGATGGTGAGCCGGGCCCCCGGCGGGGGCTTCTGTTCCCACGGGTCTTTGTCCTCCCGGGGGTCCTTGCCCGGCCGGGTCATTCCCGCATGGCCCCGCGGATGGCGTTCAGCAGGTCGCCGAATTCCTCATAGGCGGGCAGCTCCGGGTGCGCGGACTTGATCGCCTCGGTGCTCTTGAAGAGGAAGCCCGCTTTGCTGGCCTGGATCATCCCCAGGTCGTTAAAGCTGTCCCCGGCGGCGATGGTCTCATAGCCGATGGACTGAAGCGCCCTGACGGTGGTGAGCTTGGACTGGGGACAGCGCATCCGGAAGCCGGTGATGCTCCCGTCTGCCGCTACCTCCAGGGTGTTGCAGAAGATTGTGGGCCAGCCCAGCTTTTCCATCAGGGGCTTGGCGAACTGCTCAAAGGTGTCGCTGAGAATGATAACCTGAGTCTCGGACCGCAGCTCGTCCAAAAATTTTCTGGCGCCGGGGAGCGGGTCGATTTTGGCGATGGTGGCCTGAATCTCCCTGAGCCCCAGGCCGTGCTCTCTTAAAATGCCCAGCCGGAACTCCATGAGCTTGTTGTAGTCGGGCTCGTCCCGGGTGGTGCGGCGGAGCTCCGGAATGCCGCTGGCCTCGGCGAAGGCGATCCAGATTTCGGGGACCAGCACGCCCTCCATGTCCAGGCAGGTGATGTACATATGCGCTTCCTCCTTGCTGACGGTGGGCACAGGCACGCCCTCCGGCATCCGTGCCCCCATGAATTCTGCAAAATCTCAGGGCTGTAAATCGCGGGCCTGCTTCTTTTTCAGATTGGTGAGAAAATTGTCCAGCCGGGTGAGAGCCTCGGCGATGTCCTTCATGCTGGTGGCGTAGCAGCAGCGGACAAAGCCCTCTCCCCCGGGGCCGAAGGCCGCGCCGGAGATCACCGCCACCTTTTCCTCCATCAGAAAGCGCTCACAGAAGTCGTCGGAGCTCAGGCCCGTGCTCCGGATATCCGGGAACACATAGAAAGCTCCCTTGGGCTCGAAGCAGGGCAGACCGATCCGCCGCAGCCCCTCCACCAGGTAACGGCGGCGGCCGTCATATTCGTCCCGCATCTTTTCGATATCCCCGTCGCCGTTGCGCATGGCCTCCACAGCGGCGTACTGGCTCACCGTGGGGGCGGACATGATACCGAATTGGTGGAGCTTGAGCAGCTGCTGAATAATTTCCTTTGGCCCGCACACATAGCCCATCCGCCAGCCGGTCATGGCGTGGCTCTTGGAAAAGCCGTTGACCACCACGGTACGGTCGCGGAGCTGGGGCAGGTTGGCGGGGGAGACATGGTGCTGCCCATAGGTGAGCTCGGCGTAGATCTCATCGGAGAGGATGAGGATATCGGTGCCCTCCAGCACCTGGGCGACGGCCTCCAGGTCCTCCCGCTCCATGATGCCTCCGGTTGGGTTGCAGGGGAAGGGGAGCACCAGCAGCTTGGTGCGGGGGGTGAGGGCGCTTCTGAGCTCCTCCGCGGTGAGGCGGAACTGGTTTTTCGCCTTCAGCTCCAGGTAGACCGGCACCGCACCGGTCATAGAGGCCAAGGGGCCGTAACACACAAAGGAAGGGACGGGGATGATGACCTCGTCGCCGGGATTGAGCAGACACCGGAGAGTCAGGTCGATGCCCTCGCTGCCCCCTACCGTAACCACAATCTGGCTGGCAAAGTCGTAGTGGAGGTCAAACCGCCGGCTTAGATAGGAGGCGATCTCCCGCCGCAGCTCAGCCATGCCCGCGTTGGCGGTGTATTTGGTAAAGCCCTTCTCCAGGGAGTAGATGCCGGCGTCCCGGATGTGCCAGGGGGTGACAAAGTCGGGCTCGCCAATGCCCAGGGAGATGGCGTCCTTCATCTCCTCCAGAATGTCAAAAAAGCGCCGGATGCCCGAGGGCTCGATGTCCTGAATGCGCTGAGACAAGAGCTGGTCATAATTCATGAGAAAATCCACTCCTTCGGCTGCCGCTCCTGCCGTTCAAAGATCAGGTGCTTTTCCTTATATTTATGGAGAATAAAGTGGGTGGCGGTGCCGGTGACATCCTCCAGTGTGGACAGGCGCTCCCCCACAAACTGGGCCACCTCCTTGAGGGTGCGGCCGGAGATGATGACCGTCAGGTCATAGGCCCCGCTCATGAGATAGACGCTCTCCACCTCATCGTATTGGTAAATGCGCTCGGCCACCCGGTCAAAGCCGTCCCCCCGCTGGGGTGTGACCCGCACCTCAATCAGGGCGGTGACGGACTCCCGCTGGGTGCGGTCCCAGTCCACAATGGCTTTATAGCCCAAGATGACCTTGTCGTCCTCGTATTTTTTGATCTCCGCCCGGACCTCCTCCACGGTCATCCCGGTCATGGACGCCAGCTGCTGGTGTGTGAGCGTACAGTCTTCCTCTAAAAGCCGAAGCAGTTTCGACATGCCTGGTTCCTCCTGTTCAACATGCGGCCGGGCCCGGGGACGGACCGCCGCCGCGGATAAAGAGAGGGCCGGTTCAGCCGTTGAACGGGGACCGGGGCACGGGTGCCCGCCCTTGCCCCCGGGTGCGCGGACACCGGTTTAACACTCTCCAATTTACATTATATACGAATTGGGATGGAATTACAATACTGCGGCGGGAAAAGGCGGCGGACGCTGAAACTGAGCGCCCGGGAGCAGGCATAATTGACGCGCTTTGAGGTCAACCTAACGCCATGCGGCCGTATGGCGTACCATGGCCGCCGAGGTGATGAAATGGACTCCATATGGACAAAAACAGAACGGCTGCCCCGGTTCGAGCCGCTGCGAGGGGACTTGAGGACGGATATACTGGTGGTCGGCGGCGGCATGGCCGGGCTCCTGTGCGCATGGACGCTCTCCCGGGCTGGGGTGGACTGCACCCTGGTGGAGGCGGACCGGCTCTGCGGCGGAATGACAAAGAATACCACAGCGAAAATCACGTCTCAGCACGGCCTGATCTACGACCGGCTGCTCCGGGAATTTGGGACAGAGCGGGCCCGGCTCTATCTGCTGGCCAACCAGGAGGCCCTGGAGCAGTACCGCCTGTGGAGCCGAACCATAGACTGCGATTTTGAGGAAAAAGACGCCTTTGTCTATGAGGTTGACAGCCGCCGGAAGCTGGACAGGGAGCTGGCGGCGCTGGACCGGCTGGGCTTTGACGCGGCGTTTGCCGGGGAGCTGCCCCTGCCCTTTCCCACGGCGGGGGCGGTGCGCTTTGGCCGCCAGGCGCAGTTTCACCCGCTGAAATTCATCGCCGCCATTGTCCCGGGCCTGCGTATCTATGAGAACACGAAGGTCCTGGAGCTGATGCCCGGCAGGGCGGTGACAAACGGCGGCACGGTCTCGGCGGAGACGGTCATCGCCGCCACCCATTTTCCCCTGCTCAACAAGCACGGCGGGTATTTTCTCAAGCTGTATCAGGACCGCTCCTATGTGCTGGCCCTGAAAAACGCCCCGGACGTGGGCGGAATGTATATTGACGCGGACAAAAAGGGACTTTCCCTCCGCAATTACGGGGACCTGCTTCTGCTGGGGGGCGGCAGCCACCGCACCGGAAAGAGGGGAGGCGGCTGGCAGGAGCTGGAGTCGTTTGCCCAGACATACTGGCCGAATGCCCGGGAAGTGGCCCGCTGGGCCGCCCAGGACTGCATGACTTTGGACGGCGTACCCTATATCGGGCGGTATTCCAGGGGGACCCGCGGTCTCTATGTGGCAGCGGGATTCAACAAGTGGGGCATGACCTCTTCCATGGCGGCCGCCTCCGTGCTGGCGGACCTGGCGCTGGGGCGGGACAACCCCTATGCGCAGCTGTTTTCCCCCTCCCGCACCGTTTTCCGGCCCCAGCTGGCGGTAAACGGGCTGGAATCGGCGCTGGGACTGCTGACCCCCACCGTCCCCCGCTGCCCCCACATGGGCTGCGCGCTGAAATATAACCCGGCGGAGCACTCCTGGGACTGCCCGTGCCACGGCTCCCGCTTCGGAGAGGACGGCAGACTGATCGACAATCCGGCTACAGACGATAAGCGGCTGTAGCCGCCTCAGCTTGTCGAAAAAGGCCTCCGGCCTTTTTCGACAAAGGGGATACGGCCTGCCGCGCGCACCCTTTGGGCACACTTGCAGGCCGAGAAGTGTCATTTTCGAGGCACATGTCCCCGAAAATGACCAATTTTGACTTTATTTTGCCGCCCTCGGGCGGCAAAACTCTGCGAGGCTTTCCCGTGGGGGAAGTTTTTCGACAGGCTCAAGCGGCTGTAGCCGCATCTCCTCGAAAGAGTGGACCGTCGCTTCTGAAAAAAGCCGCCGCGTGACACACTGCGTCACACGGCGGCCTCTCTGCTATGCAGTTTAATCGGACCGGGGTTACAGACAGTTTTTGAGTTCCTCCACCATATCGGTGTGCTCCCAGGGCAGGTCGATGTCAGTGCGTCCAAAGTGGCCGTACGCGGCGGTCTGCTCGTAGATGGGGCGGCGCAGGTTCAGCTTCTCAATGATCTTGGCCGGGCGCATGTCGAAGCACCGGTTGACCAGCTGGGACAGCTTCTCCTCCGATACGGCGCCGGTGCCGTAGGTCTCCACCAGCACAGAGACCGGGTGGGCCACGCCGATGGCGTAGGCCAGCTCAATCTGGCACTTCCGGGCCAGACCTGCGGCCACGATGTTTTTCGCGATATACCGGGCCATGTAAGCGGCGGAGCGGTCCACCTTGGTGGGGTCCTTGCCGGAGAAGCAGCCGCCGCCGTGGGCGGCGGAGCCGCCGTAGGTGTCCACGATAATCTTCCGCCCGGTAAGGCCGGTGTCGCCCACGGGACCGCCCACCACAAAACGTCCGGTAGGATTTACATAAAACTTGGTATTCTGGTCGATATACTCGGCGGGGATGATGGGCTTGATAATGGTCTCAACAACGGCCTCCCGCAGGTCCTTCAGGGCGATATCCGGGTCATGCTGGGTGGATACCACAATGGCGGGGCAGCGGAGGACCTGTCCGTCCTCGCCGTACTCCACCGTTACCTGGCTCTTTCCATCGGGGCGGAGCCATTTAAGCGCTCCGCTGCGGCGGACCTCCGCCAGGCGGCGGCAGAGCTGGTGGGCCATGGAGAGCGGGGCGGGCATGAGCTCCGGCGTCTCGTCGCAGGCGTAGCCGAACATCATGCCCTGGTCCCCGGCGCCGATCAGGTCGGCGGGGTCGGCGCCGCCCTCCTGGTGCTCAAAGGACTGGTTGACGCCCATGGCGATGTCGGGGGACTGCTCGTCAATGGCCGTGAGCACCGCGCAGGAGCGGTAGTCGAAGCCGTAGGCCGGGTCGGTGTAGCCGATGCGCTCCACAGTCCGGCGGACGATGGAGGGGATGTCGGTGTAGTGGGAGGTGGTGATCTCACCCATGACCGTCACCATGCCGGTGGTGGTGAAGGTCTCGCAGGCCACGTGCGCGGTGGGGTCGGCGGCCAGAATGTCGTCCAGAACGGCGTCGGAGATCTGGTCGCACACCTTGTCGGGGTGGCCTTCGGTGACGGATTCAGAGGTAAAGAGACGGTTTGCCATAAGTAATACTTCCTTTCTGTTTTCTGGAGGAGGGGACGAAAAACGCGCTCCACCGTCCGGCGGAGCGCGCAGGAAAGACTTTCTTCCTCATCTTTCGATACTTCTACCGCCGGATTTAGCACCTTGCTCATGCAGGTTGCCGGGCTTCATCGGGCCGTTCCCTCCGCCGCTCTTGATAAGGTGATTCAATTGTCGGCTTTTAGTATAAGGACTTGCCGGGCTCCTGTCAATAGTCAAATAGGCGGATTTGTATAAGAACCTGTGGAGCGGGGAGCCGAGCGCGGGCGGAGGGCGTCAGCGCATAAGGCAGAACCGCCCTTTGGGAAACGTAAAGGACACGGCCGTGCCCTCTCCCGGCGCGGAGGTGATGGCGAGTCCCACGTCAAGCCTTCCGCAGAGCTTTTTGCACAGGTAGAGCCCCAGGCCGGTGGAGCGGGTGGCCAGAGTGCGGCCGTTCTCCCCGGTAAACCCCTTTTCCCACACCCGGGGCAGGTCGGCGGCCGGGATGCCCACACCGTTGTCGGCCACTGTGAGCACCACGGCCTGCTCCAGCACCTGCTGCGTAAAGACCAGCCTGGGCGCGGGTCCCCGGTATTTTACGGCGTTGGAGATCAGCTGCCCCAGCATAAACTCCACCCATTTGGGGTCGGTGTAGGCCGTCGCGTCCAGCGTCTCCAGTTCAACGGAAAAACCGGCGGCGATCAGCGGGCGCGCATACCGCTTCACGGCGGCGGCCGCCACCTCCCGAAGGGGGATGGGGCGCACCAGATAGTCCCGGTCCACAGCGCCGCTGCGGGCGTAGTACAGGGCCTGCTCCACGCAGCTGTCAATCTGAAAGAGGGCGTCCTCCAGACTGTCCGCCAGGGGACCGGGGCAGTTTTCCAGCGCCAGGCGTCCCGAGGCAATGGGCGTCTTGACCTCATGAACCCAGGTTTCCACATACTCCCGGTAGTCCGCCATGTCCCGCCGGGCGGCGGCGACGGCATCGTTCATGGACTTGCCGGTCTCCGCCAGCGCCTGATACAGGAGGCGGCCCTCCAGAAAGTCCGGCTCCTCCAGCAGCTCGGACAGGAGATACCGGGGCTCCAGGTGGTCCAGCAGCTCTGCCATGTGGTCATAAAAGCACTTTTTGCGGAAAAATTCCACCGCCAGAGGGAGCAATCCCCCCAGCAGCATCAGCAGGCACAGAAAGGCCGCCGCCGGCCGGCCCACCCGCAGGACCCGGAGCAGAGAGACCGACAGCAGCACTGCCGCCGCCAGCATCCCCAGGTGGAGCCCCTTGTCCCGCAGGAACGCCCCGGCCGTCACAGCTGATACCCCTGGCCCCGGCGGGCGGTGAGCACCCCCTGGGCCCCCATGCCCTCCAGCTTCCTGCGCAGGCGGGCGACGTTCACCGTCAGGGTGTTGTCGTCCACAAAGGCGTCCGACTGCCAGAGGGTCCGCATCAGCTCCTCCCGGGAGACAATGCGCTCCGGATGTTGAAGCATCAGCTGGAGAATCCGCACCTCATTGCGGGTGAGCTCCGCCTCCTCTGTCCCCAGCCGGACCGTCCCACGCCCCAGGTCCAGGGTAAGCCCCTTTGCGGAGAGGGCCGCTCCCTGGGCGGCGGGATAAGCCCTCTGGAGCAGGCGCTCCATGCGCGCCAGAAGAATCCCGCTGTGAAAGGGCTTCGTCAGAAAATCGTCCGCCCCCAGGTTCATGCTCATCAGCTCGTCCAGCTCCGTGGCCCGGCTGGTGATAACGATAATGGGGATCTGGGAGCGGCGGCGCAGCTCCCGGCAGACGTGGTAGCCGTCATATCGGGGCAGACCCAGGTCCAGCAGGACCAGACTGGCTCCGCCGGCGTCCACCTGGCTGGCCACGTCCTCGTAGTCGTCGGTGGTGACGCAGGTATAGCCGTACCGCTCCAGCAGCGTGTGCAGCTCCCCGCGCAGCGCCGGGTCATCCTCAATCAGGAAAATGGTATGGGACATGTGGGTTCTCCCCTTCTCAGTACGTTAGGCCTTTTTCAGACAAGGCCCGGTCAAACCGCTTGAAAAGAATCCGTGGATTCTTTTCAAGCGGTTTGACCATGGGGCAGAGCCGTCGGCTGAGGCGCCTAAAGCGACTCAGTTTGCCGGAAAACGTCCTCCACAGAAAAGCCTCGCAGAGTTTTGCCGCCCGAGGGCGGCAAAATAAAGTAAAAATCGGTCATTTTCGGGGACATGCGCCTCGAAAATGACACTACCCGGCCTGCAAGTGTGCTCAAAGGGGTGCGCGCGGCAGGCCGTATCCCTCTTTTGTCGAAAAAGGCCTCTGGCCTTTTTCGACAGGCTGAGGCGGCTAAAGGTCCTCCTCCGCTCCATCCAGCCAGTAGCTGGCCCACTGGCGCCGGGCCTGAACTGCCAGGTCGCGGGCCAGGGGGACCTGCTTTCCGCCGGCCATCAGAAAGAAGCGCTTTTCCGCGGCGGTGACATAATAGAGGTTTGCCGCGAAGCTGGACCCGCACAGAATAAAGCCCGGACTGGCCAGGAGAGGGGCAATTTCATCCCGGAAGGAGCCGCGCACGGTCAGACTGACCACCTCCTCGCCGGTGGAGAGGTGGTAATGCACCGTCCGGCTGGCAAGCTCCGCGTATAGAATGCTGTCCAGCCGCAGCAGGCGCAGGCCGTCTTTGGTTTTTACGGTGATACAGGCGGACTTCTGTTTTTCCAGGGTGGCCGCGGCCTGGTCCAGCACCTGATACAGCTGTGCCGGCTGAACGGGTTTGATCAGATAATAAAAAGCCCGCGCACTATAGGAATCCAGGGCAAACTCGGGGGAGACGCTCAGGTAGATGATAGGGGCGGTTCTGTTCTGCTCCCGGAGCTTGACCCCAAGCTGGATTCCGGACAGGCCGGGCATCACCACATCCAGCACATAGAGGTCAAAGTCGGTATCCTCCTCGGCCAGAAGCTGGGAACCGGAGGAAAAGACCGCCAGCTTGATGGCCAGCTCTGGATGGAGGGCCGCATAGGTATGGAGCAATTCTCCCAGAGCGGCGCGTTGTTCCGGTTCGTCATCGCACAGAGCCAGATTCAACATGGCACAGATCCTCCCTCAAACAAATTAAGTGTAAAATAAAACGTAATATGCACAAGCGGCCAAAAGACGGATTTTTCTGTTATAATAACCATACCACGGCCGCAATATGTTTGTCAAGCGGCCGGAAAACCGGCGGGATCAGGTTTAACGGCGGATTTAAGGGCATTGCACAGACAGTTCCGGTAAAGGCGGCATTTTTGGCAAGGATTTATGGCTCCCCCTTATGAATGATGAAAAGCGTCTATTGTATTTTCCCGTGGGGTATGGTAAGATAATGCTGCAATGTGGAAAATAAAGCAATAACAGAGGGGGAAAGTTGGCCCTGCGCTTGCTATGGGCTGGCGCGGAAAGAGCCTTGTAAACGACCTGCCGCAGAAAACGGAATTTTGTGTGATGGTGCGATGCCTCCGGTACGTACCGGAGGCTGATCCTTTTATAGCAAAAGGATCAGAATGAGCGTTCAGATGCCGCTGATAGCTGTCTGATAACCGCAAAAGATGATGCTGAAGGACGTCCGCGGGCAGTTTTAAATACGATTATGGCTTGTCGGCGGGGATGATAGAGGGCTATGGAAGATTGCTGCGCCATGGGGGCAGCACTGCGTCAGAGAGGTCGGTCTTGTGTTTTTACAGTGTGGAATAATTGCAGAGAGGAAAACAGATATGGCGGCGCGGCGTCTCCGGTACGTACCGGAGACTGATCCTTTTGCAAAAGGATCAGTAAAGGCGTTCAGGCCTGTGGGCGGATGCCTGGACAGAGATGAGCCGCCTTTGACGGTGGTATGAATAAGTCTTGAGTCTGAGGGATGAGGGCATGGCGAGCAGGAATAAGACAAAAGGAAATACTGGCTTTACGTTTGTGGAGGCCCTGGCAGCCGTCGCCATTCTGGTAATTCTGCTGGCTGTATCGGCGGTGGGGACGGCGTATTACGTGCGTTATCTGAAAATTACGGAATTAGACAACGCGGCGCGGGAGATCTATATGGCAGCGGAGAACCGGGCGGTTCTGCTGGCCGGGCGGAGCCGTCTGGACGGCCTGGTCAGCGGCGTGGACAACGGGCTTATGGTGCCTTTAAGCGCCGACGGAGGCGGCGGAGAGACCGGCGCTTATTACATAACCAGCGCGGACAGCGTGCTGGCGGAGCTGCTGCCGGACGGGAGCATTGATCCGGCCTTGCGGGACGGCGGAAGGTGCTTCTATATCATCTATGAGCCGGTCAGCGGAAGCGTAACCGACGTATTTTATGCAGAAGAAGACATTTCACCGCTAGGTACGGCAGATTTCCAGAGCTTTTATAACGAGTGGACCACGGCGGGCAGGACAAAGCGCATGAACGCTGAGCCCATGCTGGGCTATTACGGCGGGGGCATGGCGGAGAGCGCCGACGTGAAGAATCCCCCCAGAGCGGAACTGCTTGTCACCATCGGCAACGGGGAAGCGCTCACTGTGACGGTGACATATAAGCTTCCGGAGGGAGTGCCGCTCAACGACGAGCGGTTGGAGGTATGTCTGGGCGGCGAGGCCGCGGGGCCGGACGCGCTGGACAGCGGCACGCTTCCGGAAGGCGCCGTCCGTCTGGACCTGAGCAGAGGAGAAAAGGGCTTCGCCCCGGGCGGTGGGACCACTTACACATGGAAGCTGGATTCGCTGAAGGACGGGCCGCAGTTCAAATCCCTTGGCTCAGGCGTAAAACCCGGGGATAACTTTACCGTCAGTGCGGCGCTGTTTTCCCAAAGCGGCCAATTTAAAACGGCGTCGGACAGCGAGACGGACAACAGCCTGTTTGCCAAGGGCAGCGGCGGTGAGACGGCAGTCATTCGATGCCTGCGCCATCTCCAGAATCTGGATACCGTATTTTCCGGCGTAGAGGGCAAAACAGCGGCGATCCAGACGGAAAATATCCTCTGCCGTGAGAATGAGACCTACCCAGGCTATGAGTTTTGGCCCATACAAAACGACAGTTTGGTCTCTTACACCAGCCGCCCCAATCCTCAGCTTGGAGCGGAGGGGGAGCCGGAGTACTGCGCCATCCGCGGGCTGTATGTGACGCAGAGAAGCGCCGTGGACGTATTGGGGGATGCCTGGTGGCAGAAAAACGGCGCGGGTCTTTTCGCCGGGGTAGGCGGGAATACCGGGGTACATGGTCAATTTAACCATGTATATTTAATCGACGCAGAGATTGCACTTCCTGCGGACAGTTGGATTAATTCTGCGGGCAGTTTGGCGGGCTCGGTCAAAGACGCCAGCTTTTATGACTGCCATTCCATCAATGCCACAGTAAACACACCAGGCGCGAACGCAGGCGGCCTGGTGGGAGAGGCGGAGAGAAGTGTATTCAACGGCTGTCGGGTTTACTGGGAAGCGAAGCAGGGAGAAGACCTGCGCAGTGTACTGGGCAGCGACGCGGAAGGCGACCAATACGAATACAAGGTTGTGGGGAATCGTGCGGGCGGACTGATCGGCAGGTTTGAGGGAAATAACGCGGATGGTCCGGAGACAGTCAAAAGCGAAATAATCAACTGTCTGGCCGCCACTACGGTGCGTGGAAAAGAAAAAGGGACAGGAGGGTGGAAAACGCCCGGCAGTGCAAGCGGGTTGATCGGTGTCGTTGTCCATGAACTGAAAATTACGCGCTCTTATGCGGACTGCTACTTATCCGGCGGATCTGCGGCCGGTTTGGTATGTGGTGATTCCTCTACTCCATATAGTCTCACATTGAACGATTGCTACGCCGCCGGTTTCATTGACACGGACGCGAAAACTGCCGCCGGGCTCTGCCTGGGAGGGGGCAAAACGGAGGCGGACAATGTCTACACGGTGGTGCGCCCGCTAAAAACCCTTACCGGAGACAAGAAGTACTATGAGCTGACGGAAAATCAGGAGAATGACGGCTTTACGAACACATATTTTCTGGGCGGCGGCGTTTTCGGCGGCGCCAGGGGCATGGGCTATGCCGATATGGTTGCCGACGGATTTTGTGAAACGATGGGTGAGGCCGCTTTTGCGTGGAAAGCGGCTGAGGACAGCTATCCCTACAATCTGCGGGACAGCCTCACCCTGACGATATACAGCTTCCCCGGGTTAAAGGGCCTGCCCCATTACGGCGACTGGCACGCGGAGTTTATGGAACCCAGCCTGGTCTATTACGAGCGGTACGGCGGCGGTTCCTACGGGTTCTCCGGCGGCAACGCCAGACATTTGATTGGAAAGCTCTCCGACAATGAAACGGTTGTGTCAGACGGCTATGCCGTGGCGTTTTTAAAGAAAGACCTGGGCAGTGAGGAAAAGGCCCTTGTTGACTGCGCCTGTTTTGACGCGGAAGGAGCGGAACAGCATCTGTCCTGCGCCTATGCCCTGCCTGGAAAGGCGGGGACGGGAGAGCGGGAGCTGATCCTCACAACCTGGACAAATGACGACGGCAGCACCGCCGAGTATTACCTGGCGCCCCTTCCGACGGAGCTGGTCAACGGCGGGACAGCCAGCAGAAATTTTTACCAATACCTGAGATTTGTCCTCACCATTGGCGTGAAGGTCTCCAGCGGAGAGTATTTTTATAACCCGCACTTTGCCGAAACGGTGGTTCCCTATGTCCGGCAGGAGGGGGACAGCGCCCCATGGACTGCCGAGCGGGTTTATCAGTACGCCGGGACGCTGCTCCAGGGCCGCAGAAACGTGAAAATCCGGACGGCCCGGCACCTGAACGGCCTGAGCCGGTTTTCGGAGTACTACCACAACCGCCTGAACTATTTGCAGCAGCTTCCGGTCAATTACAACGCCTATACCGGCTACGGCCTGTTTTCACCGGTGAGGGCCGCGGAGCAGCTCCCCATTGGGCGCTGGGGAGAGGCCTTTCTAGGGACTTACGACGGCTTCTGCAATGGGATTGAGGGCGTGAAGTTTGCTGTTCCTAGGGACAGCGACCGCTATTATGGGGGACTGTTCGGATATTCCGAGGGAACGCTGCGGAACATCGTCTATCAGATGCCGGATGAGGAAGTATCGGCAGCCATGGGCGACGGCTCCAGAAATCTGTTTGTCGGCGGACTGGTGGGCGGCAATGGCGGAACGGGAAGGGTGCAGAACTGCGCTGTCTCGGGGGTCCGGCTGACCGGCTACGCCTTCGGCGCGGGGATCTACGTGGGCGGTCTGGCGGGGCAGAACGCGGGCGTCATTGAGAACAGCGCGGCCGAGGTTGCAGCCCTGTCCGCGGACTGTTCCAACTATGCCAAAGCCTACGTGGGAGCGCTGGTGGGAGAAAACAGCGCCTCCGGCATGATCAGCGGGTCCTATGCGGTGGGCCGCGTTACGGCGGCGGTGGACGCCCATTCGGAGGCACGGGTCTGCGGCTTTGTGGGCTTCAATTCCGGCAGAATCAGCTCCAGCTACGCGGCGGCGGACCTGCGGTCCAGCGGCGCGAACGTGACGTCCTACGGTTTCTGCGGCATGCGTCAGGGGACGCAGAAGAACACCTTCTATCTGAACCAGGGCAATTTTACTTACCGGGGGACCTCTTATGGCGCGAATTACCCGCAGGGAACGGCGGCGCCGGCCAAATATCAGCAGCTGACAGAGGACGCGGCCTTTCTCCCCGCGGGTATGCAGGTGGTGGAGGGGGACGGCTTCCCCTATCCCCGGACCGTGCGAAATGCCAACGGCGAGGCTGTCCACTACGGCCAGTGGCCGGAGCCCATGGAGATGGGCGAGATGGGCGTGTATTACTGGGAAAAGCTGGCGCGTGACTACAACGATGCGGGCGGAACCTACTATGTCAGTCTGCTGGCAGTGGATCCGAAGGAGAGCAGAGTCACCAAGCAGAGCACCCTGTCCACCGCCCACGACGACGGCTATGTGGTGACGGAGTACGGATATGGGTACTACAGCCAGGATGAAATTCGGGAAAACGTCTCGTTTTCGGCAAGTAAGATTGCCCATACCGGGTTTGTGCGTTATACAAGGCGGGAGAATTACCTCATCCTTCCGTTTATGACCACGAACAGCCCGACCAATGAGACGGCGGACGGTGCGCTGCGCAAGTTGATGCCCGGGTATACGTTCCACTCCTGGAATTCCTACCATGAGGGGGGGAGGTCCACGGATAACGCGGTCACAGACGAGGACTATCGAATTGCCCATGCCACGCCGGGCCTGTGCCCGGTGTATGGCGACAATACGAGGATTCCGGAGGGGGAACAGGTGAATCCCAACGATGGGGCGTTCATTTTAACGCAGGTGAGCGGAGTTGACAGCTTTACTATAGAATTTACCGTAAACCCGCAGTTCGCGGACGCCATGAGCGTAAACACTATGAGTAAGAACAATGTGCCTGTGGCGGAAGGGGACAGGAAGCTGGAGAACGGGGCGTCCGGCACAAAGCCGGGCACAACGGAGGAAACCGCGTTCCAGGTGCGGTGCGGCGCCCAGCTCCAGGAGATCAACTGGTATGACACCGCCTATACGGACGTGCCGGTCTATGGCAGATATCCGCAGACGAGATTTCCCTATCTGGGCGACAGTGGAGAGAACTATCACTGGTGCCAGACCCACGACATGGACTGGCTGGCGGAGGGCAACATCTATTATCTGGCAGGGGACAGGGCAGAAAAAAAGAATCCCCAGCCCGGCGTCTTTTTCTCCATTGCGGAGGTCAGCATTGAGGGAGAGAACCTGACCGGCTGGTTTGGCGGCACCTATGACGGCGGCAGCTATACGATGAAAAACTTCAATATCGGAGTGAACACAACCAACTACGATGTGAACAGCATGGGCCTGTTTGGAGTTGTGCAGAGAGCTGTCCTGAAAGATATCGTCATGTACTCCGAGCAGGGGACAGATACGGTGACGGTCAAGGGAAGAAAGCAGGGTGCGGCTTCCAGAGACTGCTGGTATGCCGGAGGCGTTCTGGCGGGACTGGCGCTGAACAGCACCATTTCCAACTGCGCTGTGGCCGGCTATACCATCATAGATGAGACCGCTTTGGCGGCGCCGAAACCTGGTTGGTATGAACCCGGCAGAGTGGGCGGGGCCATCGGCGGGCTGGTGGGGATGACCGATGGACCCTTGACAGGATGTACGGCGGCTACCACGATTCAGATGAAATGCACCCACAGTAACAGCGCGCCGGTCCGCGTCGGTGGTCTGGCAGGGTCCACCACCAGCACAGTCGAGCGGTGCTACACCGGCGGAACCGTTGAGATCGGTCAGGATGTGAGCACCCGACAGCTCTATATCGGCGGCATCATCGGCGGCGTGGGAATGGAGCAGTTCAGCGGAAAGACGGTAAACACAACCATCTCCAACTGCTACACCTATATGGAGCTTCCGGACGAAGAGGAGGAGAGAATTCAGCAGCTCCGCGCAATCGGCGGCTCCGGAGGGAACGGCAGCACAGTGAGGCTGGAAAAGGTATACTTTCTGGATACTGCCGCGAAGTATTTAAATGACGGCACAGCGGCCAGATCCGTGACTTACCGCCAGCTACGGGGCAAAGACCCCATTGACGGCGCCGATATCTATGACCTGCTCACCGGCTTTGACCCGGTCACATCTGAGATAGACGGATTCTCCGTGGCGGGCAAGTACAGCTACGTGCCCAAAAACCGGCCGGAGCTCCAGGGGATGGATTATCCGTTTCCCACGGTACTGATTCAGGGGAGCAGTGCCCGTCATGTGCACTACGGCAGGTGGCCCAATAACGGCATCGAGCGGCAGAAGGGCGGCGCGCCCATCGCGCTGGACCTCTTCGCGGAGCCGGTGAGGGAAGAACTGCTGAGTCTGGTCAACAAGGACGACCCGGGCGACTGGAGCGCGGAGTGCGCGGACCCCGGGGTGGCAGAGGCGGTGTGTGAAAATGGGAATCTGCGCGTGACTGCCATCGGAAAGGGTACGACCAAGCTGACGGTCTCCTATGGAGAGCATCAGCTGGAGCTCACCGTCAACGTGACTGCGGAGCTGCGGCTGAGCCCGGAGCAGGTGACGCTGTTTGCCAACGATACCGCTGTGGCGGCGCTGACCGCCTGCGACCGGAACATGAAGCCGGTGGAATTTCCCCAGGACGCGGAAGCGGACGGACTGGAGGTCCTGCCGGAAAATATCACCTGTGAAAGCCCGCTGCTTACGGCGGAACGGGCAGAGGAAGAGCCCCCCGGTGAAGAAAATCCCGGGAGACCGCCTGTGCGCCTCCGGCTGACCAGCGGCGGCGAGACGGGCGAAGATATCCGGGTGAACGTGGGCTTTACCTGTACCTATCACGGCACGCCCTACGAGGAAGTGCGCCCCGTTTCGGTGGCGGTGCAGGCGCTGCCCCAGGCGGAGTTCGACGAGGCGGCGGGTTCCTGTACAATAAGTTTTGAGGATTACGCCGTCTCCGGGCTGAGCGCCGCGCTTGTAAGCGATTCGCAGGAAGAACCGGAGACCCCGCCCGCCGTGGCGACGGCGGAGGGCGGCGACGAGGTTGGCTGGCGCGTTGTCGTCACCGAAATTGCGGAAGGCGTGACGGAAATTCCGCTGAGCATTTCGTTTACCATGGACGGCTGGAGCCATACCATACGGATGACGATTCCGGTCAATACCGGCGGGACGCAGGAGCCGTAGTCCGCCGGGAGGAAGGGAGGGACGCCCCGTGGAAGCTTTGCGGGCAAAACTGAAGAGCCGGGACGGGGCGTCCCTCCTGCTGGCGCTGCTGTTTCTGCTGGTGTGCATGATGGTCGCCGCCTCCGTGCTGATGGCGGCGGTGTCCAACGCGGGCAGGGCCCGCAGCGGCAGAGAGGAGCACCAGAAATACCTGGCGTTGTCCTCGGCCCTTCAGCTGGTCTGCGGAGAGCTGGACGGCGCGTCCTACTGCGGAAGGTATGGATATGAGATAGATCCGCAATATGAGGAGGTCGGCCTTGACCCGGATGGGAATCCAATTAAGGAATTCAAATACAACATCCATACCTATACGCAGCGAGAGGGTTCCTTTACCTTCAGCGGCGATGGACTGGAGAAGGAAATCCTGCCCCTGGTCAACGATTTGGACAGGATCTTTGCAGACCAGTTCAAGCTGGAGGATGGCACGGAAGTACCTGGAGATCTTTACTATTATACCAAGCGGGAAGACACCGCTATGCAGCTTGTGAGTCCGTTTACCCTGGCGCTGACGCCGGACGTGGGCCAGACCGCCCACCCGGAGCGGACAGGTCTGGGGGAGGAAGTGACCGTTACGGTGGAGCTGGAGAAGACCTCCGGCATACTCCGTGTGACGGCGGCGCTGGGCAGCAAGGGCGCTGACGGGTACGTCTATACGATGGAGGCGGAGCTGGAGCCCAACCCAGCCCCGAAGACTGCCCTGAAACTTGACACTACGGCCGGAGCTGACAGAGAGACCGGGAAAATTACCTGGACCCTGGTGAGCGTTACAAAGGGGGCGGGCGGATGAGCGGCAAACTGCATGGAAACAGAGGCGAGACCGTGGTGGAAGTGCTGGCCGCGGTGCTCATCTGCGCGCTGTCGGTGGCGCTGCTGTTCGGGAGCGTTATGGCCTCTGTGCACATCAACGAGACGGCGGAGAAAACCGACGAAAGGTTTTATGAGGGCCTTTCCAGGGCGGAGGAGCAGACGGCGCCGCCGTTGGACAGCGGGTCTGTGGAGCTCGTCTTAAAGAGTGCCCCGCCGCCGGACCCGCAGCCCGCCCGGACGGTGGATGTGGATATTTTTGGGGAAAGCGGGCTGTTCTCCTACGCCGGGAAAGCGGGTGCGGGGCCGTGAAGCGGAAACTGCGGAGCAGCGGCGGTTTGACTCTGGTGGAGATGCTCTGCGCGGTGGCGCTGCTGGTGCTGCTGGTGTTGATGCTGAACACAGGGTTGGAGATGGCGCTGAGGAGCTATCGGAGTCTGACGGCGGAGGCGGAGACGCAGCTGCTGCTCTCCACGCTGGCGGACGCCCTGGCGGACGACCTGCGGTATGCCCGGGACGTGGCGGTAGACGCCGGAGGGAAGGTTACATTCAACGGCGGAGAGGCTCTGGAGGTAAACGCGGCGGGTCAGCTTATGTCCGGCGGGAGGCTGGTGCTGCCGCCGGGAGCGTATGGAAACGGCGGCTATGAGGCCGACGGCAGCAAAAAAGGCGCTTACAAGGTGGAGGAGCCGGAGCTCAGCTACAGCGGCGGCTGCTTTACCATAAAACTGGAGGTCAGGCAGATGGAGGGGGAGATTTCCGCGCAGGCGGAGTTCGTCGTCCGCTGTCTGAACGGGAGATAGGGGGGAACACCTTGAAGTATATCCGGCTCGGCGACCTGCTGGTGAACAGCGGGACGATTTCCCAGCAGCAGCTGGACGAGGCCCTGGCCCTTCAGGAGGGCAGCGGCGAGCGCCTGGGCGCGGTACTCCAAAAGCACGGCTTTATCACGGAAAAACAGCTGATTGATACGCTGATGAGCCAGCTGGGGGTGGAGTTCATCGACCTGAACGCCTACAGCATTCCCCCGGAAATGGCCCAGATTCTGCCCAAGAATATTGCGAAAAAATATATGGTGGTGCCGGTACGGGCCACCCGTACGGATCTGCACCTGGCGATGGCCGACCCGCTGAACTTTGTGGCGGTGGAAGAGGTGCAGTCCGTCACCCGGCGGCGGGTGATTCCGCTCATTGCCACAGCCTCGGCCGCGGAGCGGGCGGTGCAGAACCTCTACAGCAATCAGGGGGCAATGCGGGCCATTGAGGACATGCAGCGGGACCTGCTGGGCAGTCAGTACGGAACCGCCGCCGGCGCGGTGGCGGGCGCCCAGAGCGTGGCCGTGGACAGCGACGAGGCGGACGCGGCGCCGGCCATCCGCCTGGTGAACTCGGTTATCGACCGGGCGTGCACCGAGGGGGCCAGCGACATCCACATGGAGCCCGGGGAAGAGGGCATGACCATCCGAATGCGCATTGACGGCGCTCTGCGGTCCATCATCACGGTGCCCCGGGAGCTCCAGACGTCGGTGATCTCCCGCATGAAGATTATGGCCCGCATGGATATTGCCCAAAAGCATATCCCCCAGGACGGCCGCACCAACGTGACCGTCCGGCAGGAGACCATGGACCTGCGCATCTCCACACTGCCCACCATCCACGGGGAGAAAGTGGTGGTCCGGCTCCTGCGCAAGACGCCGGAGCTGGCTTCCCTGGAGGGCATCGGCCTGATGGGAGAGAATCTGGAGCGGTTCTGCCGTCTGGTGGACAACACCACCGAAGGGGTAATCCTGATGGTGGGACCTACCGGTTCCGGAAAGACATCCACCCTGTACGCCATGATTGACCGGCTGAAAAGCGAAGAGGTCAACCTGGTCTCCCTGGAGGACCCGGTGGAATATCACATCGGCGGGGTCTGTCAGGTGCAGATCAATGAAAAAACCGGCCTGACCTTTGCCAGTGTCCTGCGCTCTGTTCTGCGCCAGGACCCGGACATTATCGCCGTAGGAGAAATCCGCGACGGCGAGACCGCCGAAATTGCCATGCGCGCCGCCATGACGGGCCATCTGGTGCTGTCCACCGTCCACACCAACAGCGCGGCCTCGTCCATTGACCGCCTGCTGGACATCGGCGTGGAGCCCTACCTGATCGCGGGGGCGGTGAAGGGCATCATCTCCCAGCGGCTGGTGCGGCGCGTCTGTCCCCACTGCCGGAAGGAATACGTTCCCTCCCCCGAGGAGGCGGCTCTGATGGGCTTTCCGCCGGGCGAGTACCGGTTTTACAAGGGGACGGGCTGCGGCGAGTGCTTCAACACCGGCTACCGCGGGCGCACCGGCGCCTTTGAGATTCTGAACGTCACCCCCCGTGTGCGGCAGGCCATCCACGCCCGCTCCCTGAAGGGGCTGGAGGAGGCGATGGAGGCGGCCAGCTTCCAGCCCATTATGGAGAATTGCCGCCGCCTGGTACTGGAGGGCGTCACTACGGTGGAGGAAGTCCACCGCGTCCTCGGTTCTTTTTCTTGAGTTCTTTTTCTTGAAAGAAAAAGAACCAAAAAGAACGTTAATGCGCCGCCGGGCCGGGCAAAGCCTCCCGCCCGCCGCCCGGTAACGGAACCCGGTTCTTTTTCCGCAGCGAAAAAGAACGCAGACGGATAAAACTGCAAAAGGAGACCGGATATGACAATAGAAGCGTATGTTGCCAAGGCCCTGGAGCTGAAAGCGTCGGACATTCATCTGGTTTGCGGGCTGACGCCCCGGTGCCGCGTAGACGGCAGCATCCGGGAGATGGAAGCGCGTCCCCTTACGGAAGCGGACTGCCTGGGCATCGCCAGGGAGCTGGCCGGGGAGAGCTTCGACCAGGCCCAGGCCGTGGGCGAGGCGGACCTTGCCCTCACCGTGGCCGGGGTCCGGTGCCGCGTGAATCTCTTCCGGCAGCAGGGGACCTGGTCCACCGCCCTCCGCCTGCTCAACGACCATATTCCCGACCTGTCCGAGCTGGGCCTGCCCAAGGTGGCGGCGGAATTCCCCGGCTACAGCCAGGGGCTGGTACTGATCACCGGCGAGACCGGCTCCGGCAAGTCCACCACCCTGGCGGCGATTCTCAACCAGATCAACCGGAACGAGCACAAGCACATCCTCACCCTGGAGGACCCCATCGAGTACGTCTACACCCCCGACAGGTGCGTGATCAATCAGCGGGAGATCGGCCGGGACACCGGGAGCTTTGCCGCCGGACTGCGGGCCGCCCTCCGGGAGGACCCGGACGTGATTCTGGTGGGCGAGATGCGCGACCTGGAGACCATCGAGACCGCCCTGACCGCTGCGGAGACCGGCCACCTGGTATTCGGCACCGTGCACACCAATTCCGCCGCCGACTCCATCGACCGCATTGTGGACGTGTTCCCCGCCCAGCGGCAGCAGCAGATCCGCCTCCAGCTCTCCATGTCTCTGAAAGCGGTGCTCAGCCAGCAGCTCCTGCCCAGGGTGGGCGGCGGCCGGGTGCTGGCCTGCGAGGTCATGAAAACCGACGGGGCCATCCGCAACCTGATACGGGAGGGCAAGACCCCCCAGATTGTCAACTCCATCCAGACCACCGGGAGCATTGGCAATATCCTGATGGACAAGGCCCTGCAAAATCTGGTGTCGGCGGGGACCATCAGCCAGCAGACCTATCAGAGCGCCCTGCGGGACCAGGGGACGGCCGGCAAGACCCCCGCCGACCCCGGCCGGGGAGCCCCCGGCTTCAAGCGGCCCCCCCTGCGGTAAAGGAGGCGCGCCGTGCCCACTTACAAATACGAGGCGTCCTACGCCAGCGGGGAGCGGGTCTCCGGCGTGGTGGAGGCGGTGAGCCGCAACGACGCCGTGGCCCAGATCCGGCAGACCTGCGAGGTGGTCCTCTCCCTGAAGGAAATCCCCAAAGCCGCCTCCGCCGACCCCCTGGCCCGCTTCCAGAAAATCAGCGCCAAAAGCCTGGCCCTTACCTGCCAGCAGTTTTCCATTATCCTCAAGGCCGGCCTGCCCCTGGTCCAGACGGTGGACCTGGTAGCGGGACAGAGCAATGACAAAGCCCTGGGGCGGCTCCTGCGCCAGGTGTCCGAGGACGTCTCCAACGGCTGGAGCCTCAGCTACAGCTTTACCCAGCGGGGCGGGAAGCTCCTGCCCGTGACCTTTATCGAGACCGTCCGGGCCGGCGAGGAGTCCGGCGACCTGCTGTCCGCCTTCCGGCGGATGGCCGACTACTTCGAGCGCATGAACAAGACCCGTGAGAGCGTGGTCAGCGCCCTGACCTACCCGTCCTTCGTCATTTTTGTGGCGGTGATTGTGGTGGGAATCATCATGGGCTACGCCGTGCCCACCTTTACCAGAATGTTCACCAGCATGAATATTGAGCTGCCCTGGGTGACGGTGGCGCTGATTGCCGTATCCAACTTCTTTCAGCGGTTCGGGCTGGTGCTGCTGCTGCTTCTGGTGCTGATCATCGCGGGCGTCCGCATGGCCGGCATGACGGAGAAGGGCGGCATGGCCCTGTCCCGGGCCCAGCTGAAGCTCCCCATTGTGGGCGGCATCGTCCGCATGTCCGGGGCCAGCCAGTTTGCCCACACCATGAGCACCCTGCTGGCGGCGGGTATGCCCATTCTCCAGGCCATTGAGGTCTCCGGAAAGACCATGACCAACCGGTGCATGTCGGCGGATATCGCGGATACCCTGCCCGGCGTGGAGGGGGGCCGGAGCCTGGGCGAGTGCATGGCGTACAGCAAAGAGCTGCCCGGCATGCTGGTGGAGATGACCGCCGTGGGCGAGGCCACCGGGTCCCTGGAATCCACCCTTCAGGTGCTGGCGGAGTATTACGACAGCGAGGTGGACGTGCGGGTCAAGCGGGCCCTGTCCCTGCTGGAGCCGGCCATTATCGTGGTGCTGGCGGTTTTCGTCGTGTTTATCCTCATGGCGGTCTATCTGCCGATGTTCAGTATGTATTCCGCGATCTGACGACACGGGTTGAGAGATGGTGACGCCTTGTGAATGGAAAAAAGTATATATTCAGGGAAAACAAGGGGTTTACCCTGGTTGAGATGCTGATTGTAGTTGCGATTATCGCGGTTTTGATTGCGATATCCATTCCGCTGGTAAGCGGGGCGCTGGACCGGGTGCGCCATACCGCCGATGCCGCCAACGAGCGGGCGGCCAGAGGCGCGGTAATGGTTGCCCATATCGTGGGGGGCGGCGTGGAGATTTGGAATGGTTCCATCATGCAGCCGGCGACGCTGAAATACGACGAAATTTACTACTATGACGCCGGCAGGGGATGTCTGGCGAACACAGGAACGCTGGAAGGATACGGCCAGTGCGCGAGAGGCGACCATATCGGTAAAATTATCGCGCTGAAAATGGATCAGCATGGAAACATCACCATGCGGTGGATCGACCAGCCGACAGGCACCGGCGGCGGCGCGGCCGTAAACGCCGCGTTTAACGGCCCCGACAACTGCTGTAGGCCCACGGACGTAAAACATTCGTGATATTCCGGGCTGTGCCAACCCACGGCTTAGAATATATAAAATAAAACAGTCGAAAGAGAGGTAATGACTTTTGGAAAAGCTGAGAGCGAAGCTCAGAAGACAGGGCGGCTTTACATTGGTCGAAATGCTGATCGTCGTAGCGATTATTGCCATTCTGATTGCGGTATCCATCCCTCTGGTAAACGGAGCGCTGGAAAAGGCCCGTGACGCTACGGACCAGGCCAACGAGCGTGCCGCCAAAGCGGAAGCCCTGCTGTATTTTACGGGTACTGCAAGTGATGAAGAACTTTTGGCATTTGGCGGTGGAACCACCGCTTATGCGCCTGGTACTAAGCTGGAAGGCTATTATGACGGACAGGAAGGTAAATTAGTAAAAAGCAAGGATGACATAAAAGAAGCTTATGGCCAGTGCACCGGTGGAACCAATTGCTACAGAGGAGCGCCGTCCCATATAGGATCTGTAATTAAAGTAACAGTAGAAACCGTAGGTTCAGTTAAGATTGAATGGGAGACACTTAGTCCCTAACCCCTAAAAAAGTTCCCTCCGCCACGGGTTGGCGTTCGGAGGGGAGAGAATCCCGATAGTTTGTGAGAAAAATTGAATCACCCCGTGGAAAGGCACAAGTCAATTGACTTGTAGTCTTACCCACGGGTAAGACTAGAGGGACTGTCTCCCCCTATAAAATCAGGGAGACGGGTTTCCGATGCCCGGGCCTGTCTCCTGGAAAAGGAGAAGGATTCAAGATGAACAAGCTGAAAGCAAAACTCAAGAGGCAGGGCGGCTTTACATTGGTCGAGATGCTGATCGTCGTAGCAATCATTGCTATTCTGATCGCGGTGTCTATTCCTCTGGTAAACGGCGCCCTGGAGAAGGCACGCGATGCCACGGACCAGGCCAACGAGCGCGCCGCTAAAGCGGAAGTGCTGCTGTACTTTACGGGTGTAACCGAAGATACCCTTACGATTAACGGAACTGACTATACAGCTGGGTCTGCGATTGAAGATAGCGATAATGTCTATTATGACGCCAAAGACGGCAAACTTGTCAGCGGTACTGTACCAGCGGCTTATGGTCAGTGTACTGGAGGTACGGGTGATAAGTACAATACTGGTGCCTCTCATGTTGGTAAGGTAATTCAAGTTACTGTAAATGAACAAGGTGTTGTTGAATTTGACTGGGATACAGATGGTACTTAAACTTTAAAAAAGCTCCCTCCGCAATATGCCAACCCGAGGCGGGAGGGAGCTGGGACGTCCGTAAAAACGGGCGTTCTCCAAGGGCCGCGAGGGTTCGCGGCCCTTGGAGAACGTCTGAACGGTGGACAGGCGGATGAGAGAACAGCGGTGCAGACCTGCCGTTTGGAAGAATTAAAAGGAGGAAGACCATGGGACAAGTGATGGTAAGCATACGCATGGATGAGGAGCTCAAGCGGAACATGGAGCGCACCTGTCAGGAATTGGGAATGAATATGACCACGGCCTTTACGGTGTTCGCGAAAAAGATGAGCCGGGAGCACCGGATCCCCTTTGAGGTATCCGCGGACCCGCTCTATTCGGAGGAAAATCTCTCTGTTCTGCGGGACAGCCTGATTCAGCTGCAGGGAGGACAGGCGGTAAGCAAGCCCCGGCGAAAAAAGCGTGCGGCGGAGGGATAAGGGCCCCGAAGGACCCGGACGGGCTCCATAAAAAAAGCGCCCCCTCCGGGGGCGCAGCAGACTGTCGAAAAACTTCCCCCACGGGAGAGCCTCGCAGAGTTTTGCCGCCTTCAGGCGGCAAAATAAAGTCAGAATCGGTCATTTTCGAGGACATGCGCCTCGAAAATGACACTTCTCGGCCTGCGAGTGTGCCCAAAGGGTGCGCGCAGCAGGCCGTATCCTCTTTGTCGAAAAAGGCCAGAGGCCTTTTTCGACAGGCTCAAGCGCCCCCTCCGGGGGCGCGGGTCAATATTCATAATGTCCTTTGCAGGAGAGGATTTCTATGGTATCATGGTGCAGGCGATAGACAATTCGGTGTTCGCCGTTGATGCGGCGGCTCCAGAATCCGCTGAGATCTCCCGTTAACGGTTCCGGCTTGCCGGTTCTGTTGAATGGGTCCCGTCCGATTTCCTGGAGCAGTCTGTTGATTTTTTTCAGCAGCTTTTTGTCGTCCGCCTGCCACTGGAGGTAATCTTCCCAGCCCTTTTCCCAAAATACCAGCTTACTCATTGGCCATTGCTTCCAGTTCTTCCATGGTCTTTACGATAAACCTGGGGTTAGGATCGTTGGCGCGTCTGCGCAGCTCATCCATATTGGCCTTTGAATAAAAGGGATCGTCGGGGAGGATAGAGAGGGCAAACGGGATTGCGTTTTCACGGACGGCTTTTTTGGCGTAGATGGTAAAGGCAGTGGTCAGATTCATGCCCAGATTTTGACAGAGAGCTTCAAATTTCTGTTTTAAGTCGGCGTCCATGCGGATGTTAATTGTAGTTTGAGGCATAAGAGCATCACTCCTTCTTCGCTTAGTATAGCACATTGTGAGGACAATATCAACACAAATCATACATAAGATTGACGAGCAAGGGGAGAATGCAATGCCGCCGGGAGAGGATATTATCATAACGGCCTGGCTGTGTCTCTGGCTGGGAGTCCTGGGGGCCGTGCTGGGGAGCTTTCTGGAGTGCGCGGTGTCCCGCTGGGCGGCGGGGAAGGCGCCCTTCGGGGGGCGTTCCCGGTGCGACGGGTGCGGGCGCACGCTGGGGGTCCGGGACCTGGTTCCGGTGTTCAGCTGGATATTTCTGCGGGGACGGTGCCGCTTCTGCGGGGCGCGGATTCCGGCGGCCTGCCTGGGGGCGGAGCTGGCGGGCGCGGGGGCCTTTGTGTGCCTGGGCCTGCGGTTTGGGCTCCGGCCGGAGCTGGGCGAGTGGCTGATATGGGCGGGGCTTCTGCTGGCGGTGTCTCTGCGGGACTGGGCGGACCGGACCATTCCGGACGGGCTTCTGGCGGCGCTGGCGGCAAACCGGGCGGTGTGGCTGCTGGTCCTGAGAGAACCATTGGGGGAGGCGCTGACACGCATAGCCCTGGCCTGCGCGGTGCCGGCGGCGCTGCTGGCGCTGGTGCTGGTGCTGGAGAAGCTCCAGGACCGGGAGGTCATGGGCGGCGGAGATATCAAGCTGCTGTTCGCCCTGGCGCTGTACCTGGACTGGGCGCAGATGCTGCTGGGATTGCTGGCGGCATGCCTGCTGGGGCTGCTGGGCGCGGCGCTGGCGGACAAAAAGCGGGGGGCGGCGGTGCCCTTCGGTCCCTTTTTGTCGGCGGGGGCGCTGGCGGCGGTGTGCTTTGGGGGACCGGTGATCGCGTGGTATACGGGCCTGTTCTGACGGTGCGGCCGGAGGGCGGCGGATGCCGTTACCGGGCGGCGGTCCGGAGAGTCTGCCCGGTGCGGAAGCGCGCGGAAATTCTTTTTGGTCCCTTTTCTTGCAGGAAAAAGGACGGAGGGAGAGATGGGAAAAATGAAGCTGGGATTCGACATCGGGAGCAGCAGCCTGAAGGTGGCGGTTGTGCGCGGAAGCGAGGCGCGGGTGGAGGAAGTGCGCCTGCCGGAAAACCTGGTGGACGGAGACGGCGTGGTGCTGCCCCACGCGTTTGTGCAGTTTTTGAAGCAGACCAAGAAGAAGCTGGGTCTGCCCCGGGGGGCGGCGGCCCTGGCTCTGCCGCCCAGTCAGGTGATCTGCCGCCTGGTGAACATGCCCAGGATGAACACGGAACAGCTGATGATGAATCTGCCCTATGAGTTTGCGGACTTCATCCAGGGGGCGGCGGAGCAGTATCACTGCGACTACGCGGTGTGCGAGCCCGCCGAGGGCGACGCAGAGGAGGGCATCCCCATGATGGCCGCCGTAGCCGCCAAGGAGCGGCTGGCGGAGTATGCGCAGATGTTCGCCCAGGCGGGATTCCGGCTGAAAACCATTCTGCCCCAGGAGATGGCGCTGATCAATCTGACCCAGGCCCGGCAGGGCGGGCAGTCGGAGTACTTTTTTGTGGACCTGGGCCAGCAGCGCACCCGCATTACGGCCATTTGGCGGGACCGGGTGCAGGCCACGCGGCAGATCGCCCTGGGCGGGCTGAATCTGGACATGGCCGTGGCCGACGAGCTGGGGGTGGACGCGTTTTTGGCGAATACCTACAAGGCCACCAATTTTCAGGATATTTTGTCCTCACCCGCCGTGAGAGACCTGTGTGAGCGCATTGCGGTGGAGATTTTAAAGGTGCTGAATTTTTACCAGTTTACATACCGTTCCAGCAGTCTGGGGGGAATCTATCTGGTGGGCGGCGGGGCGTCCCTGCCCCCGCTGCGCCAGGCGATTGCCAACACTGTGGAGATGGAGCTTTTAGACCCGGCGCTGCTTCTGCCGGGAGAGGGCGCGGCGGCAGGGGTCTTTGCCGCGGGCGCGGCGATGGGAGGGGTGTAGCGTGAAAAAAGAAACGTATCCCTCCAAGCGGAGCATGAACCTCTTCTACAAGCCCGACCGGACCACCAGGCCCGCCACCATAGCGCTGTATGTGCTCTTTGCCCTGACGGTGCTGCTGGGCCTGTCCAAGGTGCTGGTGTACGACCTGTGGGTGGAGGTTCAGCAGGCCGAGCGGGGACTGGCGGCGGTGGAGGAGCAGCTCAGCGGCACTATGGCGGAGCTGTCGGATTTTAACGAGGTGCTGGAGCGCTACCGCCGCTTTGCCGCCACCGAAGAGGAGCAGGCGCTGATTGACCGCATGGAGGTGCTGGCGCTGCTGGACAGCGCCATCGGCGCCCAGGCGGATATGAACAGCATCTCCATCAACGGGGATATGGTGGACGTGCAGTTTTCCGGGGTGAGCCTGGCTCAGACCGCAGAGATTGTCCGCGCGCTGGAGGCGTCCCCCATTGTGGCGGGAACGGTGGTCAGCACGGCCTCCACCACGGAGAATGACGGGGCGTCGGTGCTGGCCAGCGTCCACATTCAGCTGCAAAAGGAGGAGGCCGCGGAATGAGACGACAACTGACTCCCAGAGAATGGATGCTGCTGGGCGTGCTGTTGATCATTGCGGCAGTCAGCGGCTATGTGCTGCTGTTTTACATGCCCATGACGGAGGCCAGGGACAATGCGCTGGCGGAGACGGAGCTCTGCACGGTCCAGCTGGAGGCCGCCCAGCTCCGCCTGGAGGAAAAGCGCCGGATGGAGCGGGAGCTGGAGGAGATTTTTGCCCGGAATTCTCACCCGCTGAGCCTGGCCCAGTACGACAATCTCCAGCCGGTGATGATGGAGCTGTACCTGGTGCTGTCTGCCGCCGAGGACTACATGCTGTCCTTCGGCACGGTAAACGCGGAGGACAGCATTGTCCGGCGGAGCATCTCCCTGAGCTTCACTACCGGAAGCTATGAGACGGCAAAGGGAATTCTCCAGCAGCTTCACGACAGCGCCTACCGCTGCATGGTGGACAGCGTCTCCCTCTCCCTGGGCCGGGAGGGGAGGGGCTCTGTTACAGTAAACAGCAATATTGTATTCTTTGAATATCAGTAGACCGAAGAAAAGCCCCGGAAGGCGTGCCTTCCGGGGCTTCTGCCGTATGGAAAATGTCAGGGCTGCTTGGGCTTGCCCCGGTAGTGCTTCCGGCGGCGGTAAGGGGGCCTGTGGTCGTCTCCGGCGGTCTCCCGGGGTTCCCTGGCAGCGGGAGAGGGCTTGGGCTTGTCCGGCGGCTGGGGCGCGGCTTTATGCCCTTCACCGGCGGGGGGCGGAAGGTGGCTCCGGCTCCGGTTCCGGCGGGGCTTGGATTTCTCCTCGTCCTCCGGCGGGCTCCACAGGTGTGTGAGGGCCTGATTGACGCTGCCGGACAGGGTCTTGGGCTCTTCAATGGGCGTCACCTTCCGCAGCTTGGCCAGCTCCTCCGGCGGCGGGGGGACATAGCCCTCGGGCCGTCGGCCCTTGCCGCTGCGGACTACGCAGATCTCACAGTTATGGAAGCATTTGGGGGTGTCCGGGGCCTCCTCCAGACGGACCCTCACCTGCTCCCGCAGGAGATTGACCGAGGCCACCGTGCCCACGCCCTCCGGGGTCTCCACAAAGGAGTCCGGCTTGGGCATCCGCTTGACCGCGTCCTCATAGGCATCCTGCTCATATTTCAGGCAGCACATCAGCCGTCCGCAGGTGCCGGAGATTTTAGTGGGGTTCAGGGAGAGATTCTGAGTTTTGGCCATCTTAATGGAGACCGGCTGAAACTCGTCCAAAAAAGTGGCGCAGCAGAAGGGCTTGCCGCAGATCCCCAGGCCGCCCAGCATTTTGGCCTCGTCCCGGACGCCGATTTGCCGCAGCTCGATACGGGTGTGGAACACGCCGGCCAGGTCCTTTACCAGAGCCCGGAAATCCACCCGCCCCTCAGAGGTGAAAAAGAAGAGAATTTTGTTTCCCTCAAAATTATATTCCACCTCCACCAGCTTCATGTCCAGGCCGTGCTGGGCGATTTTTTCCAGGCAGATGTCAAAGGCTTTGGCCTCTTTTTCCCGGTTGCGCCGGACGGTCTCCAGGTCCCGCTCGGTGGCGATGCGGACCATGGGACGCAGGGGCTGAACGACGGCGCCGTCCTCCACCAGCGTGTTGCCTTGGACGCACTCGCCGTACTCAATACCCTTGGAGGTCTCGATAATTACCCCCTGGCCGGCCTCTACCTGGACGCCGCAGGGGTCAAAATAATATTGTTTTCCGCCGCTTTTGAAGCGTACGCCAATAATCTCGGTCATAAAAGCCTCCGTTTTGCCATTTATTCAGTGATGCCGGACAGTCAGCTCCGCTGTGGCCGCACACAGCCATCCGGTCAAATGCCCCGCGCCTGCATTGGAGCCGCTGGCGGAGCGCAGCTGGTCCAGCTTGTCCGCCAGCCGGGAAAGCTGCCTGGGAGAGAGTGCTCCGGCGGCCCTGGATACGGCGGCGTATTGGCGGGACTCACACTCCAGCCGTGCGCCCGCGCCGTGCGCCAGGGCGTCCCGCACCAGGGAAATGGTCTCCTCCAACAGGGCGGTGAGGGTCTCACGCTCCCACTTTTCCAGACCGGCGCACAGCTCCAGCAGCTGCAGCTCATCGCCATCCGACATCCGCTCCAGCAGGGTCAGGGCAGTTTCCCGGACGGCGCCGCCCGCCGCCGGGTCCTCCTCCAGCAGGGCGCGGGCCCGGCCCAGAATGCCGCCGCACTGGATTGCGGCCTGCCGCAATGCCTCCGGAGGCTTATCCGGATAGCGCTCTCTCAGCCAGGCCTCCGCCTCCGGTTCGGCCACGGGGGAGAGGGTGAGAAGCTCGCACCGGGAGCGCACCGTCTCCAGCAGGGCGGAGGCGTTGTCCGCCAGCAGCAGGAAGGCCCCGTAAGCCGGCCCTTCCTCCAGCAGCTTGAGCATGGCGTTTTGGGCACTGGTGTTCATGCGCTGGGCATTTTCGATGATATAGACCTTTCGGGGGGCCTCATTGGGACGGATATAGGCGTCGCTCCGCAGAGAACGGACCTGGGCCACTGTGATATCCCTGCCGTCGCCACCTGTCCGGACGATGTCCGGGTGAATGCCGCCCATGGCCTTGCGGCAGGCGGCGCAGCGCAGACAGGGACGCGGCCCGTCCGTCCGGGAGCACACCAGCGCCGCCGCCAGCAGTCCGGCCAGGGTCCGCTTGCCGCTTCCGGCGGGACCGCAGAGTATGTAGGCGTGGGAAAGCCCCCGGCGGCCGGTCTCCAGGTTCAGCTGCCGTTTTAACGATTCATTTCCGATCAGCCGCGAGAGCTCCATAAAGCATGTCCCCTGTGTATCCGGTTTATACCCGCTCAAAGCGCTCAATGTCCACCACGAAAATTGTGGCGCCTCCCACCACCACTTCTACCGGCATACTGGGATAGTACCCGTAACTCATCTCGGTGGTGGTGGGGATCATCTGCTTGCGGCTGTGTGAGTGCTCGCGGATAATGTCGATGACCGCCTGGACCTTTTCCTCGTCCACGCCGATCAGTATGGTCACGTTGCCCGCCATGAGAAAGCCGCCGGTAGTGGCCAGCTTGGTGGAAGAGAAGCCCGCCTTGGACAGAGACTGGGTGACGGTGTTTGCGTCGTCATGATTGATAATTGCAAGAACCAATTTCATTGCGCTGTCCCTCCTTAAAGACCTGTATTAATACCAGGAGCTGCCGCGGGAGCGAGGGATTTTTGCAGATATGACGAAAAAGCTGCGCGCTATGGGACGGCCCGGACCCGTGCGGGGAGATATGGAACAGGCGCTCAGAGCAGAGAGGCCAGGATATCTTCCTCCATATTATAACCGATCTCCCGAAAATATGCGACAGTTTTTTTCCCGATCCGCTCCCCCGGCGCGACGACGGGGACGCCCGGCGGGTAGGGGGCGATCTGCTGGGCAGAGATCCGCCCGGCACAGCGGGACAGAGGGAGGACCTCCCGAGGGGCAAACAGGGCTTCCCGGAGGGAGAGCGCCTGCTCTGGCAGAGGGGGGGGAGGAGGCATGGGGGACGCTCCACCGGCGGGCAGGGCGAGCAAGGTGTCCTCCAGGCGCGTCAGGTCCTCCGGGGCGTCCATGCAGGTGGGGATGCACACTAGATGCCCCCGGTCCGCCATCTCAATGAAGATGCCCTGTCCCTCCAGTGTCTGCCGGGCGGCGAAACCGTCCGGGACGAATACGGTCAGTCGGGTGGGGTCCAGGGGTCCCAGGGCCTCGGTCAGTGTCGGAAGATGTGTCCGCAAACGGGCAACATCATTTGCCGTCCGGCGGTAGTCTGCCGCGCCCTGCCCCTCCATCCAGCCCCGGCATAGGTCCAGAGAGGCCATGAGCGCATAAGAGGGGCTGGAGGTGCCGTAGATGCTCCCCACCCGCCGCAGGTCGTGGTGGGCGTACCGCTTTCCCGCCAGCAGGAGAGCGGTCTGCCCCAGGGCGGGGAGCGTCTTGTGGGCGGAGACCACCGCCAGATCTGCGCAAGACAGGTGGTCAATTCCCAGGAAGGGCAGGTGCGCCCCGTGCGCCCCGTCTATCACCAGGGTTCCTCCATGCCGGTGGACTGTCTCCGCCAAGGCGGAAATATCCGATAAAATTCCGTAGTAGGTGGGGGACGTAATACAAACAGTTTTGATATCCGTGTGGGCCGTCAGAAGAGCGTCTACAGTCTCCGGCTGTATAGCCCCCATGACCCCTGCCTCCGCCAGCCAGGGCCGGGGGAGATAGACAGGGCGCAGATCCAGCAGGGCCATGGCGTGGTACACCGAGCGGTGGCATCCCCGGTCTGCCAGCACCCGCTCTCCCGGCCGGCAGGCCAGGGTCAGGGCGCTGTGAATGCCCTGGGTGGAGCCCCCGGTGAGAAAGAGGCAGCGGGGCATATGAAATACCTCCCCCCACAGGTCCTCCGCCGCCCGGATGGGTCCGTCCCCGGCGAACAGGTCCCCGGTGGGGGTAAGCTCGGTGAAATCCAGGGCCGCGGCACCCTCCAGCCGGGGGGCGAAGGGGAGCTTGCCCTTGTGCCCCGGCATACACATGCGCAGGGGGGACTGTCCGGCAAAGGACGCCAGAGCGTCATACAGGGGCGTGGGGCCCATGACAGAATGATTATTCCTCATCCAGCTTCAGCACGGCCATAAACGCCTCGGTGGGAATCTGCACGGTGCCCAGGGAGCGCATTTTCTTCTTGCCCTCCTTCTGCTTTTCCAGGAGCTTCTTCTTTCGCGTGATGTCACCGCCGTAGCACTTGGCCAGTACGTCCTTGCGCATGGCCTTGACGGTCTCCCGGGCAATGATTTTCCCGCCAATGGCTGCCTGTACCGGGACCTCAAAGAGCTGGCGGGGAATGTTTTCCTTCAATTTCTCGCACAGACGCCGGGCGCGGGGATACGCCTTGTCCTTGTGGGCGATAAAGCTCAGGGCGTCCACCTGGTCTCCGTTGAGGAGCAGATCCACCTTCACCAGCTCGGAGCTCTGGTATCGGTCCAGCTCGTAGTCCAGGGAGGCGTAGCCCTTGGTGCGGGCCTTGAGGGTGTCAAAGAAGTCGTAGATGATCTCCCCCAGGGGCATGGAGTAGTGGAGCTCGCACAGGTTGGTGTCCAGATACTGCATGTCCCTGTACTCCCCCCGGCGTTCCTGGCACATGGGCATAATATTGCCCACATAGTCCGGCGGGGTGACGATGGAGACCTTGGCGTAGGGCTCCTCGGCCTCGGCGATGACCGCCGGGTCGGGGTAGTTGTGGGGATTGTCCACCAGGACGACAGAGCCGTCAGTTTTCGTAATTTTGTAGATGACCGACGGCAGGGTGGTGATCAGATCCAGGTCAAACTCCCGCTCCAGCCGCTCCTGAATGATCTCCATATGGAGCATGCCCAGAAAGCCGCAGCGGAAGCCGAAGCCCAGGGCGGCGGAGGACTCCGGCTCGAAAGACAGGGAGGCGTCGTTGAGCTGGAGCTTCTCCAGCGCGTCCCGCAGGTCGGGATATTTGGAGCCGTCCTCGGTGTAGATGCCGCAGTAGACCATGGGCCGGGCCGGGCGGTAGCCAGGGAGGGCTTCGGCGGCGGGAACCTCCGCCCCGGTGACGGTGTCGCCCACCTGGGTGTCCTTCACATTTTTGATGGAGGCGGTGAAGTACCCCACCTCTCCGGCGATGAGTGCCTGGCAGGGCTCCAGCCCCAGGGGGAGCAGGCGGCCGCACTCCAGCACCTCATAGGCCGCGCCGGAGGCCATCATTTTCACCTTCATGCCGGTGCGGATGGTCCCCTCCATAATCCGGAAGTAGACAATGACACCCCGGTAGGCGTCGTACTGGCTGTCAAAAATCAGGGCCCGCAGGGGAGCCGACGGATCTCCCTGGGGGGCGGGGATATTTTGGACGATATCCTCCAGCACCGCGTCAATATTCAGCCCCGCTTTGGCGGAAATCTCCGGGGCATCTTGGGCGGGCAGGCCGATGATGTTCTCAATTTCGTCCTTTACCCGCTGGGGGTCCGCGGCGGGCAGGTCGATTTTGTTGAGCACCGGGAGAATCTCCAGGTCGTGCTCCATGGCCAGGTAGGTGTTGGCCAGGGTCTGGGCCTCGATGCCCTGGGCGGCGTCCACAATGAGCACCGCTCCCTCACATGCGGCCAAGGACCGGGAGACCTCATAATTAAAATCCACATGCCCCGGGGTGTCGATGAGATTGAGCTCATAGGTCTGGCCGTCCTGGGCGGAATAGGACAGGCGGACGGCGCGGGCCTTGATGGTAATGCCCCGCTCCCGCTCCAGGTCCATATTGTCCAGAAGCTGGCTCTCCATCTCCCGCTGAGAGACGGCGTTGCACTTTTCTATCAGGCGGTCGGACAGCGTGGATTTGCCGTGGTCAATGTGGGCGATAATGGAGAAATTGCGAATTTTGCTTTGGTCAGTCACAGCAGAGCACCTCCCTGGGCAAATCCACGCCCCCGCGGAAGCGAGGCGCGGCGAAAAGCCGCGAACAAGCGTTTTGGCCGGAGGCCAAAACCTTGCCGCAGGCGGAATTTACTTCCGCCGAGGAAGTAAAAAAATGAGGGGTCCCCGCAGAGCCGGAAGGCTCTGTGGGGAGGGATTTGCCGTGGTCAATGTGGGCGATAATGGAGAAATTGCGAATTTTGCTTTGG
>CANDFO010000016.1 GCA_947384055.1 uncultured Flavonifractor sp.
AGCGCCCGCCCTCCGCAGGGCCTGTTGCATAAGAGAATCGACAATGCGGAACCGGCGGACCACGCGGAGCCGCGGTTTGGACTGTGGCCGGAGCTGGAACACAGGGCCCCGGAAGAGCCGGATCCAGCGGCGGCGCTGCTGAAAAGAACCGGAGCTGACGGGCAGAGGGGCAGCCCCCCGCTGCGGGAACCGCGCAGGATAAGCCTTGCGGCATGGATGGAGCCGCGTTCCGCACAGGCCTGGCAGAGGTATGAGCGGCGTATCCTGCCGTGGTCCGGTGCCGCAGACCTGGTGAAATACAGCGGCCCAGGGGAGCGGAGCGGATATCTGCCTTTAGGCAGGCAGGACGAAGGGGGCTTTATGCCGGCGCAGGATGCCGGAGAGCCGCAGACCCGGATGCCGGTTCCGCCGCCGGAAGCCCTGGTACATCCGCAGCTCCCGGCGGCAGAGGGGAGTCCGCCGCAAAGGGCGGAGCCCGCGCCGCGGGACCGAATGGATTCCGATTATGTGCGCACTCTGCCGGACTGGGCCCAGCAATTTCTGCGCTCTGGCGGAGGAGCGGAGAGACAGGAGAACGCTCCGTCCATGGAGAGGAGCGCTAGAGATATTGCCGTCCTGTCCCGGCAGCAGGAGCCGGAGGAGTTGTTCCAGTGGACGTCGCCGGAATACCGGCCCCAGGAGCCCCTTATGTTCCGGGAACAGGAGGGGCGGCAGGTACAGGAAAAGGAGTCCTCCGCTCGGACGGTGCTCAGTGCCGGAGAGCTGCGGCGGACAGCCGACGAGCTCTACCGGATGATTGAGGACCGCATACGGCGGGAGCGTCGGCGGCTGGGACTGTAAGAACCTGTATCCATAACCGGGGGACGCCGGATGGGAGGGATGGAAATGTACGTGGGGCCGACCAATGCCAACGCCCTGATGCCGCTGGAAAAGCTGACCATTGAGCCGGAGGGCGGAAAGGCGTTTCAGGTGCTGTACAACCCGGCGCAGTACAGCCAGAGCCGTATGGTCCGCTATGCCCAGTCTCAGGGCATCTCCACCAACACGCCGGTGGTTCAGTTTGCCGGAGGCGGTATGGAGACCCTTCAATTCCGCCTGTTTTTCGACAGCATGTCCGCCGGAAGCGAGGTGGGCGGCAGCATGGGCGACAAAATGAAGTTTGAGGCGAACAGCGCCCTCCCTTCCACGGGGAAATACATCGATGTGCGGACCTATACCAACAAGGTCTATAAGCTGATGGAGATTGACCCGGATAAGCATGTGCCGCCGCTGCTGAAGCTGAAATGGTCGTCTCTCCAGTTTACCGGGCACCTGGTGAGGTGCGCGCAGAGCTTTGTCAAATTCAATGAGCAGGGAATGCCGGTGCGGGCCTGGCTGGACTGCGTATTTCAGGAGTTTATTGCGCCCATGAAGGCCAATCTCCCCCGGCCGCTGGAGTCTCCGGATACCACCAAGTACCGCACCGTCCGTCAGGGGGATTCCCTGTGGGCCCTCGCCGCCAGGGAGTACGGCCAGCCGGGGCAGTGGCGGGCTATCGCCGGAGCCAACGGGCTGGCAAATCCGCGCTGCCTGCGCACCGGAGAGCGGCTGGTGCTCCCGGCGCTGAAAAAATGACCGGGCGGGAGGAGCTGGCTTCACTTGGATAAAGGATCCTATACCTTTCAGGCGCTGAGCAGAAAATACGGAGACTTCCGGGGGCCGGCCTTCGAGATTAAGGTAGACGGCACGGCCATCAAAAGCGCGGAGATTCCCATTGTCTCTCTGGAGGTGGAGCTGTGCGCCGACGGCAGTGCGGGCGGATGCCATTTTACTGTGGAGAGCCTGTATGATTTTGAGCACTCCAAATGGATCAACAGCCTGGCCAAGACCATCAGGGTGGGAGCCAAGCTGGAAATCAGGGCGGGCTATGTGAAGCAGGAGGAGGTCTTTTACGGCTATGTGGACGAGTTTGCCATGGAATACCGGGGCTCCGCCCCGCCGCGGCTGTCGGTGACGGGGATTGACGGGTTTGGCTTCTTGATGAGCTGTCAGGAGCCTTTTTACGGGGAACAGAAGGAGCCCCGGAAGGTGGTGGAGGACATCCTCCAAAAGGCGGTTAGCGCGGGCTACGCCAAAAAGGTCACGGTGGGCGGGCTGGATGGCTTTACCGTTCCCACGGTGAAACAGAAGCTGGACGACTACAAATATCTGCGCCTGCTGGCAAAGCGCTACTGCGTCAGCGTGTTTTCGGTGGACGGAGAGCTGATTTTTGACAATGTGATCGGCAGCGGCAGCCCGCTGATCACCCTGACCGCAGGGGCCGGCCTGCTGGAGTTTCACAAGCGCACCTCCCTGCGGGGACAGGTGGGTGTGGTGGAGGTCTGGGGGAAGGATGTCAACCAGATGTTTATCAAAGGGAGTGCCCAATCCGTCAGCATCGGCGGGAAGGGAGAGACGGCGGTGGAGCTGGCCCCCAAATTTAAGCGGGCCGTACTGCGGGAGTACAACGAATATGTGCGCACCGAGCAGGAGTGCGGCGCCCTGGCTCAGGCCCGGCTGGACGCCCAGGCGCTGGAATTTGTGTCGGGCCGGGGGGTGTGCGTGGGCCTGCCGGAGCTGATTCCCGGCCGGTACATCACCATAGAGGGACTGGACGGAGATACCGAGGGATCTTATTTTGTCAGCAAAGTATGCCACAGACTCACCGGGGACGGCTATTTTACCAGCTTTGAAGTAAAGGGGGCCAGGGCGTAGATGGGCATTGCGGAGGAATTTCAGGCGGCGCTGGACGCGTCGGGCCACACCTTCGAGCGGCAGATGGAACAGCCGGGTGTGACGCTGGCCACCGTGACCAATATTACCGACCCGGATAAGCTCAACCGGGTCAAGTGCGTCCCCGTAGAGAGTGAAAACGCCGGGGAGACCGACTGGTGCTACGTAATGTCTCCCCTGGGCGGGGCGGGCTGCGGGCAGTTCTTTTTTCCCAACGTGGATGACCTGGTGGTGCTTGCCTACCTGGGGGGCGACCCCCACCGGCCTCTGGTGCTGGGGGCCATCTGGAATACGCAGGTGACGCCCCCTTATATCATAGAGGACGGCAAGGTTCACAATTATTCCATCAAAACGCCGGGGGGCACGGAGCTGCTGTTCTACGACGAGCCGGAAAAGCAGAAGGTGACGCTGACCCTCCCCTCCGGCACGGTGCTGTCCATTGACGACGAGAACAAGTTGATCTGTCTGAAGGACCAGGCGGGGGAGAACGCCCTGGAGATGAATCTTGAGGGCGGCGAGATTACGCTGAAGGCCAAGACGAAGCTCACCCTGTCGGCGGGGGACACCGCGGTGGTGCTGGAGCAGGCGGGAAACCTGTCCCAGAGCGCCAGCAGCAAGGTGTCCATTGAGTGCGCCACCCTGGAGGGAAAGGGGAGCAGCCAGGTCAGCCTTCAGGGGGCGGCGGTGGAGGTAAAGGCCGACTCCACCATGACCCTTCAGTCCTCCGGACCCGCGGCGGTCAAGGGGGCGGTGGTCAATATCAATTAGATTTTGCGTCAGGCTCTGTTTGAAAATGGGGGAAGACCCGGAAATATTCAGACGGGACCCAAGCGGGACGCGGGCGGTTCCCGTGCGCGGACAGGGCCTGGCGAGGAGGGGGAGACATGAACGGAAAAGAATTTTTGGGCCAGGGGCTGAAATTCCCCCTCCAGGTGGACCCCAGAACGGGAAAGCTGGCCCTGGTGGAGCAGGAGGAGGACATCCGGGAGGCCGTTGCGCTCATCCTGCGCACCGGGCGGGGGGAGCGGGTGATGCGCCCGGAGTTTGGTACGGACACCATGGAGTACGCGTTTGCTCTGGCCTCCAGCTCCATGCTCCACGCCATATCCCACGAGGTGCGGCTGGCCCTGCTGGAGCAGGAGCCCCGCATACGGGACGTGGAGGTCTGGTGCGACGGCCCGGACCAGCAGAACGGCGGCTTGGCGCTCCGGGTGAGTTATACGGTGCGCAGCACCAACAACCGCTACAACCATGTTTACCCCTTCTACACAGAGGAAGGCTGGGAAGGAGGCGGTGCGGAGTGAAGCGGCCGCCAGTGCTGGACGGACGGAGCCGGGAGGATATTATGGCCCAGATTGCGGCCCATGCCAGGGAGTACACACCGGAATGGCGCTGTGAGGGGGCCCGGGACGACCCAGGAGCTGCCCTGGCCGCTCTGTTTGGCGAGATGTTTTCCCAGACGGTGGACCGGATGAACGCGGTGCCCCAAAAGCTGTATACAGAATTTTTGAATATGGCGGGTTTTCAGATGCCGGATCCCTCGCCGGCTTCCGGCCTGCTCCGGTTTACCGCCCATGAGACGGTGCCGGCTCCGGTGCCGGTGCCCGCCGGAACCCAGGTCTATGCCCGGGATGGGGAGGGGCGGAATGTGGTCTATGAGACCGAGCGGGGAATTGAGGCCACCCCCGCCAGGCTCACCGGACTGTTTTATGTGGACCCCCGGGCGGAGATGGTCCAGCGGCTGGATCCGGAGAGCCCCAACCGCTTTTTTGCGCCGGGCGGCGGAGAGAATCTCCAGCGCCACCGCTTTTCCTTTGGACAAAATCAGGTGCTGGCCCTGTCCGGGCCCTGTGTGGTGGAGGTGGAGCTGCGGCGTCCGGCGGAGTTTACCGAGGCGGAGACCGCTGCCTATCTGACCGACCCGGTTCGGGCCCGCTGGAGCTTCCGGGGGCCGGAGGGGGAGCTCCCCTTCGACACGGCCCGGGCGGAGGGGAATACCATCCTGCTGAGTTATGAGGGGTCTCAGTCCTTTGTCCCTGACGAGAAGGGACGATACGCCGTGACCTGCACATGCTCCGGCGGACCGAGCGGCGGAACCATTCTGCTGGACGGTATCCGCCTGCGCAGCCGCCCCGCCGCCCTGCTGCCTCTGGACGGCGCGGCCAGCGGCGACGTGGAGCTGGACCTGGAGGAGGGCGGCTACTGTCTGGGGCGGATGCCGGCGCCCTACAGCGTCTGCTATTTTCGCTCAGACCGGGCGTTCTGCAAGCGGGGGGCGCGGGTGAATCTGCGGCTGGACATCGCCCCGGTGGTGGACGCCCCGGCGGGAAACCAGATTCAGTATGACTTTCACCAGCGCATTATTGACAAGCGGGACGCGGTGGCCATTTCCCCCGACGATGTATATGTCTCCCAGGTGGTCTGGGAGTACTTCAACGGCCTGGGATGGCGGGCCCTGGCGGTGTCCGGGAGCCGGAACCCCTTTTCCTGCCGGACGGAGGGTCCTCTGGAGGTCGTCTTTGACGTGCCCGGGGACCTGACGGAAACGGAGGTAAACGCCCGGCGGGGCTGGTATATCCGGGCCAGGGTGGTCAGCGTGGAGAATCAGTTTTCCATGGTCCCCCGGCGGCTGGTCCCCTTCCTGCGGGGGGCGGAGTGCCTTTGGGCGTACGGCGAGGGCTGTCCGGTGGACTGGTGCCGGGCGGAGAACAACGGTGGAGTGTGCCTTCTGGAGGAGGCCGCGGGCATGGAACGCCTGGGGTTCCCGGCGGTGGCAGGGCTGGAGGAGCACCCTGGGGCCATGTATTTCTGTTTTGACCGGTCCCCCCACGCCATGCCCCTGGCCATCCGCTTCGATGTGGCCGGCCGGGTGCGGATGGAGGATAAGCTGCGCTTTGAGGCGTGGACGGGCAGCCGGTTTGAGCCGGTGCGGATGCTGGATCTCTCCCGGGGCCTCCTCCGGGCGGGAGTGATGCGCCTCTACCTGCCCAAAGCCCTGCCCAGGCGGGAGCTCTTTGGGACGGAGGGCTGCTGGCTGCGGCTGTGCCGCAGCTCTTATCTGGAGAACGCGGGGGGCTATCCCATGGTAAACGCCGTCTGGCTGAATACCGTCACCGCCGTCCAGCGGGAGCGGGCGGGCGACGAGCACTTCTCCGCCGGACCTTACGAGGCCAACAAGTACCTGGAACTGATGCGGCGTCCGGTGCTGTCGGAGCAGGTGTGGGTGGATGAGGCGGCAGGGCTGGCGGACGCCGCCGCGGAGGAGCTGGCCCGGCGCCTGCCGGACCGGGTGCGGCTGGAGCGGGAGGACCAGGTGCTGGTCCGCTGCTGGGTGCGCTGGGAGCGGACGCCCAGTCTGGCGCTGTGCGGGCCGGAGGAGCGCTGCTACAGCCTGGACCCCTATGAGGGGACGATACGCTTCGGCGACGGGACCCGCGGGCGGGTGCCGCCCCAGGGCCGGGAAAATATCCGGGTGCGCTACTATTACGGCGGCGGGGAGCGGGGCAACCGGCCGGCCGGAACCATTGCGGGGCCGGTGGGCTCCCTGCCCCGCATCAGCCGCGTGGAGAACCTGACCCCCATGAGCGGCGGAACAGGGCGCTTTTCCCCGGAAAAGGCTGAGGAGCTGGGAAACAAGCACCTGCGGCACCGGAACCGGGCTGCTGCGCCCCGGGATTTTGAGGAAATCGCGGCCCAGCGTTTTCCCCAGGCCCGGCACGTAAAGTGCTTCCCGGGCCGGGATGGATCCGGGGCCTGGGCTCCCGGTCATGTGAGCGTGGTGGTGGAGGGCGGAGACCCGGACGACCCGCAGGTGACGGATGACCTGTGCGCCCGCAT
This sequence comes from uncultured Flavonifractor sp., assembly GCA_947384055.1. GTDB lineage: Bacteria > Bacillota > Clostridia > Oscillospirales > Oscillospiraceae > CANAAV01. The sequence continues at coordinate 6,589 of CANDFO010000016.1, forward strand.
TGAGGCGGAGCTCTCCCGCTGCTGTGACTGTGTTATGGTGGCGGAAGGGCGGCTGCACGTGGTTGGCTCCACCGTTCTGACGGTCAACAGCCGCATCACCGTGGAACTGGAGGACCCGGACCAGAGTGCGGCCACCCAGCAGGAGCTGCTGCGGCGGCTGGAAGAGCTGGTGCAGGGCTGGCGGAAGCGGGACATCGGCTGTCAGCTCCGGACGGGCCAGGTGTGGCAGACCGTCCGGGATACTCCCAACGTCAGGGTGGTACGGGGAATTCTGCTGGAGGGCCGGTATGACCGGGGGGGCGTTCAGCAGGTGGCGGCCCTGGAGGACGACGGCGCCTTCCCCTATGCCACCGTGAGAAACGGCACGCACCTGATTCAGATAGAATAGCGAAAAGACAGGGAGGGAGACGGCCTGTGCTGAACGTGCGCAATCTGGACGACCAGAGCTATGAGGAAATTGTCAAGGCAGCGGTAGGCCGCCTTCCGTGGCTCTGCCCGGAGTGGACGGACCACAACGCTCACGACCCGGGAATTACGGTTCTGGAGCTGATGGCCTGGTATAAAGAGCTCCAGCAATACCACATGAACCAGCTCACCGGAGCGCTGCGGCGCAAGCTGCTGAAGCTGGCGGGGATTACCTGCCATCCGGCCGCCCCCGCCCGGTGTGCGGTAGAAGTGAAGCCTCAGGACTCTGCCCGGCCCGCCGGAGCCCGCCTGCGCACAGCGGAGGGGATTCCCTTTGAGCTGGAAGAGCCCATTCCCGCCCGCCGCCTGGCGGTGGCCCGGGTCTGTGTGCTCCAGGGGGAGCGGGTGACGGATGTGGGCCGGATGCTGGCGGAGCGGCGCATCACTTTTCAGCCCTTTGGAGGGGCGGAGAACGGACAGGCGCGCCTGCGCATGGGCATTTCCGGCTGGACAGAGGGTCCCCTGCGCCTGTGGTTTGATGTGGAGAAGCCGGAGGGAGTTCCCCGCAACCCCTTTTCCGGGCCGGAGCAGGTGCCCCGGGTACTCCGCTGGCGGTGCGAGGGGGCTGTGGACACCCGGGTGCTTCTGGATGGCACCCATGCCCTCAGCCAGAGCGGATATGTGACTCTGGAGCCTGCGGGCGGCTGGCCCTGCGGGGCGGAAGAGCTGCGCTGGCTGGAATTGACCCTGGAGGACCCCGGCTGTGAAGAGGCCGTACGGCTGTCGGGGATTACGGCAGGGCGCTACCAGGCGGTTCAGCGGGAGACCTGGGCCCGGAGCCGGACTTTTCGGGCTCAGGCCGGGCCGGACTGGAGGGTCCTGCTGGAGGACGCCCAGGCCAGAGAGAGCGAGCTGGCGGTCTTTTTGCGGGATGGGGAGGGCTGGCGACAGACCGGCCAGTGGAGCGCCGTGCTCCGGCCGGAGGGCCGTTGGATCGCGGTGGACGCCTCCTCCGCCGTCCAGGACGGGGAGGACAATGTGCTGATGCTCAGTCTGGACCCCCTGCACCTGCACAGCCTGCACTTTGACGCCAAGGGCCTGCCGGGGGAAACCCTGCGGCTGGATCTGGAGGGGCGGACGGTGCTGACCGGGCGGTTTTCTTTCCTGTGCGAGACGCTGGACCGGGATGGGGTTGTGCGCCCCATGCTCTGGCGGTGTGTGGAGGACCTGGCCTCCTGGGGGCCCAGGGACCGGGTGTTTGTCTATGACCCGCTGCGGGAGACCGTCACCTTCGGGGACGGCGCGCACGGGGCTCTGCTCCGGCGGGGAGAGGGGGCTGTGCTGGCGGCGGATATGACCCTTTCTCAGGGGAGCGGCGGCAACATACCCGGCGGGTGCGGCCTGTGTTTTGAGGAGGACGGTGTTCCGGTTTCCCACGGGCCTGCGGGGGGCGGCGCGGACCAGGAGAGCCCGGAAGAGGCTCAGGACCGGCTTTTGTGCCTGCTGAGCGACACGTGCAAATGCACCTGCGCGGAAGACTATGAGCGTCTGGCCCGGGCGACCCCCGGTCTCCGGACGGCGGCGGCCAGGGCCATCCCCGCCTACGACCCGGAGGAGCCCGCGGGACGGGCCTGCGTGCCCACGGTGACGGTAGTGGTGGTGCCGGCGGGAGCCGGGGAGCGCCCCATGCCGGACCGGCGCTTCCTGTCGGCGGTTCAGCGGCAGATGGACCGGTATCGGCCCATCGGCACACAGGTGCGGGTAGTGGGACCGGTCTATGTGGAGGTGTCTGTAAGCGCAGCCCTCCGCACGGGAGAATCCGGCCTGGAGGAGCCCGCGGCCGGGGCGGTCCGGGAGTGGCTGGAGGGGATGGGAATCGGCGGCGTTCTGCGGGTCAGCGATGTGCAGGCGGCGCTTCAGGCCATCCCCGGGGTGCTCCAGGTCCGGGAGACAGAGCTATACTGCTCTGCCCCCGGCTGTATCCGGCGCGGTGAGGGAGAGCTTGTTCTGCCCAGGCGGGCCATTCCCCGGCTTGGAAAGCTGCGGGTGTCCTGGATTCCCCCGGGTGCGGTCTGAAGTGCGGAACAGGCTCCGGAGGCGGTGGAATGGAGAGGAACACTGAGGGAGAGGGGGAACCTGTATGGGGCCGGGCCAGAAGCAGATGGTGTTTTGCTGTGCCGAACAGTGGATGGGCGGCCAGCTTTATCACATGGAGCCCTGGGGAGAGGGCCTGAAGCTGTCTGAGGGCCGGACCACCGGCTGCTGCTGCATGGCGGCAGTGGACAGCGGGGAAAACGGCTTCCGCTGGGGCAGGGCGGTGGTGGAGGCCATTCTCCCCCGGGACACCGCCCTGCGGGTGTACGCCTGGGCGTCGGATACCCGCCGGTGGGGGGACTGGGCGGACCTGGACGAGGGTATTCGCGCGGCGGAGGGAGACCCCCGGGTATCGCTGGCGGAGGTATTCGGCCCGCCGGCGGCGGAAAGCGGGGATTTTTACCTCAAGTGCCGGGGCCGCTACCTGTGGCTGATGCTGGAGCTGGCGGCCACTGGGGGGGAGACGCCGGAGATCCGCCGCCTGCGCCTGTGGATGGGGGGCGACCATATGAGCCAGTACCTGCCCGCCGTCTATCAGGGGGACGATTTTACTTACCGGTTTCTGTCCATCTTTGACAGCATGTTCGCCGACATGGAGCGGGCTATTGACGAGCTGCCCGGCCGGATCGACTGTGATAACGCCGAAGGGGAGCTGCTGCGCTACCTGGCGGGCTGGGTGTGCGTGGAGGGCGGCGGCACGGCGGAGGAGCTGAGGGAGCGCATCCGCACCGCCCTGCGGGACTATGAATCCAGCTGTACGGTAGAGGGAGTCCGGCGGAATATCCGCCGCCTGACCGGACGGGAGGCCATTCTGCTGGAGCCGGCCCAGATCTCTCCCAACCGTCCGGAGTGCCGGGACCCGGCCCTGTTCCGGCGGCTGTATGGGGAGGACCCCTGCCGGGTGTTTGCCCTGCTGCCGGAAAAAACCTTCTCCAGCCGCCAGGAGCAGAAGGATTTCCAGCGGGAGATGGAGGCCCTCCTCCCCGCGGGTGTGTCCCTCCAGGCGGTCCAGCTGGAGCAGTGTATTCAGCTGGACTGGCATACCTACCTGGGCATCAACTCCCGCGTGGGCGGGTATACCCCCGCGGCGCTGGACGAACAGGTGCCCATCCACTATGATACCACGATTGGAGGAGCCGACCATGAATCATGCTAACCCCTTTCCGCTGGAGCGCAACCGCTATTTTTACGGCAAGCTGCTTACCGTGCGGGATTTTGAGACGGAACAGCGCTATCACGGCCTCAAGCGGGCCTTGGTCAACCGCCTGGTTCACGGCGCGGGGGTGGTGTGCGGTCTGGGCGTCACCGCCAGCGACGAGTCTACGCTGGTAATTGAGAGCGGTATGGCTCTGGACTACCAGGGCCGGGAGATCTTCCTGCCCGAGACCCGGTTCCGAAAGCTGCAGATGCTGGAGGGACAGGAGACGCTGGGAGGGCATAAGGACGCCTACCTCTGCCTGTCCTACCACGAGGAAGGGGTGGAGCCCGTCAATGCCGCCGGCGCGGAAGGCGGTGCGGGGCGGCAGTTCGACCTGACCCGGGAGGGGTGCCGCCTGTTCCTGAGCACCGAGACCCCCGACTACCGGGAGCTGCTGGAGGCCGCCGGGCAGGAAAATGTGTCGGTGCTCTATCAGAGCGAGGAGCTGACCCTGGTGTTTTCCGCCCCTGCGGAGCTGTGCGCCGGGGAGGAGGCGCGGATTCAGGTTCTGGTGGTCAAGGGCGAGCAGACGCCTCCGGTGAAGTTTTCCCTGGAGGGGGAGAACACCTTTACAGACAGCGAAAATGGCCGCCTGCGCCTGGAATATCAGGAGAGCCGGGAGGAACGGCGGTGCGTATATACGGCGGCCTTCCCCCTGCGGGTGAAGGCCATGGGGGATGTGCTCAGCAGGTATTTTCCCGCGGGCTGTGAGCTGAATGTGGAGCTGGGCAGCCACCACTACAAAAATTATCTGACGCTGGAAGCGGAGGCCTGTGTCTGCCAGGACCAGGAGTCCCGCCGCCTGCGCCGCAGGCAGGGGGACGGCCTGAGCGCCCATCTGCGTGGCCGGGAGCTGCCCATCTATCTGGCCAAGCTGGAGCTGGTCCACTCCGCCGGCGGGGTGTTTGTGGGGCGGGTGACGGACCTGCCCTTCCGTCAGACCGTCCTCCGGGAGGACGGGGAACAGGAGGGGACCGCCGCCGAACTGCGGGTGACGGCCTCGGCGCGCAGTCTGGAGTACTGGCAGAAGCCGGATGTCAAGGCCTCCTATCAGCCCTCCGCCGGGGGACTCCATCTGGACTTTGGCATTCCGTCGCCGGAGCAGTACGACTACGCGGTGTCCCACGGGTCGGTGGAGCTGGCCCTGCCGGGGGGAATCCGAGTGAACAGCCGGGTGTATTCCGAGGAGCTCGCCCACGGCCTGGGGCCTGGAGCGGTGGACGTGCGCCTGAGTGTGGAGTTTATGGACGCCGCCAGGGAGGAGACCGCCCTGCTGTGGGGAAACAGCGAGGTTTTTAAGTCCAAAGCGCTGAAGCTCTCGCCTCCCTGGGTGGAGCCGGCGGCGGTGGTATACCCGGAGCGGGGGACCATGCGCATCGGCCTTTGGCTCCACGACACGGTGGAGGGCAATCTGGTGCGGGTGCACTACTTTGTACAGAAGCCGGAGCGGGATACCAGCCGCATTTTATCCCAGCGGCGGGCCAGTCTGACAGTGAAGCCGGAGTTCTCCCGCCTGCGCTGCCGGGGGAAGCTCCAGCTCCAGGCGGAGACGGCAGGCTGCGCGGACCAGCGGGTGGTCTGGAGCGTACGGGAGGAAAACGGCGGGGCTGTGGACCGCAGCGGTCTCTATCAGGCGCCGGAGCTGCCGGGAACCTATGAGATAACCGCAGTGCTGGAGGCGGACGAGACCGTAAGCGCCAGCGCCTTTGTGGTGGTGGAGCGGGAAGGACGGTAGTCCGCCGGTCTGGGGATTCGCTTTTGACGCCGCCCGCAGACCAGTGAAAATTGGTGTAAAGTAAAAACACATGACAGCCGGAGACGGGGCGGAAGGGGGGAGACGCGGATGGAGGCCATGCTGGTGCGAGAGCGATATAAGGTGGTCCGGGTGCCGGAGGTCCGGGAGAATTACGCCTTCGCCGAGGCGGTGGATCTGCTGGACCGCGAGAAGGGCGCCCGCCTGCTGAATATTTATGAGGGCCCCCTGCTGCGGACTTATCTGGCGGATTTTGACCGGATGGGCGCGTGCGGCGCCTTTGTGGAGCTCTTTGCCGAAGGGGGCAGCCTGGTGAGCGTCTTTACCGGCGCAGACGGAACCCCTATCGACCAGGTGTTCTTCCAGGGGGACGGCCACCCCTGGCGCACCCGCGTGTACTACGCGGGGGAACTGCTGGAACGGGCGCTGGAGATGGCGGACCTGCCCCCGGCGGTGAGCTGCGCGGCCATGCTGTCGGAAAATGTGCTGATTGACCTGGCGGAGGAGCGCATCCGCCTGCGCTTCCGGGTGGTGCCCCTGGAGGACATGGACGGGAGAGAGCTGGCCTGGCTGACGGGAGACCAGCTGAAAAAGATCCTGCGTCCCACGGCCGGCTCGCCGGTGGAGCTGCTGGACTTTTTGGAGGAGCTGGAGCAGGGCTGCCAGGAGAGCGTGGTGCGGATGTACCGGCTGTGGCGCGCGCGGTATGAGACGCTCTGGGCGGCACATGAGGCACTGGAGGAAAAAAACGTGTTCCAGCGGTGGCAGACTTTGGTCTGGAGCCGGCTGAAACGTCGGATGACGGCCGGAAAGAGGAGGCGAGCGGGCTGATGCGGGCGAAAAAATGGGGAACCTTTCTGGTCCTGCTGATTCTGCTGGGCGGCGGCGCGGCGCTGCTCTTCTGGGAGCTGGGTGCGGAGTGCCTCTCCATTCTGCGCACGGGGAGGGGCTCGGAGGAGTATGTGCTGACCGCCGCCGGAGGAACGGGGAGCTTCTATGCGCTGGGCTGGCGGGGAGAGAGGCTTCAGCTGGTGAGGGCGGACGCCTCCGGCCGGCGGGAGGAGCTGTGGACCCTGACCGCGGCGGAGCTGCCCTGTCAGATGCACCCGGCGGCCCTCTATCCCGCTTCCGGCGGCGCGGTGTACCTGGGCGTATATGACGTGGGAGAGGACCCGGTGAAACTGCGGCTCTACCGGCTGAGCGAGCAGGGAGCCGCGGCGGAGCTGCTCCTGAGCGAGCCCTGTCGGGGGACGGGTCTCCGGGAGCAGATGGACAGCGTGGGCCTGTCCGCCTTTTCCGAGGTGGACAGCGTCGTTACCTTCGCGGTGGTGCGGGGGGATACCGCCGAATTTTACCAGCGGATCAGTGCCGCCGCCGGGCTGGAGCACCTGCGGACGGTGTCCCGGCCGGGCCTGCGGACAGGGCTGGCACTGTCGGACGGCTCTCTGCTCCTGGCGGGAGAGCGGGGGCTGGAGCGGCTGGGCGGAGAAGACGCCGTCCTGACAGAGGCAGGATGGGCGATGAGCTTGACACAGGCTGGCACCGGCGTCTACTACGTAGACGGGGCCAGCCTTGAGGTGTTTTATTCGGACTTGGCCGGGCGGCGGCCAATGGCCTGCCTTAGCCTGGAAAAAGACGCCTACGATATGGACCGGTGTACGGATTTCTCGGTGACGCGGAACGGGGACGCCCTGCTGCTGATGGAGGGAAAAGACCTCCTGCTGGACCGGGGGGACTCCGTGGTGGAGCTGACCGGCGCGCTGTACCGGTCCAGGGTCCAGTGTGGGCTGATTCTGGCGGGACTGGTCCTGGGGGTGCTGGCGGCAAGCCTGGTTTTGTGGTACGCGGTTTGTGAGGAGCGGAAGTTCCGCCTGCCCCTGCTGGTGCGCTGGGGCGGGCTGACGGCGGCAGCGGCGGCGCTGGCGGTGGCGGTTCTGCTCCGGTGGGGAGTCCGGCCGGCGGTGGAGAGAGCCGCGGCGCGGGAAGCCTTTGGACTGATGGGCAGCACCGTGTCCCTGGCGCTCTGGGAGCCGCAGGAGGGGCCGGAGGCCCTGGGACTCCAACTGGAGCGGAGCCTGGCGGAGCTGGAGGAGGGACTGTACCGGGACGCAGCCGTATCGGTGTATGCCCCGGACGAAAATGGGTGCTGGATTTTGGAAAGAGGCGGCGGACTGCCTGGGGGGTGCCGGGCGGAGCTGAGTCCGAGCTTTGACCGGGAGCGGGCGCAGCAGGCCGCCGGAACGGGCTCGGCCCGGTGGAGCCGGCTCCGGGGACGGGACGCCCGCTGGGTGCTGTACCGGTCCTGGGGAGACCGGGTGCTGGCGGTGGACGTGGGGGGCTCGCTCCTGTTGGACCGGGTCGGAGCGGAGTACTGGCGGATGTCCCGGGGCATGGAGGCGCTGGCGGCGCTGCTGACGGCGCTGACCCTAACAGTCCTGGCCCTGCTGACCCGGGGGCTGCGCCGGGTGGCCGGGGGCATGGAGCGGATTGCGGCAGGGGAGCGGGGCGTTCACCTGCGGCTGGGCGGCGGGGACGAGCTGGCCAGCCTGGCGGAGGACCTGAATGCCCTGTCGGGGGCCCTGGAGGGACTGGAGCGGCACCAGAGCGAGCTGGCCCAGTCCTACCGCCGCTTTGTGCCGGAGCGGATTCTCTCACTGCTGGGGAAAACCTCCATCACCCAGGTGGATAAGCAGACCTTTGTCACCCGGGACCTGACGGCCATGATGCTCCGTTTCCGGCTTCCGCCGGAGGTCTATGCCCGCAGCGGCCGGGAGCTCTTCGACAGCGTCAACGAGATCCTGGAGCGGACCGCCCCCATTGTGACGGCCCAGGGGGGCGCGGTATTCAACTTTGCCTATGACGGCTACGACGCGGTCTTTGAGCAGGGCAGCGCCGCGGGAGTGAGCACCGCCGTGGCGGTCCAGCAGGAGATTCTGGAGCTGAACCGGGAGCGGGAGGCCGCTGGAAAGGCACCGGTAGTGGTGCACATTGCCCTGGACAAGGGCAGCGTGATGCTGGGCGTGGTGGGAGACGAGAACCAGATTGAGCCCGCGTCCATTTCCTCCAGCTTCTCCACGGTGCGGCATCTGACCGCCCTGTGCGGGCGGCTCCAGGCGGGGATTCTGTGCACCGAGGCGGTGATTGCCGGCGCCGGGGGCTACGGCAGCCGGTATATGGGCAGATGCGCCGGGGGCGGCGGGTACGTACGGACCTATGAGATTTTCGACGGGGACCCCTACAGTGTGCGCAAGGTAAAGGAGGCCTCCGGAGACCGCTTTTCCCAGGGGGTGTACGCCCTCTACAGCCGGGATTTTTCGGAGGCGAAGCGGATTTTCCTCGGTCTGGTTCACGCCAATACCGGAGACGGCGGCGCCCGCTATTACCTGTATCTGGCGGACCGGCTGGAGAAGGAGCCGGAGGCGGAGATCAGCCTGGACCAGGATACGGCCAGGGAGGGGGACGGCTATGGGGACCACACAGCTTGAGGACCGGCGGCAGGAGAGCCTGGTGGCCCAGGCCCGCCGGCTGGCGGGCAGAGAAGGGATTTCCCCCCGGGAGGAGGCGCCTGGGGAGCCGGTGATAGCCTGGGACGGACGGGTGCGCCGTTCGCCGGTGCAGCCCCTGCGGGGATACCGGCGGCGGAGCATACTGTCCTGGCTTGTGCCGGCGCTGCTGCTGGCGGTGGCGGCGGGTGTGCTCCTGGCGGCGGTACTCCGGTAGGACGGGGCCGCCGAAAGCGGAAAAGGGCGGCTGTGCCGCGGCCTTTCCGTAAAGCGACCAGGTCTCGTTTGAAACCTGGAATGTGTCCGGGCGGGGAAGGATGCCCGGTCTGGGCGTTTTAACAAGTTTCAGACAAGGCCTGCATAGGAGGGCTTCCTTTTGCTCAGTTATCTGTTCAAACAACTTTTTCGCTCCCTTGGGGTTTTCTTCCGCACCATCCGGGCCTTTTTTACCCGGAAGCTCATGGGGGCCGTCACCTGTGTGCGGCGGTTTTTCAACGTCTCCCGGCATGCGGCCAGGGCCGCGGCGGGGTCCTTCCAGGCCGCGGCTGCGGCGGTTAAGAAACCGGCGAAGCGGGAGGACTACATTGAGACCCGGCGGCTGTTCATCTCCAAATCCTTTTTGGTGCTTCTGGCCATTTTTCTGGTAGGGCTGGGGCTGCTGCTGTATTTTGTGGCGTGGCCCTTTGTGCTCAGCCGTTTTCTGACGGCGCGGTTTTACCGGGAGGACCAGCGCCTGCCGGACTGGTCCGGGCGGGTGGTGGTCTATTATGACGAGGCGAAGCGGGTCCCTATGTACAGCGGAAGGCTGACAGACGGCGTGCTGGAGGGCAGGGGGAGCGCCTACGACGAGCAGGGGCTTTTATGCTATGAGGGGAGCTTCTCCGGCGGTGCGTACAGCGGCTCCGGCCGCAGCTATGAAAACGGCGTATTGGTCTATGAGGGGCAGTTCCGGGAAGGGGTCTACGACGGCGCCGGGAGCCTCTATGAGGAGGGGGCGCTGGTCTACCAGGGGAGTTTTTCGGCGGGGGAGGCCAGCGGCCTGGGCGTGTCCTATCTGGATGGAGAGAAGCGGTATGAGGGCTCCTTCCGGGCGGGCCTTCCCCACGGAGAGGGTACGGAGTACTACCCAGGCGGCGGGGTGGCCTATAAGGGCTCCTTTGCGGACGGAGAGAGAGAGGGCATGGGCACCATCTACTATCCGGAGGGCGGACGGTCCTATACAGGCTCCTTTTCCCAGGGGCTCCGGGAAGGGGAGGGGACAGCCTACCGTCCCGGCGGGCAGACAGCCTACAAGGGGGGCTTTTCCCAGGACCTCTACGAGGGACAGGGCTGTCTGTACCTGGAGGACGGCGGCCAGGTGGAGGCGGAGTTCACCGCCGGAGAGACGGCCGGGACCATCCGCTGGTATCGGTCGGGGAAGCTCTGGTATGAGGGCGGGGCCCAGGGGCTGGTTCCGGACGGCTTTGGAACGATTTATGGGGAGGACGGCAGGCCAATCTACGCCGGTGAGCTGGACCGGGGCACAGTGGACGGGGCGTGGCTGCTGGAGCGCTCCGCCGGAGAGGTGCGGGAGATTTTCGGCTCCGCCTCCATAACGGAAGAGGACCGGGGAGACGGATTCTGGATGGGAAATACCGCCCTGGGCCTGTGGGTGCTGTGCGGCTATCAGTCGGAGGACAGCCCGGCTCAGGTCCGGCAGGTCTGGTTCCGGCCGGGACAGGGGAAGGCGGCGGCTCTGATTCCCTGGCGCGGGCAGGAACAGGCGGACGCGTGGGCCCGGGAGGGCGGCGGTTCCCCCGGAGAGGGGAGAGCGCTTCCGGCGTATTTGGCGGCCCCAGTCGGGGCGGGGGGCGGCCTGGAACCGCGTACCTACGCTTACCAGGGCGGATATACCTGCGCCCTGCTGTATGCCGGGGGTGAGAGCGCCCCGGCGGGGCTCAGCTGGACCGGCGGGGCTGGCGGCGGGACCGGCGGGGCTGCGGAGGGGACGGCGTCCCGGGCCCAGGAGCGGCTGGAAGCGCTGGCCGCGTCCCTGGAGCAGATGGGGGGCGGCTCCGGCGGCAGTGTGGACCGGGGAGACGTGGCGCGGCTGGTGGCCCTGATGTTTACCGCCCAGGACGCCCAGACGCTGATTGACGCGCTGACGGAGTACCTGCTCTACGGCGGAATTCTGGAGGCGCTGGAGACCGAGCGCCCTCTTTTGGAGCGGCAGGCGGCGGGGGCGCAGGCGGCCCTGGAGCGGGGCACAGGGGGGCAGGCGGCTGTGGACAGCGCGCAGGAGGCGCTGGACGGGCTGACCCGCCGGCTGGCCCAGTATGAAACGGGCAGAAAGCAGGCCAGGGAGACCGTCCTGGAGCTCTGCGGCCTGGACCCGGCGGACTACGCCCTGGGTCCGGTGCTGATAAATTTTGACCCGGCGGAGCTGGATGCCCGGGCCCTGTATGACGCGGCGCTGGACTATGCCAGAGAGGTGGCCGCCGGGCGCTATGAGGTGGAGGTTCAGGACCTGGAGGACCGTCTGCGGGAGACGGCGCTGGAGCTGGGCATGCGCTATGAGAGCATGCTGTCCCAGCGGCGGAGCCTGGAGCGGCGGATTGACGCCCTGGAGGAGCAGACCGGGGCCTATGCCAAGGGGACGGCCGGGCAGGACAGCCTGTACAGCGCCCAGTGCGCGCTGTGCGAGTGTCTGGTGGAGCTCTACGAGGAGACCGGCCGGTTCAACCAGCTGGCCAACCGGCTGAACACCCTGTCCGGCGGGTGGGTTTCGGAGGTGTATGGCTGGCTGGAGGCCCCGCTAGGGGAGATTTTTCAAGGTGAAATTGTCCGGGGGAAAGAGGCGGCGGCGGCCCTGGAGCGGGAGCGCGCCCAGCGGGAAGAAGAGGCGGCCCGGGCGCTGGAAGAGGCGCGGGAGGCTCTTTCAGAGAGCCCTCCGCCGGAGGAGACAGCGGAGAGCGCTCCTCCGGAGCCCGCAGACCCGGCCCAGGAAGGAGAATAGATATGGCAGATTATACCGCCCTGGTGGAGGCGGGAAGCGCCCTGGCGGAGCTGCTGCGGGAAACGCTTACGCCGGAGCCCATCGGCAACCGGGAGCTGATTGCCCTGTGTTCCCCCCATGAGTGCGGAAATAACCAGCTGACCCTATACCTCTATCAGGCGGAGGAGGACACCCAGGGGCAGCCGGGAGGTTATTATCAGGTCAGCCAGGAGCTCCAGAGAATCCGGCCTGCCCGGTACAACCTGCGGTTTTTGGTGACGGCTCACTCTAAAGCCCCTGACCAAATGAAGGAGGCCGACCGCTACCGCATTACCGGGGCGGCGCTCCAGGTGCTGCGGGACCACCCGGTGCTGGACGCCAAATACCTGAGCGGCTCTCTGGCGGAGCAGAACGCGGAGATCCATGTGGTGCTGGAAAAGACCAATCTGGACCAGCTGCTGAGAATCTGGAACAACAACTCCAGTGCCTTTAAGCTCTCTTTTGTGGTGCTGCTGACCGGCGTGGAAATCGACTCCCGCCGGGAACGCCGGGTCAGCCGCGTCGCCGACGTGGAGATCCATACGAGGGAGAAGCCCCAGGGAGGTATGCGATGATCTCCCTCCATGTGGACGCCGTCTGCCTGGTGCGGGACGGCTGCACCGGCCGGGTGCTCTCTCCCGGAGGACTGTGCTGTACGCTGGACGGCGCGCCCTGCCGTCCGGTGAGCAAACCGGAGGGCTATCTGGTATTTACCGGCCTGACCCCGGGCCTCCACCGCCTGACCCTGCGGGGCGCGGGGTTCCAGGAGGAGCGGGTGGAGCTTGCGGCGGGGGTGGGACCGGTGCGGGTACTGAACGTGACTTTGAAGCCGGGGGCAGGCTACCCGCTCCGGCCCTCCGCCGCCCGGCTGCGCCTGAGCGTGGCGCGGGGAAGGCGTCCCGCGCCGGACTGCCTGCTCTGGCTGGCGGTTCCCGGCGGTCCGGAGCTGAAGGTCGCTCAGGCAGCGGCGGAGGCGGGGAGCCGGGAGGTGCGCCTGTACTGGAAGGGACGGCAGCTTCCGGCGGCGCCGGGGGACTACCTCCTGCTGGATGGCGGGAAGAGCGAGATGGCGGAGCTGCTGGAGCTGTCCGGGGAAACCGGGACGCTGTCCGCGCCTCTGAGATGGAGCCATAAGCGTGGGGTGCCCCTGCTGAGCGCCCAGCGCTGCCGCACCGGAGGGGACGGGACGCTGTGCACCGCGGTTGAGACGCCCTGCACGGTGGAGATCTACGAGGAGACGGCAGGGCTTGTGGACAGCCTGACCCTGAGCCCGGGAGAGAATGAATGCCGTCTGGTCCTTCCCGGCGGAAGGGAGACGGGCAGGCACTGAAAATGTGCCGGACGGAAAGGAGAGCGGACAGATATGGCAAATCCCGCGGTGGCGTCGGCGCTGTGTACCTGTTCCTTTGGCACGGCGCCCATGCCCCTCCAGGTGAGCAGCCAGCAGACGGTGAATACCTGTGCCATGCTTCAGGCCACAGTTATGGACAACGTGTGCACCACCTTCGGCATGTGCTCCAGCCTGGCCAATCCCACGGTGGCCTCCGCGACGGCGGCGGCCCTGGGGACGCTGACTCCCATGCCCTGTGTGCCGGTGACGCCCGGACCCTGGGCGCCGGGCTGTCCCACAGTGACGGTGTGCGGCAGGCCGCTGCTGAATCATACCAGCAAGCTGATGTGCGCCTATGGCGGAGTAATTCAGCTGACTATGACCCCGGCCATGACGGTCAATGTCCCCTGAGAGACCCGACGGGGCGGAGAGAGGAGGCGGCTTTTTGGAGGAATACGATTTGCGGGAGGTGTCCTGCGGGGAGCTGGACCGGGGGTATGACGGCCAGTGGAGCCTGATGGACGACCTGTTTGCCTGGCTGGACCTGCGGTTTTACCTGTACTACAAGCACCACCAGTGGCTGGGTCCCCAGAACGAGATGCGCAATATGCTGGGACTGGTGGTTAGCCGGGAGGAATTCGAGCACAACCTGAGCAAGGCCGCCCAGCGGGGCCTGCCGGCCCAGCTGGACCAGGCGGAGGCGGAGCAGCTGGCGGGGGCGGAGACGGTGCTCCGCCTGCGGCTGGAGCGGACCCGGGAGGAGCTGCCCCTGGTGCGGCTGTGGCACAGGTGCGGACTGGACCGGTTTGAGGGGAGCTGCGCAGTTCTGGCTTACGCTGCCGCGCTGGACCGGAAATATGAAAAGCTCCTGGCCTATCTCCAGGACGATGTCACCCAGAAGGCCCCCACAGCGGCGCTGGCGGCAGAGCTGTTCCTGCCGGAAGGGAGGACAATGGAGGAATACCTCTCCCGGTTTGCACGCCGGGACTCCTTCACGGAGCTGTTCGAGGAGGAGCGGCTGGCGCAGGGACAGCTGGTGCTGAAGCGGGTGGTGCTGGAGTTTCTCAGCACAGGGCGCGTTGCGCCCCTGCCCGGTCTGCGGCCCTTCGACGGCGGGGAGGACCGGCCGGCCGGTCCCCTGGTGGTGGGGCTGGAGCTGGCCCGTCGGCTGGAGCGAACCTTTGCGGAGCCGGGGGAGCGGGCGCTGGCCCTCACCGGCGGCCCCGGGTCCGGAAAGACCTTTCAGGTGGAGCACCTGATGGCACGCACCGGCCGGCGCTGCGTATTTGTGGACCTGGATTGCAAAGAGCGGCTGGAACGGGCCAGACAGGGGGCGCTGACGGCCCGGCTCAGCGGAGCGCACCTGTGCTTTTCCCATCTGGACGGACGAGACGCCGAGGGCAGGCTTCTGCCGCCGGAGGAGGGTCTGGTTCGGGAGCTGCTGGAGCTGGAGCTCCCCCAGGAGAAGGTCTTTCTGCTGTCCCAGCTGCCCATACGGACCCGCTCCAGACGGCTGGTGGCGGAGCTGGAGATACCGCCCCTGACGGAGGATGAGCGCATTTGCCTGTTCCGGGCCTTTCTGGGGCCGGTCCCCCTGGAAGAGGGCTTGGAGGTGGAGGAGCTGGCCGCCAAATTCCGCTTTTCTCCCCGGCAAGTGGAGCTGGCCTGCCGTCAGGCGACGGGGGAGATGCGCCTGAGCGGAGAGACGGTGATATCCGGCCCTCTGATGCACCGATGCTGCTACCGCCAGGTGGTCCATAAGCTGGGAGAGCTGGCCCGGCGGGTGCGCCCGGCCTTCCGCTGGGAGGACGTGGTTCTGCCCCAGGCGGAGAAGCGCCTGCTCCAGCAGGCCTGCGGCCATATCAAGCACCAGCACAAGGTCTATTGCAGCTGGGGCTTTCAGGAGAAAATCTCTTACGGGCGGGGGCTTTCCATCCTCTTCGCAGGGGCTCCGGGCACCGGAAAGACCATGTGTGCCCAGATTATCGCCAACGAGCTGAATATGGAGCTGTACAAAATCAATATTTCCCAGGTTGTCAGCAAGTATATCGGCGAGACGGAAAAAAACCTCCAGGCGGTGTTCAGCGAGGCCCGGCATTCCAACTGCATCCTGTTTTTCGACGAGTGCGACGCCATTTTCGGCAAGCGCAGCGAGGTCAAGGACGCCCACGACCGCAGCGCCAACCTGGAGGTGGCCTATCTGCTCCAGCAGATTGAGGAGCACGACGGGGTGTGCATTATGGCCACCAACCTGATCGGCAACATCGACGGGGCCTTTATGCGGCGGATTACCTATGTGGTCCGGTTTCCTTTCCCGGACGCTGCCATGCGGGAGGCGATTTACCGCCGGCTGATGCCGGAACAGGCTCCGGTGGAGGAGAATATCGACTGGAGCTTTCTGGCGGAAAAATTTGAGCTGTCCGGAGGCCACATTAAAAACATTGTGCTCTCCGCGGCGTTCCTGGCCGCACGGGAGGGGCAGCCCATCGGCATGTCCCAGCTGGTGCGCGCGGCGGTGGGAGAGCTGAAGAAGAACGAGATCGTGGTAGTCCGGGAGGAGCTGCGGGAGTACGCGGACCTGCTGGAGGACCGGTGACAGACGGGGCGGAGGTCCAGACTTTCGGCCCGGGCGTTTGAAAAAAATCACAGATTCTTTTCAAGAGGTCTGATTATAAACGGAGGAGGAAATGATGATGACCATTACCAAGCAGCGAGAGGGTTCCAAGCTGACCATCGCCCTGGAAGGTCGGCTGGACACCACCACCGCCCCCCAGCTGGAGGCGGAGCTGAACAGCGAACTGGAGGGGATTGCCTGCCTGGTCCTGGATATGGCGGAGCTGGTATATCTGTCCTCCGCGGGGCTGCGGGTGGTGCTGGCGGCCCAGAAGCGGATGAATCGGCAGGGGGAGATGACGGTGAGGCACGTGTGCGCGGACATTATGGAGGTATTCGAGATTACCGGCTTTGTGGACATTTTGAACATAGAGGAGCAGGCGTGATTTATGGCGACGATACAGGCGGCAAAGAGCCGGGAACAAATTTTTATCCGCAAGTCCTTTTACAAGTTTTTTCTGCCCAGCCTGCTCTCCTGTCTGGGAATTGCGGTGGGCGGACTGGCGGACTGCATCTTTGTGGGCAACGCTATCGGGCCGGTGGGCCTGATGGCTATCAGCATCGGCCAGCCGGTGTATATGCTCTTCAACACCATCAGCTACTCTTTGTCCATCGGCGGGTCTATCCGCTATTCCGCCGCCCTCAGCGAGGGCAGGGAGGAGGAGGGCAATCACATTTTTGCCAATGTCCTCCGGGCGGACCTGTTTACCAACCTGTTGCTCTGCGCGCTGGGCCTGCTTTTCCTGCCCCAGGTGCTCGCCTTCCTGGGGGCGGGGACGCCGGGCACCGAGGTCTGGCAGAACTGTGAGGCCCTGGTCCGGGCGCAGCTGCTGCTGGTGCCCGTCATGTTCTGCCAGGGACCCTTTTACTACTTTGTCAACTGCGACAACGACCCCAAGCTGGCGGCGGCGGCCTTTGTCACCAGCAATACCCTGGATGTGGTGTTCAACTACGTTTTTGTGGTGCGGATGGACCTGGGGGTGGCGGGCTCGGTGTACTCCACCGGCGTAGGGGCGGCGGCCATGATTCTCATCAGTCTGGTGCACTTCTTTAAAAAGCGGGGGTGCCTGCGCTTTACCTGGCCCGGGTTTGACTGGACCGCGATTAAGCTGTCCTTTAAAACCGGATTTGCCACCTCGGTGCAGTATGTGTACCAGTTTATCACGGTGCTGGTGTGCAACCGGCTGCTGATGGTCCTCAGCGGGGAGCTGGGCGTGGCGGTGTTCGGCATCGTCTTTAATGTGGCGCTGGTAGCCGCCTCGGTGTACGACGCGGTGAGCATGGCTCTCCAGCCTATGGTGAGCACCTTCAATGGGGAGTGCAACCGCTCCAACATCCGGGCCACCCTGGGGCAGGCCTTCCGGGTCAGCGCCGTGCTGAGCCTGATTCTGATGGCGGTGCTCCTGCTGGCGCCGGGGTGGGTGTGTTTTGCCTTTGGCCTGCGCTCAGCGGAGGAGCTGAGCATGGGGGCGGCCGCTATCCGCGTTTACGCCCTGTGTGTCGTCCCCTCCGGGATCAATATGGTGATGAACTACTATTATCAGGCTCTGGAGAAGGAGTTTATCAGCTACATGCTCTTCACTCTGCGCAGCTTTGTCTTTTATCTGCTGTTCAGCCTGGTGCTGAGTCTGGGCGGCGTGGGGATGTTCTGGTGGACCTATCCCTGCACGGAGCTGGCCTCCCTGCTGGCGCTGGCCCTGTATAACAGGCGTAAAGGCAGCTGGACCTATCAGGACGGCCAGGACGAGCGGGTTTACAGCGCCTTCCTGGACAGCCGTCAGGCCGACCTGGGGGAAGTGGAGCGGGATGTGTCCGCCTATCTGGAGCGGCTGGATGCCAATCCCACCCAGGTCTATTTTGCCACCATCGCGGTGGAGGAGGTCTGCGGGGCCATCATGACCCGGGCCTTCTCCCAGACGGAGGGGTATATCCAGCTGACGGTGGTGCCCCACGAGGACGGAACCGTGACCATCCACGTGCGGGACAACGCGGAAGCCTTCAACCCCTTTGAGATGGATACCGAGGACATCAGCCTGGAGCAGGAGACGGGGCTGGACGCCATCGGCATCAAGATGATCAAGCGCAAGGCAAAGGAATTTTTCTACCGCCGGTACGCGGGCTTCAACACGCTGGTGGTGCGGGTATAGTCCTTGGGCGGAAGCGGATTTTCCGCATTTGCGGCAAGTGGAAAGGAGAGGGTGCGGGCATGAAGCGGAAGCTGAGATTCACCCTGGGAAAAAAGATTGTGGTGATGCTCCTGGTCATGAGCGTGATCCTCTGCGCCACAGCCCTGCTGGTGAGCTACCGGACCTATCGGGAGCGCACCACGGCGTTTTATGAGCGCATCGGCCGCAGTGTCAGCCAGACGCTGGCCAGCCAGGTGGACCCGGAGGAGCTGGACCGCTATTATGAGACCGGGGTGATGGATGAGCGGTACTATGAAATTCAGAATTTCATCCTGGACCTGGTAGAGGCCAATCAGGTGCAGTATCTCTACGTTGTGCGGCCTCATGGGGTGGGCGTCACCTTCCTGTTTGATTCGGATATGGCGCCGGGAGAGAACGGCGACTACTATGACGGGGGCTATTGCGCATTAGGCACCTATGTGGACCTGGTGGGGGCCTTTGCGGACAATCTGGAGCTGCTTTTGTCCGGGGAGCCGGTGGCCCCCATCGTCCAGCGGGATGAGGGGTTCGGCTGGCTGATGACCGCCATGACCCCGGTGCTCCGGGAGGACGGCTCCATGGCCGGATATGTGATGGTGGACATCAGCATGGGGGAGGTCAGCCAGGAGCAGCAGCATTTTCTGCTGTATACCGGAGGCCTGCTGGCGGTGCTGACGCTGATATTTCTGGTGGCCTATCTGCTGCTGATCCGGCGGGGCTTTATTCAGCCGGTGCAGCGGCTGACGGCGGCGGCGGAGGCCTATAAGGGCGGCGGAAATCCGGCGGCCTTCACCGCTCTGGAGCTCCGGGGAGACGACGAGCTGCGCACCCTGGCGGAGGCCTTCCGCAGAATGCTCTCAGAGATTGAGCAGAACAACCGGGAGCAGAAAGAGCTGGCCGTGCGGGAGCAGCGCCTGGCGGGGGAGCTTCAGCTGGCCAATCAGCTGAACCTGTCGGTGCTGCCCAAGGAGCTGCCCCGACAGGAGGGGCGGCCCTTCCGGGTGCAGGGGCGGATCTACCAGGGGCGGGAGATGGCGTGCAGCTTCTACGACTATTTTCTGCTGGACCGGGACCGCCTGTGCGTGCTGGTGGGAGAGGTCCCCGGCGGCGGCATTCCCGAGGCGCTGTTTACCGTCATGGCGCAGACGGCCGTTAAAAGTCAGGTGAGCTCCGGAGTGTCCCTGGAAGAGGCCATGACCGCTGCCAACCGCCAGCTCCACGAGCTGGGCGGCGGGCTGTATCTGAATGTGCTGGTGGGACTGCTGGACGGGGCCACGGGGCGGTTTACCTGCATCAATGCGGGACAGCAGGACCCCCTGCTGATGCGCGGCCAGGACCGGTATGAGTGGATGCGCACTCTGTCCTACGCCCCTTTGGGGCAGAGCGAAAACGTGGTCTATCAGGCCCAGGAGCTGGAGCTCTGCCAGGGCGACCGGATCTTTTTCCATACCCGGGGGCTGGATGAGATTGAGGACGGGGAGGGGCGCCCCTTTGCCAGGGAGCGGCTGCGCCGGGCCCTCAACGAGAGCAGGAGCGGGGCGCTGGAGAAGCAGCTGCGGGAGGTGGGCGACGCAGGAGGCGCCTATGCGGACCGCCTGGACCAGGTGGGAGGCTATGCGCTGCTGGCCCTGGAGTACCGCCGCCGGGACAGGGCCCAGGCCCACTGCCTGGTGACGGCGGACGGAACGGGAAGCCGGAAGCTGCTGGAATTTCTGCGGGGCCAGCTGGAGGCCAACGATATAGAGGGCCGGAGCATGGCGGTGCTGATGGTGGTGGCCGAGGAGCTCTTTGCCCTGTGCTGCCGGCAGGCAGGGGGCCAGGGGCGCTTTATGGCCGAGTGCGCTGTTCCCGCCGGGGAGAGGCTGGTGGTTCTGCGGCTGAAAGGGGATACGGGCGGGGCCAATCCCCTGGAGCGCCTGGACGGGGAGGCGGCCCGCCACGCGGCGGACTTTATCCTGCAACACTGTGACCGGGTGCTGGCGGAGCACGAGGCGGGCATGGACACTATAACGGTGGTGAAACGCCTGGAGGCCCTGGCACCGGAGGAGAGGGAGAGACGGGGATGAAACGGGGAATCGGGAAAAAACTTGCGGCCCTGATTGTGGTGATGGGCGCGGTGCTGGGGGTGACGGCGGTGGCAGTGAGCTACCGGACCTTCAGCGCCTCCATGATGGACTATTACAACCGTCTGGGGACCAACCTGGTCCGCACCCTGGCCAGCCAGCTGGACCCGGAGGAGCTGGACCGCTACTATGAGGACGGGGAGATGGACGAGAACTACTACCGGACGCAGAGATTCATCCACGACCTGGTGGAGAGCAACCAGGTGGAATATCTCTATGTGGTGCGGCCCCACGGGGTGGGCGTCACTTTTCTGTTCGACTCAGACATGGAGACCGGGGAGGGGGGCGCCTACTATGACGGCGGGTACTGCGCCCTGGGCACCTATGTAGACCTGGTGGGGGCCTTCGCAGAGAACCTGGACCGGCTCCTGGCGGGGGCGGAGGTGGAGCCCATCATCCAGCGGGACGAGGGCTTCGGCTGGCTGATGACGGCCATGACCCCGGTGCTCCATCAGGACGGCTCCATGGCCGGGTATGTGATGGCGGACATCAGCATGACGGAGGTAATGAACACCCGGCAGACCTTTCTGATTGCGCTGGCGGCGCTGATGGCGGTGCTGACGGCGGGCTTTATCGTCCTATTTCTGCTGATCCTCCGCCGTCAGGTGCTCCGGCCGCTGGAGCTGCTGACCCAGGCCACCGGAGACTTCATTCAGAACAATGAGGAGACCCTCTCCCAGGGGACCGCGGCGGCCAATGTGCCGGAAATCCGCACCGGGGATGAGCTGGAGCAGCTGGCGGACGCCTTTCGCAGGATGGAAGAGGATATGATCACCTATATCCGCAGTCTGATGACCATTACCGCGGAGAAGGAGCGCATCGGAGCGGAGCTGAACGTAGCCACTCAGATTCAGGCGGACATGTTGCCCCGGCTTTTCCCGGCCTTTCCGGAGCGGCCGGAGTTCGATATTTACGCCACGATGGACCCGGCCAAAGAGGTGGGCGGCGATTTCTATGACTTCTTCCTGGTGGACGACGACCACCTGGCGGTGGTGGCGGCGGACGTGTCCGGCAAGGGGGTTCCCGCGGCGCTGTTTATGGTAATCGCCAAAACGCTGATCAAAAACCACGCCCAGAACCGGGAGAGACCGGGGGACGTATTTACCAACGCCAATGTGCAGCTGTGCGAAGGCAATGACGCCGGACTTTTTGTCACCGCCTGGATGGGAGTGCTGGAGCTGAGCACAGGGGAGTTTGTCTATGTAAACGCGGGACACAATCCTCCGCTGCTGAAGCGGGCGGGCGGCAGCTTTGAATGGCTGAAAAGCCGTCCGGGATTTGTGCTGGCGGGCATGGAGGGGGTGCGCTATCGGGAGAACCGCCTGACCCTGGAGGCGGGAGACCGTCTGTTCCTCTATACCGACGGCGTTACGGAGGCCACAAACAGCGGGCTGGAGCTCTTCGGCGAGGCACGGCTCCAGGCCGCCCTGAACGAGCGGCGGGAACTGCCGGTGAAGGCGCTGCTGACAGAGCTGAAGAGCTGTCTGGACAAATTTGTGGGAGAGGCGGAACAGTTTGACGATATTACAATGCTGGGGTTAGAATATCGGGGAAAGGGAGGAGAGGAGCATGGCTGAGCGGATTTTTCGGGCGGAGCTGGAGGAACTGGACGGGGTTCTGGCCTTTGTGGACGGGGAGCTGGAACGGTGCGGCTGTTCCGGCCGGGTAAAATTCCAGCTGGATGTGGCGGTAGAGGAAATTTTTGTGAACATCGCCCACTACGCCTATCCGGAGCGGAGTGGGGAGGCCACCGTCCGGTGCGGCGTGGGGGGAGACCCGGTGCAGGTGACGGTGCAGTTTCTGGACAACGGCAAGCCCTTCAACCCGCTGGAGAAGCAGGACGCGGATACCACACTCTCCGCCGAGGAGCGGGACATCGGCGGTCTGGGGATTTTGATGGTAAAGAAGAGCATGGACGCCGTGGATTATACCTATGAAGACGGGAAAAATATTTTAACCATTCAGAAAAGCCTCCCCGCCGGGTGAGCTTTTCCGGGAGGAGGCAGAAGAGATGGAGCTCAGCATACGCACACTGAACCGGCGGGAGCTGCCCGGCTTCCGGCCCTATCTGCTGCCGGGGACCGCCGCCCTTCTGGAACGGGAAGACCCGGGCCTGCTAGCGCTGGGGGCTGTGACGGGGCGGAATTCCTGCGGAGCGGCCGCCGCCTGCGTGACGGAGGACGGCGCAGAGCTGACCGGTCTGTTTGTGGATGAGGCCGCCCGGCGCCGGGGGGTGGGAAAGGCTCTGCTGGACGCCCTTTTGGAGCAGATGGACGCCCGGGGAGCGGCCCGGGTCAGCGCGGACTATGTGCTGGAAGGGGAACAGCTGCTGGCCATGGATATTCTGCTGGTGAGCCGGGGCTTTTTCCTGCCGCAGACCCGTTCCAAAGTATTTGCGGTACAGAGCGCGGATTTCCGGCGGGAAAAGCTGTTGCGGCGGGCATTCTCCCCCCGCTACCGGACGCCGGCGGGAATATGCGGGCTGGAGGAGGTGCCGGCGGCGGCGCTGGAGGCCATGGAGCAGGCGGAGCAGGTGCCGGAGTTCCTGCGGTGGAGCCGCCGGCGGGAGCGGACAGACCCCGGCCTGTCGGCCGCTCTGGTCCGGGAAGGCCGGGTGCTGGCCTATCAGCTGGCGGAGGAGGGGGTCGGCGGGTTTACGCTGCTGTCCGCCGTCAGCGGACGGGAGGCCCCGCCCACGGCATTTCTCCTGCTGCTGTGGGAGGTGCTCAGCCGCTGCCGCTACCGCCGGGGCGGAGATTACACCTTTTATTTCTCCGCTCTGGACCCCCGGACGGAGCGGCTGGCCCTCCGGCTGATGGGAGAGCGCTATGCCGCCTATGAAGAGCACACCACGTTCCGCCTGCTGCCGGCGGAGCGCGGGCTGTTGAGCAGTAAATCTGAAATAAGCCATAAGGAGGAATCGTAATGTCTCATACATACGCCGCCCGCCGCCGGGCGGAACAGGAGTCTCCGGCCCCCAGGCAGGCCCGCCGGGACGTGCTGGCCGGCGGACAGTCCATGACCGCCCTGATGACCGGAGCGGAGGCCCCCGACACCCAGACCATGGGACACAAGGTAGACCTGCCCCAGGCCATCCGGGAGAAGATGGAGGGGGCCTTCGGCGCGGACCTGTCCGGCGTGGAGCTCTACGAGAGTCAGGCGGTGGCCGACGCCGGAGCCCAGGCCATGACTGTGGGCCACAGAATCGGCTTTGCCCCGGGTGAGCTTGACTTCGCCTCCGCCGGGGGGCAGGCTCTGCTGGGCCACGAGCTCAGCCACGTGGTCAGCCAGGCCCGGGGAGAGGTGCGGGGAAGCGGCTTCCTCCGGGACCGCTCCCTGGAGGCGCGGGCCGACCGGGAGGGGGCCATGGCCGCCGCTGGAGAGAGCGTCTATTCCGGCCCGGTGGCCCCGCTGTCGTCCTCCGCGGTGACGGCGGCCGCCGGCCCCATGCAGGCCAGAAAGCCATGGGAGAAAAAGATGGAGATCTCCGAGCCCACTCTGGTGTCCCACGAGTCGGTTCAGGCCCTGGAGGGAGGGGGCTATGGCATCCGGGGGCAGGGCGCGTCGGAGAGCGTGACGAAGAAAAACTACCTGTCCCCGGAGAGCGCCGCCCTGGGGATGCTGACAGGGAAGGCCAGCAAGGAGGAGCTTCAGGGGGGCGCCATGAAGAAGGCGGTCCTCCAGGACTATGTAAAAAACATGAAGCAGCGGGTGGCGAAGTATGACAACGACTCCTATGAGTCCATGTACAGCGGCGTCATACGGGATAACTCCAGCGGGGAGCGGGCCAGCTATGACAAAGTAATGCGGGCAAACCTTCCTGAGGGAATGGTTGAGGATATCGCGAAGAACTATACCCCGGAGACGGTGGACGACGCCCTGGATTACGCCGGCGGAAGGGTCAAATCGGACGCGGGCATGATGGAGATTCTGAACGCCGGTGTAGAAGGGCTGGCGGGTTCGGCCCATTATCAGGGAAAACGGGACCTGGCGGAAGGCATGATTATGAACGGCATGGTTCTGCGGGGCCTGAGTCCGGAGCTGGCGGACCACGGCATTGCCGAGCAGGACGCCGATATCAAGGCGCAGACGGGCCAGGATGCGGAACAGATGCGCTATGCGGATAAGCTGCGGCTGAGAGGGGAAGCCGGAGCCAGAGGAATAGGAAAAAACGCAATTTCACTGGGCAATCGGATGATGGGCGCGGTCAATGAGAACAAGGCGAAGCAGACCAAGGGCGGCCTGCGCTTTTTAAAGCTGCTGAGCGGCGGCTGAGCCGCCCGCGGGGGCGGAGGAGCAGAGGGGGACTGAGGTAAGCGATGCGGTTTATTGTGCGGATGAGTACGCCGGAGGACGCGGCGGAGCTGAACCGGCTCCTCCGGGTCTGGATGGAGCTGTTCTGCGCGTCGGCAGAGGTGGAGCTCTGGAATGGGGCGGAGGGATATGCGCCGGAAGAGGCGGCCGTTTTGTTCTGGGACCTGGATGGGGAAAGAGGCGCGCCCGCTCTGACAGGAGGGGCGGACCGCGCTCCTGGGCGCTGTTTCTCTGCTCCTCCGACCCCCGGAAGGCCATTGACAGCTATGCCCTCCACCCCACGGGTTTTTTGCAGAAGCCCTTTGGCATGGAGGCCCTGGAGCGGGCCCTGGAACGGTGCGTCCAGCTGTGGTGGCCTGCCCTGGACCGGGTGGAGCTGCTGTGTGAGCGGGTGCGGCTGAAGCTGCCCCTGTGCCAGGTGCTCTGGGTGGAGAGCGGGCGGAGGGGGTGTGTGCTCCACAGCTCCAAGGACGCCATCTTTGTCCGGGAGCCCCTGTCCGAGCTGGAGCAGCGGATGCCCGGCGGGGTATTCGCCCGCTGCCAGCGCAGCTATCTGGTCAATCTGAACCATGTGATGCGGGTGGACGGAAAACAGCTGTATATGTCTGACGGAACCGGGATTCCGCTGGGGCGGGGGAGCAAGTCGGCATTTTTGCAGACGTGGGCGCAGTTCTGCGCCCTGCGAAAGGGCGCGGCGCCCACATGAAAGCAGGCGGAGGAGTATGGAAGAGCTTATTATCGGCATATGTGACGATTTGAACGAAGAGCGTACCGCTCTGGCCGGCATGGTCCGGGCTCACTGCCGGACCTTGGGTGTTCCGGTCCGCCTGAAGCTGTTTTCCAGCGGGGAGGAGCTGCTGGAGGCCGTCCAGGAGCCGGGCCGGCTCCATGTGCTGTTTTTGGATATCTATATGCCCGGCCTGTCCGGAATGGAAGCGGCCCGCCAGCTTCGAAAACGGGATGAGGACGTGGCCATTATCTTTGCCACCACCAGCCTGGAGCACGGAGTGGACAGCTTTGAGGTGCAGGCCTCGGATTACCTGGTGAAACCCTTTCGGCAGGAGGAGGTGGGTCGGGCGCTGGACTGGTGCATGGAGCGCCGGGCGGAGACGCTGCGCTGCCTGTGCGTTTACGCGGAGTGGGAAGAGCGGCGGATTCCGCTGGCGTCTATTCAATATATTGAGATTTTAGACCACCGGGCCTGTATCCACTGCACCGGGGGCAAGTGCCTGTATACGCGGCGGGGGCTGGACGACCTGGAGGCCGCGGTGGACAGCGCGGATTTTCTGCGCTGCCACCGCAGCTATCTGGTAAACCTGAACCATGTGCAGGGAATGGAGGGCAGCAGCTTCCGCATGGTAGACGGAGAGCTGGTGCCCATCGGCTCCTCCAGCCGGGCGCGGGTGCGCGGCCGCTTTTGGGATTGGCTCTATATCAAAACCCGGGAACGGCGGTAGCCGAATGGCCTGCTCTGTGTCGCCACAGGGAAGGTACACGCCCCTGCAAGCGTTTGGACGCCGTACTGACAGAAAGAAGAGCCCGGAAACGGAGAAAGGACCGCGGTTTGACTGCCCCGGTTTTTTGTGCTAAGATCAGTATGGAAGGGGCAGAAACGCCCCAAAGAGGGGGCGGATGTGCCATGCTGAACACGGACGTGGGCCGGGCTGCACTGGAACTGTCGTCCGCTGTACCGGGCGTCATTCTCTGCCTGCTGCCTATGGAGGACCATCTGCGGTGGAAACGGCGGGCGCTTCTCCTGTGGGGGATTCCGCTCCTGGCGGTATGGGCGGTATCGGGCGGCATTGTGTGCGGCACACTGAGCGGAGCTGTCCGGCTGTGGCTGCCGCTCTCCGTGCTGGGCTTTGGACTGCTGCTCCGGCGGATTGTGGACCTCCCCGGCTGGAAATCAATGAGCGTACTGCTGGCGGTGTGCGGGGTGCAGGCGGGCGCGCTGAATATGGCGACAGCCGCCGACGCGCTCCTTGCGCCGGAGAGCACTCTGCCGGGGCTCACTCTGGAGGGAGCGTGCATCCTCTGCCTGCTGAACTGGGTTTTGCTGGGTCTGGGGTGGTATCCGGCCACCCACGCCGCCCGCTGGCTGCTGGATGAAATTGAGATGCCCGGCACGTGGTACATATTTTGGGTGCTGCCGGTGGTGTTTGTGGGGGTGCACCTGCTGATCCGGCCGGCGGACTATCAAAATCTTTACGTGGGCCGGATGATGCTCCTGTATCCTTCGATTACACTGGTGCTGATGGTGCTGATGGTCCTGCTTTATTTCATGTTTTATCTCATGGCCCGGCAGATGGGCGCCAATATGCGGCTGCAGCGGGAGAACCAGTATTTGCAGATCCAGTCCTCCCAGTATGAGTCCCTCCAGCGGAGCATTGAGGAGACCCGCCGGGCCCGCCACGACCTGCGCCAGCACCTTACGGTGATTCAAAGGTGCATGGAGCGCAGGGACTGGGACGCGCTGAACAGCTATATGGCCTCCTACCAAAAGAGCATACCGCCGGATACAGTGCGCACGTACAGCAAAAACTACGCGGTGGACGCGGTACTGCGCCATTATGCGGAGAAAGCGGCGGGTATGCAGGTTCAGATGGACATCTATGTACGGATGGAGGAGAGCACCGTCATTCCCGAGCCGGAGCTGTGCGTTGTACTGGGCAACCTGCTGGAGAACGCGGTGGAGGCGTGCGGGACCCTGACGGAGGGCGGATTGATTCAGGTAAATATCCGGCAGTCGGGACCCGCCCTTCTCACGCTGGCGGTGGACAATACCTGCCCCCGTGCTCCGGCGTGGGAAGGGAAACGGCTGCGCTCCGGCAAGCGCAGCGGCCTTGGCCTGGGGACGGAGTCGGTGCGGATGATCGCCGGGCGCTATGACGGCGACGCCCGGTTCTGGTGGTCGGAGGGGACGTTCTGCGCCTGCGTGACCTTTAATCCCAGAACGCCGGTTCAGGGGCCCGCCGCCGCAGAACGGAGCACTTTATAATTTTTCAAAAAACGAAAATAGAATATTGCCAATTGAGGCAAACTGATGTATGATATAGAAAATCTTCCGGCGCAAGGCAAGGCCGCACTAGTCGGGGAGTTAGCGGTGCCCTGTACCTGCAACCCGCTGTAGCAGGGATGAATCCCGGCCCCCGGAACTCTGCTGTGCTGTCTGACCCCGGTAAGCAGCGATGATGGACCGGTCCCGCGCAAGGCCGCCCCGTGAACCGTGTCAGGCGGGGAACCGAGCAGCACTAAGCGGACCGCGGCCTGTGCCGCGGGGTTCCCGTTCCTGAGCCGGCTGCCGGGGTAACGGGCATAGCAGGGCTTTCAAAGGCCGGTGTGCGGTCCTGCCATGCGCCGGAAGGCCCGGGCTTCTCCGGGAAACGGTATATTTCGTTTTGGAGAGGAGCCCGCAGGCGGGCAGGTCCCGCCGGGCGGAGGAAGTCCGGAAGCGGACCTGCCGCTTTTGAACAGTTGCGGGGCGGAGGGCGCTCCGCTCTGTTTTTTTCATGGAATGACTGCGAGGTGACGGCTTTGTATCAGGCCCTGTACCGCAAATGGAGGCCCCGTACCTTTGACGATGTGGTGGGACAGGGGCACATCACCGAGACGCTCAGACGCCAGGTGGCGTCCGGACGGCTGTCCCATGCCTACCTGTTCACCGGCACGCGGGGCACCGGCAAGACCAGCTGCGCCAAGATTCTGGCCCGGGCGGTGAACTGTGAGCATCCGGTGGACGGCAACCCCTGCAACGAGTGCCCCGCCTGCCGGGGGATCGAGAGCGGCTCCATTCTGGATGTGCTGGAGCTGGACGCCGCCTCCAACAATGGTGTAGACCAGGTCCGCGCCCTGCGGGACGAGGCGGTCTACACACCCGCTGCCGTCCGGAAGCGGGTGTACATCGTGGACGAGGTCCACATGCTTTCCACAGCCGCCTTTAATGCCCTGTTGAAAATTTTGGAGGAGCCCCCGGCCCATCTGATGTTTATTCTGGCCACCACGGAGCTCCATAAGGTTCCGGCCACCATCAAGTCCCGGTGTCAGCAGTTTGCCTTTAAGCGCATTCTGGCCGGGGAGATCTCCGGGCGGCTGACCTATGTGGCGGAGCAGGAGGGACTGGGGCTGACCCGGGAGGGAGCGGCTCTGCTGGCGCGGCTGGCCGACGGGGGAATGCGGGACGCCCTGTCGCTGCTGGACCAGTGCGCCGGCTCCACCGGCTCCATCGGGGAGCGAGAGGTGCTGGATGCCTTAGGGCTGGCCGGAAATCTGGAGACCGGGCGATTGATGGAGCAGATTGGGGCGGGAGATACCGCCGCCGCCCTGGAGACCTTGGCCCGGCTCTATGGCGCGGGCAAGGATGTGGGCAGTCTACTCAATGAGCTGTCCGCCCTGGCCCGGGACCTGCTGGTCCGCAGGACGGCGCCCCAGGGGGGGGCGGCCCTCCTCAACGGCGGCTATGACGAGAATACGCTCCGGCGGCTGTCCAACCTATTTCAGACCCAGCGGCTGGTTCAGGTGCTGAGCCTGCTCCAGCAGACAGCGGCCGGGCTGTCCCGCAGCGGCAGCCGCCGCACCGATGTGGAGCTCTGCCTGATCCGCCTGTGCGACCCCGCGCTGGACGAGAGCGCGACGGGGC
Source organism: uncultured Flavonifractor sp. (assembly GCA_947384055.1). Classification (GTDB taxonomy): domain Bacteria; phylum Bacillota; class Clostridia; order Oscillospirales; family Oscillospiraceae; genus CANAAV01. Next base: position 35,736 of record CANDFO010000016.1, read on the forward strand.
TGAATGTCCGCCTGGCCCGGGTGGAGGAGCTGCTGGCAGGGGGGGGCCGGCCCGCGCCGTCCTCCGCTTCCGTACCGGCTCCGCTTTCCGCGGGGGTTGTGTCCCCCATACCTGCGGAGAGCAGAAGGGAGCCGGAGGAGGACCGCCCCCCCTGGGAAGAGGAGCGCCCACCTCTGCCGGAAGAGCCGGAGGTCCCCGCGGTTCCCCATGCGCCGTCTTTGGCGGAGCCGAAGGCGGAGAGAAATCCCGGCGGAGACGCCGCGCCTGCCCGGACATCCGGGAGCGCGCTCCTGGCGGAGGACATCTGGCCGGAGCTGACGGCCGCCCTGCGGGGAAAGGTGCCCATGGGGGAGTATACCTTTTTAAATAATCCGGCGATGGTTCAGGGGCGGCTGGAGGGAGACACGCTGAACCTGTGGGCGGAATCGGATTTTGTAAAAAGCATGATTGGCAAGCCCGCCATTCTGGAGACTGTGGGCGGCGTGGCCTCCGCCATGGCCGGAAGGCCTCTCCGCTGTATGATTTCGGTGGGGAAGCCCCCGGCGGCGCAGGCAGCCGGGCGGAAAGCCTCCGCCCCGGCGGACCGGGATAAGCTGGACGACCTGATGGCGTTTGGGGCTCAGTTTGACAATATCATCATTCAGGAATAGGGGAGAGACAAATGGCAAAGGGATTTAACAGCCGTGGCAGGGGTGGCATGCCCATGGGCGGCGGCATGAACGCCGGCATGATGAAGCAGGTTCAGAAGATGCAGCAGGACATGATGCGGATGCAGCAGGAGCTGGAGGCCAAGACCTATACCGCCGCCGCGGGGGGCGGCGCGGTCTCCGCCACGGTGACGGGGAAGCGGGTGCTGGAGTCCCTCCGCATTGATCCGGATGCGGTGGACCCGGAGGATGTGGAGATACTTCAGGACATGATCGTGGCGGCGGTGAACGAGGCGCTGCGGGCGGCGGAGAGTGATTCCGCCTCCGCCATGCAGGGGCTGACCGGCGGGCTGAACCTGCCCTTTTGACGAATGAAGCCGGAGAGGAGGGGAAGCCCGTGAACCGTCTGCCTAAAGTGGGAATGCGCACTGTCAAAACCGCTGTGGCAGTGGCGGCGTGCTTTTTTCTCTTTTTTCCGCTGCGATTTCTGGAGGGCGGAGCGGACGGGCTGTTAAGTCCGTTTTATGCCTGCATTGCCGCGGTTATCTGCATGCAGAGCTCCATTGAACAGAGCGTGCGGCAGGGGGTGTCCCGGGTGATCGGCACCCTGCTGGGCGGCGTTGTGGGACTGCTGCTGCTCCCCCTGGACGACTGGCTGGGACAGCCGGCGGCTACAGGACTGCTGCTGGGACTGGGTGTGGTGGGTACCATCTGGCTGTGTAATCTGCTCCGCCGTCCGGCGGCCTGCTCCATCGGCTGTGTGGTTTTGTGCGTGGTGGTGCTCAACCACAGCGGGGCGGACCGCTACTGGTATACCATTCTGCGTATCGGTGAGACTCTGGTGGGCGTCGTTGTGGCGGTAGCCGTGAACCACCTGCTGCCCGGCGGCGGACCGGAGGAGACCGGCGAATATGACGGAAAGAAATAGGAGGAATACGGGATGGAAGCGGCGAAGGTATACTTTTCAGACCTCCGGTGCGAGCCGGGGAAGAATCTGCTGCAAAAGCTCCAGAAACTCATGCGAGAGGCGGGCATCGGGCAGATCAATTTTGAGGGAAAGCTCACCGCCATAAAAATGCACTTTGGGGAGCCGGGCAATCTGGCCTTCCTGCGTCCCAACTACGCCAAGGCGGTGGCGGACGTGGTGAAAGAGCTGGGGGGAATTCCCTTCCTCACCGACTGCAATACCCTCTATCCGGGACGGCGGAAGAACGCGCTGGAGCATCTGGACGCCGCCTATGAAAACGGCTTTTTCCCCATGAGCACCGGATGTCAGGTGATCATTGCCGACGGTCTGCGGGGGAATGACGACGTGGAGGTGCCGGTGGCAGGGGCGGAGCATATCCAGACCGCCAAAATCGGCAAGGCTGTGATGGAGGCCGACGTCCTGATCTCCCTGAGCCATTTTAAAGGTCATGAGCAGACCGGCTTCGGCGGCGCGGTGAAAAACATCGGCATGGGCTGCGGGAGCCGCCGGGGGAAGATGGAGCAGCACGCGGCGGGGAAGCCCACAGTGGACCAGAGGCACTGCATCGGCTGCCGCAGATGCGCCTCCCAGTGCGCCCACGGCGCCATTTCCTATGATGCGGCCCGGAAAGCCTCCATCGACCACAATAAATGCGTGGGCTGCGGACGCTGTATCGCCGTCTGCAATCCGGACGCCATCCAGCCGGACTACGACTGCGCCGTTGAGGAGCTGGGATGCCGTATGGCCGAATACACCAAGGCGGTGGTGGACGGACGGCCGCAGTTCCACATCAGTCTGGTCATCGACGTGTCCCCCTACTGCGACTGCCACGGGGAGAACGACGTGCCCATGCTGCCGGATGTGGGTATGTTTGCCTCCTTTGACCCGGTGGCCCTGGACCAGGCCTGCGCCGACGCCTGCCTGCGGCAGACACCTCTGCCGGGCTCGGCCCTGGACGAGGAGATGCACAGAGAGGACTTCTGCGACCACCACGACCATTTTACCAACAGCATGCCCAACACCGACTGGCGGGTATGTCTGGAGCACTGCGAAAAGCTGGGCATAGGCACCAGAAGCTATGAACTCATCACCGTGAAGTGAGAAAGGGGCGGTATGTATGGATGTCAAGGAAATTCTCTCCCGCTGTGACCATACGCTGCTGAAGCAGGAGGCCACCTGGCAGCAGATCAAGGAGGTCTGCGACGACGGAAGGAACTATGAGTGCGCCAGCGTGTGCATTCCGCCGGCCTATGTGCGGCAGGCGGCGGAGTATGTGGGCAACGACCTGAAAATCTGCACCGTCATTGGCTTTCCCAACGGCTATGCCACCACTGAGGTAAAGGTTTTTGAGACCGAGGACGCCATCCGGTGCGGCGCCGATGAGATCGACATGGTGGTCAACATCGGCTGGGTGAAGGACGGGCGGTGGGACGACATTCTGGAGGAGCTCCGTGCGGTCAAGACCTCCTGCCAGGGGCGGATTCTAAAGGTAATTGTGGAGGCCTGCCTGCTGACGGAGGAGGAAAAGATCAAGCTCTGCCAGCTGGTGACGCAGGCGGGGGCGGACTATATCAAGACCTCCACCGGCTTCTCCACCGGAGGAGCCACCCGGGAGGATGTGGCCCTCTTCAAGGCCCATGTCGGTCCCGGGGTAAAGGTCAAAGCTGCCGGAGGAATCCGCACCCTTCAGGACGCGGAGGAGTTTATCGCCCTGGGCGCGGATCGGCTGGGGACTTCCGCCATTGTGAAGCTGGTGAAAGACGAGGCGCCCCAGGGCTGTTAAGCCTTGAGTTCAACCGTTAAACTCTTGCGGCTCCAGCTTTTCCGCAGGACACGGTATTACACGCTTCCTTAGAGCCTGTTCAAAATCTCCAGGCACACCGTCTGGACCGGTCTTATTTCGCCCGGCTGCGTCAAAAATGCTCGGAATACATCCAGTATTCCTGCGCTTTTTTCCTTGCTGGGCAAAAAAATCCCGGTTCATCCGGCACGCTTGGAAATTCTAAACAGGCTCTTAGAAACTATGTGGGTGCGCCGCAGAAGCTTGCTTCTGCGGCGCGCTTTCCATGAAACGGTAAAATTGACACGAAATCCTCTCTGCCGGAGGGCAAATGTAACCAACCTGTAAAAAAAGAGCGCTAAAAGCAAAAATGCGGTTGCTCTTTGCAGATTGATAGGGTATAATAGGGGCGCAGCTCAGGGAGGAGAGGACAACGGGTGTCTGGACCAAACTGGGCAGTTTTTCTGAAAGGAAGGTAGATTACATTGAAAACAGCAAAGAAACTGACTGCACTGCTCCTGTCCCTTGCAATGGTCTTTGCGCTGGCGGCCTGCGGAAACGGCGATTCCAAGGGCTCCACCGCGGATTCCCGCGTGGCTATGATCACCGACTACGGCGACATCACCGACGAATCCTTTAACCAGACCACCTATGAGGCTTGCCAGGCGTTCTGCAAAGAGAACAACCTGGACTTCAACTATTACAAGCCCAACGGAGACTCCACCCCTGAGCGTGTGGCCATGGTGGACGCCGCCGTTGCCGACGGGTACAACGTCATCGTCATGCCCGGCTATGCCTTTGGCGGCACCATCGTAGAGGCGGCCGGGAACTATCCCGACGTGAAGTTCATCGCTCTGGATGTGGCCGCCGGCGATATCCTGGAGGCGGGCGTGACCAAGGCCGGCAAGGAGTACGATTACAATCCCGGCAACTGGGATGTGACTGAGTACTATCACGCCGAGAACGTGTACTGCGCAGTCTATCAGGAAGAGCTCAGCGGCTATATGGCCGGCTACGCCGCTGTGAAGCTGGGCTATCGTCATCTGGGCTTCCTGGGCGGCATGGCGGTTCCCGCTGTGGTCCGCTACGGCTACGGCTTTGTGCAGGGCGTTGACGCCGCGGCCGTCGAGCTGGGCGTGTCCGGCGATGTGACCGTGGAATACGCCTACGGCAACCAGTTCTGGGGCGATGGCGACATCACCGCCTACATGGATACCTGGTACAGCACCAGTAACGTGGAGATCGTCTTTGCCGCCGGCGGCAGCATTTATACCTCTGCCTGTGAAGCGGCCGCCAAGGTGGGCGGCAAGCTCATCGGCGTGGACGTGGACCAGGCGCCTATCATTGACAAGTATGGGGAGGGCATGACCGTGACCTCCGCCATGAAGGGCCTGGCTCCCACTGTAATGGATACGCTGGACGATGTGATTAACAACAACAACTGGAGCAAGTACGCGGGCAAGATCGAGACCCTCGGCATGGTGTCCGGTGATGATCCCACCGCCAACTATGTGCAGATTCCCGCCTCCACCCAGTGGGGCGACGGGTTCAGTGAGGCCGACTACAAGGCTCTGGTGAAAAGCCTGTTCGACGGCACGATCACCGTATCCAACGACACCACCGCGGAGCCCGCCGTGTCCATAACGGTGAACTATCAGGGCAACATTAAGTAAACCTGCCCCGGAATCTGTTCGGTGTCTCCCTGCGGGCGCCTTGACCGCGTTAAATCCTCTGCGGCAGGCACACATTGAGATACGGAACACAGAGGATAATGCCCGCTGAAAGGCTACCTGCATTTCAGCGGGCATTGCTTTATCTTAATGACGCCGGAGGGCCTGGGAATCACGGTTAGAGCTGAAACTGTGCGCAGGGCGGCGCCGGTATCCTGAGTGCTGGAAATGGGTACAAATATTCTGCCGGTAATGATTGCAATATGAGCGGATTTATATTAGAATAGGGGAGACAGAATTCCACTTTAAAGGGGTTGGGACTATGAGCGAGCCGTATTATAAGCGGGTGCTGCTGAAGGTCAGCGGTGAGGCTCTGGCGGGTGAGGCCAGCCGCGGACTGGATTTTGATGTGATCGGCAGTGTCTGCGATGTGATTAAAAAATGTGTGGACATGGGTGTGCAGGTGGGAATTGTGGTAGGCGGCGGCAACTTCTGGCGGGGACTGAAGGACGGCGGCGACCGGATGGAGCGCACCCGCGCCGACCACATGGGGATGCTGGCTACCTCGATCAACGCGCTGGCCGTGGCCGATATGCTGGAGCAGAAAAAGGTGGATGTGCGGGTGATGACCGCCATTGAAATGCGTTCCATCGCGGAACCGTATATCCGCTCCAAGGCGATCCGGCACATGGAAAAGGGCCGGGTGGTGATCTTCGGCTGCGGTACGGGGAACCCCTTCTTTTCTACAGATACCGCGGCCGTGCTCCGGGCGGCGGAGATTGACGCCGATGCCATTCTGCTGGCGAAAAACATTGACGGCGTCTACAGTGCGGACCCACGGAAGGACCCCAGCGCTGTGAAGTACGATTTCATTACCTATGACGATGTGCTGGCCCAGCATTTGCAGGTAATGGATTCCACCGCCGCGTCCTTGTCTATGGACAACAAGATTCCCGTGGTACTCTTTGCTCTGAAAGACCCGGAAAACATCCTGCGGGTGGTTATGGGTGAAAAAATAGGAACGATTGTCAAGGAGGCACTGTGAGATGAACGAAATCAACAAGCCCTATGATGAGAAAATGCAGAAGACCATCGACGTGGTGGTCAGTGACTTTGCCAGCGTCCGGGCTGGGCGGGCCAATGCCGCCGTTCTGGATAAGATTTCCGTGGACTACTACGGCACCGCCACCCCCATCAATCAGGTGGCCGCCATCTCCTCGCCCGACCCCCGGAGCCTGATGATTCAGCCCTGGGACAGCAAGCTGCTCAAGCCCATTGAGAAGGCTATTCAGACCTCGGACCTGGGCATTAACCCCCAGAACGACGGCCGGGTGATCCGTCTGGCCTTCCCCCAGCTTACCGAGGAGCGCCGCCGGGAGCTGACCAAGCAGGTCCGCAAGTACGGCGA